>CBFGQI010000095.1:0-20723 GCA_965650885.1 uncultured Oxalobacteraceae bacterium
ATGTTCCTGTGCATCGGCGTGCTGTACGACCGCATGCACTCGCGCCAGATCGCCGACTACGGTGGCGTCGTGAACAAGATGCCCAAGTTCGCCGCACTGTTCATCCTGTTCTCCATGGCCAACTGCGGCCTGCCGGCCACCTCCGGCTTCGTGGGCGAGTTCATGGTGATCCTGGGTGCCGTGCAGTTCAACTTCGTGACCGGCATCGCCGCGGCCACCGCCCTGATCTTCGGCGCGGCTTACTCCCTGTGGATGGCCAAGCGCGTGATCTTCGGCGCCGTGACCAACCCGCATGTGGAAGAACTGACCGACGTTAACAACCGCGAGTTCCTGATGCTGGGCATCCTGGCGATCGCCGTGCTGTACATGGGCCTGTACCCGGCGCCATTTACCGACGTGATGCAAGTATCCGTGGCCGACCTGCTGGCGCACGTCGCCCAGAGCAAGCTGCCAGTTCCTGTGGCCCCTTGATAGCAGATAGGACCAAGTTTTCATGAATACCTCCAACCTGATCCCGCTCTACGCAGAAGTCTTTCTGCTGATCGCCGCTTCGGCGATCCTGCTGATCGACATGTTCCTGGACCAGAGCAAACGTGCGATCACTTACATGCTGACCCTGGCGGCCCTGGTGGGCGCCGCGGTGTTCAGCTTCGCCGACTACAGCGCCGGCAGCACGGTGTACGCGTTCTCGAACATGTTCATCAACGACCCGATGGGCAACCTGCTGAAGTTGTTCACCTACCTGACGATGGGCATGACGCTGGTGTATGCGCGCCAGTACTCCACCGACCGCGGCATGCTGGGCGGTAACCTGGGCGGCGAGTTCTACGTCCTGGCGCTGTTCTCCATGCTGGGCCAGATGGTGATGATCTCGGCCAACAATTTCCTGACCATCTACCTGGGCCTGGAACTGATGTCGCTGTCGCTGTACGCCCTGGTGGCGCTGCGCCGCGACGATGCCCGCGCCACCGAAGCGGCGATGAAGTACTTCATCCTGGGCGCGCTCGCTTCCGGCTTCCTGCTGTATGGCATGTCCATGCTGTACGGCGCGACCGGCTCGCTGGACATTTCCGAAGTGGCCAAGAAGATCGGCTCCGGCACCGTCGACAAGTCGATCCTGACCTTCGGCCTGGTGTTCGTGGTGGCCGGCCTGGCCTTCAAGCTGGGTGCCGTGCCGTTCCATATGTGGGTACCGGACGTCTACCAGGGTGCGCCGACCGGCGTGACCCTGCTGCTGGGCGGTGCACCGAAGCTGGCGACCTTCGCCATCTGCGTGCGCCTGCTGGTGGAGGGCATGCTGCCGATGGCGTTCGACTGGCAGCAGATGCTGATGATCCTGGCCGTGCTGTCGCTGGCCATCGGCAACCTGACCGCGATCGCGCAATCGAACCTGAAGCGCATGCTGGCTTACTCCACCATCGCGCAGATGGGCTTCGTGCTGCTGGGCCTGATGGCCGGCGTGGTGGGCCATTCGCCGGCCAATGCCGCCGCCGCTTACTCGGCTGCCATGTACTACGCGATCACCTACGTGCTGACCACCGTCGGCTCGTTCGGCCTGATCATGGTGCTGGCGCGCCAGGGCTTCGAGGCGGAAGAGATCGACGACTTCAAGGGCTTGTCCAAGCGCAGCCCGGTCTACGCGCTGCTGATGTCTGTGCTGATGTTCTCGCTGGCCGGCGTGCCGCCGATGATGGGCTTCGCCGCCAAGTTCGCGGTGCTGCAGTCGGTGCTGGCCACCGGCGCCGTTTGGCTGACCGTGTTCGCCGTGATGTTCTCGCTGGTGGGCGCGTTCTACTACATCCGCATCGTGAAGGTCATGTGGTTCGACGAAGCGGCCGACAATACCCCTCTGGCGGTCAACAGCGACAAGGGTATCGTGCTGGCACTGAACGGCCTGGCCGTGGTGGTGCTGGGCATGATCCCCGGCCCGCTGCTGAATGCCTGCATGGCTGCGATGTCCAAGACCCTGGCGTCGTAATCCTGCATGGATGTGAATGCATCTTCCTGGCTGGTCATCCTGCTCGCAGTGGTGGCCGCCAACCTGCCTTTCCTGAACGAGAAGGTGTTCGGCCTGGTTCCGCTCAAGGCCGCCCGCAAGCCTTTCCTGGTGCGGCTGGCGGAACTGGCTGTGCTGTACGTCGTCGTCGGCGGCATCGGCATGGCGCTCGAATCACGCATCGGCACCGTTTTCCCGCAGAACTGGGAGTTCTACTGGATTGCGGCGTTTGCCTTCCTGGTGTTTGCTTTCCCTGGGTTCGTGGTACGCTATTTGCGTAAACACCACCAATAAACCGGTAGGGCGGGGTCTGACCCGCAGGGTCAGACCCCCCAACGGTCTCCCGGTCGGGGGGAGGTTGTGCGCCGTTGATCTTCTCAAAAAGTCAAAAGCCATCAACCCTAACCGCAGGCCGCAAGACCGTTTTGGGGTCTGACCCTGTGGGTCAGACCCCGGTTTGCCGGTTCTAAAACAAACATGGACAAGCACCTCAAAGAAACCAAGCTGGACGGAAAAATCGCCTACCACGGCAACTTCCTGAAAGTCCACCGCGACACCGTCAGCCTGCCCGACGGCAAGCACACCTCGCGCGAATACATCAAGCACCCCGGCGCCGTCGTGATCATCCCGGTCCTCGACGATGGCACGATCCTGCTCGAGCGCCAGTACCGCTACCCCAACGACCGCGTCTTCATCGAACTCCCCGCCGGCAAGATCGACCCCGGCGAAGACCCGCTGGCCTGCGCCATGCGCGAACTGGAAGAAGAAACCGGCTACACCGCCACCGACTGGCATTTCGTCAGCACCATCCACAACGCCATTGCGTACTCGGACGAGCACCTGGACATCTACCTGGCTCGCGGCCTGACCGCAGGCGAGGCGAAACTGGACGACGGCGAGTTCATCGAAACCATCACCGCCTCGGTGGACGACATGCTGGATTGGGTCCGCAGCGGCAAGATCACCGACGTGAAAACGGTCATTGGCGCCTTCTGGCTCGACAAACTGCGCTCCGGCACCTGGAAGCTGGACTGAAGCCATGCCCACTTCGCACAGCCTGTTGCTGGTAGGCGCCCTGGCGGCGAGCCAGGCGCAGGCGGCGCCGGCTCAGCGCACGCCGTTCCAGATCCGCTGCGAAGATACGATCAGCAAGACCGTCTCGGTCCTGTCGGCGCGCCAGAATGGCTACACGGTGAACACCCAGCTCTCCTACAAGCAGCTGTCAGCCATGCGCACGGAACGGATGCCCGCAACGGGTTATGTGCTGGGCCTGACGCGTACCGAGTCGCGCGTGCAGATCGGGCTGGACGGCCCGATGCTCACCGACCCGGTCAGCGGCTACGAATGCGTGGCGCCGCAGATCAAGGTGCAGTTGACGTATGCGCCGGTGCGTATTTACGTCGGCAATGAGTTCCCGCCCGGGACCTGCGGCTATGCGGAGATCCTGTCGCACGAGCTGCGGCACATGAATGCCTATATGGACCACTTGCTGAAGGTGGAGGAGGTGGTGCGCAGTGCCCTGGCGCGGCGATTCGAAGCCAAGCCCTTGTACGCCCCGGCCGGCACTGCGCGCTCGGCATTGGCGCACGAAATCGACAGCGGCTGGATGCCGTATATCAAAGCCGAAATGGCCAAGGTGGAAGTGCTGCAGGCCGCCATCGATTCCCCTGCCGAGTATGCGCGCCTGAGCAAGGCATGCAACGGCGAGATACAGAATATTTTGAGAAAATCACGAAGCAGAAAATGAAGCGATATTTCGCATTGATCCCCGCCGCCGGCGTCGGCGCCCGGATGGCAGCCGCCAGTCCCAAACAGTATTTGCCGATCAATGGCGTGCCGATGCTGCAGCACACGCTGGAAACGTTCCGCCAGAGCGAACTGATTGCGCACACCTATGTGGTGGTGAGCGCGGGCGATGGCTATATCGATTCCATCGTGCCCGAGCGCGGCGTGACGGTCCTGCGCTGCGGCGGCGCCACGCGCATGGACTCGATCCTGAACGGCTTGCGCGCCATCCGCGCCGAAGTGCGTGACGAGGATATGGTGCTGGTGCACGATGCCGCGCGTCCCGGCCTCACGCCGTCCCTGATCGCCAGGCTGATCGCCGAAGTGGCCGACCACGAAGGCGGTGGCCTGCTTGCCTTGCCGGTGGTGGACACGGTAAAGTCCACCCGTTCCGGCAAGGTGGAAACCACGCCGCGCGACGGCCTGTGGCTGGCGCAGACGCCGCAAATGTTTTCCTATGCGCTGCTGCTGCGCGCCCTGGCGCTGGCGCCGGACCCGAATGCGGTCACCGACGATGCCAGTGCCGTCGAGATGCTCGGCTATTCGCCGCGCCTGGTGCAAGGCCACCCGCGCAACCTGAAGGTGACGCTGCCGGCCGATATCGCCATCGCCGAAATGTATTTATCACAGGATTCCACGCAATGACGCAACTCCCATTCCGCATCGGCCAGGGCTATGACTCGCACCGCCTGGTTGAAGGCCGCAAACTGATACTCGGCGGCGTCGAGATCCCGCACGAGCGCGGGCTGCTCGGCCACTCCGACGCCGACGCGCTGCTGCACGCGATCACCGACGCCATCCTGGGCGCGGCGGCGCTGGGCGATATCGGCAAGCATTTCCCCGACACGGCGGAAGAATTCCGCGGCGCCGATTCGCGCGTACTGCTGCGCGAGGCGGCCAGGCGCGTGCGCGCCACCGGCTACGACATCGGCAACGTCGATTGCACGATCATCGCGCAGCGGCCGAAGATGGCGCCGCACATCGCCACCATGGCCGCCAACATCGCCGCCGACCTCGGCGTGCCGGTCGGCCACGTGAATGTGAAAGCCAAGACCAACGAAAAGCTCGGCTACCTGGGGCGCGAGGAAGGCATCAACGCCGAAGCCGTGGCGCTGCTGGTGCTGCGGCAGGAGGCGTAAGCCGTGCCGTCCCGCGAGCCGCAGCAACCGGCTGTGCCGACACCCCCGACCGCATCGCGTTTGCCACCGCTCGAAGCGTCGCGCAACGTGCCGCCCGGCGAAGCGGCCCAGTCGGCGAAAGCCGAAGCGCGCGCCCGCCGCGATGCCGAAGTGCGCGGCGTATCGTCGATGCAGGAGATGCGCGACGCGATCCGCGCCGCCGCCCGCGCGCTGCCGCCCATCGATGCGGTGCCGCGCATGCGTCCGATGAGCGCCACCGCGTTCCGTGCCCGCGCCCGTGAAGGCTTGCCATTCCTGATCCCCGGCGCCATTGCGCGCTGGCCGATTTGCGCCTTGCAGCCAACTGTCTTGGGTGAGCGTTACGGCGATGTGCACGTGCGCGCCCGTGTGGGCGATTACATCGGTACCGCCTTCGCGCCCGACCGGGCGATGCAGGACATGACCATGCGCGAATACCTCGACCTGGCCGAAGCGGCGGAAGGCTTGCCGCCATATCTGGGCAACTTGGAACTGCGGGAATTGAACAGCCTGTGCCACTGGCCGACGTATTTTGAAAAGATGGGGCCGCCGCGCTTCTGGATCGGCCCGGCGGGCACGGTCACGCCGCTGCACAGCGACTTCGACGACAACATCTTCGCTCAAGTGTGGGGTACCAAACGCATCTTCCTTTCGCCGCCGCACCACGACAAATTCCTGTACAGCCGCGAAGCCAACCCGGTCTTGTTCGGCAGCCCGTTCGACCCCGAGTCGCCCGACTTCGACCGCTATCCGCTGGCGCGGCAGGCGACCATGCTGGAAGTGATCGTACAGCCCGGCGACATGCTCTATGTGCCCGCAGGCTGGTACCACCAGGTGCGCGCCCTGACGTTCTCGCTATCGTCCAACCGCTGGGCGCGCGGTATCCCATTCGTATTGAAGGCTAATTAAAGCTTAGGATTTTGGTCGTCGAGGGCGGTTTGCATACGCCAGGCATCGCTGTCTGAAATTCTCCAGCTCTTCGCGAGTGCCTGGGCGACCACCGACACGAAATAGCGCCTTGCTCCAGTCCATCTTGCTGGTGTCGGGGCTGTCCGCAGTGAAGTTAATGTCTTCATCATCTATAGCCTCAATCTTCTGCCAATCCGTTTGATCGGCACAGGTCTCGGAAGTAGATAATGGATTCTCGCCGGGTTGCCTTTCTAACGGAGATGACATGAACCTCCTCCTCTTTCTCAGTATGGACGACTAACACCACATTCCCATCAAGCAGCCCCTGCGTCAGAAAACGTCGCTCATGGTAGTGGCAACTTGTATCCTCACAGGTCATCGTAAAACCATCGAAGATTTCACGGACCCTGCAAAAATCGTAATGATGTTGGCGCAGATTCGCTAGGCGCTTGTGCTCGTCCCAAGTGAATTTCATATCCAGTGTAGCGCGATGAAAGGTGAGGTCAAGCAAGCTGGGCGGAAGGTTCGATTTTGCTGCCAAGGGCGCTGGGCGGTATTGAGATGGATCAGGTAACATGGCGGGATGACAAGGGATACTTTTGAGTACCGCGACGTGGCGGTGGAGTCCGTGGAGGAGGGCGGGCGGGTTGTCGTGCGGCCGGTGAATGGGCAAGCCTTCAGCCCGGAGATGCGGGTGGAGTGCTCGCGGCGTTTGCGCGACACCGCCGTTTATCCGCTTGGCACCAGCTTCCTCGTGCTGGCGAAAATGACGGACCGGCTGGGCGGCGAGCCTTATCTGTACGTCTTCCACGGCGACCCGGTCAAAGTGCTAACACCGGCGCAGCTGGACACCTTCCTCAATGACCGCCGCCGCTTGCGGATTTAGGAGGCCGCTCGATGAAACTTGCCTTCGTTGCGTTTCTGCTTTTGCCGCCGCCGACGTTTGCTCAGGCTCCCGAACCGGCGCCGGACGAGCTACTTCAGCTTGTTTTCCCGAACTGGAAAGACGAGTCAGACGGACGTGTGGTCTCGATCGCCACGAACGCGGTGACGCGCGACTGGGATGCGAAGCAGGGCAGGAAACGCAATGTCATCGTCGAGCCGCGCCAAGTGGTCCGCGTGGTACCGGACCGTATCACGCTGCTTGCCGCGCTGACGCCTGCCGGAGACAGCGGTGCGCCGCAAGTCGCGCACGGAACGCCGATCGGTCTCGCGGCATATACCTTCAAACCCGGCAAGGTCGGCTGGAAGCTGGCCAGGCGCCAGGAACCGTTCGACCTGCAAGGCTTTGAGGGGCGCGCGCACATGGAAGTGGTGGCGCTGTCGTCGACCGCGCAAGCGCTGCACGTCAGCTGGGGCAGTTGCTGGCAAGGCTACTGCGTCGACCTGTTCGCGCTATACGCAATCGATGCGGAAGGCGTACGGGCGCAGCCGCTTTTGCTGCAAAAGATCAAAGGCGCGAACGTCTACGCGCGCCCCGACTGCGTGGAACGGCTGGGCGATATCCTGCCTGGCTTGCAGCCGGGCGACCCTGCTGCTGCGTCCGAGCGCGTGCCCCCTGGACAATGCTATGCAATGGAAGGTCGTTGGGAGATTGCGGACCGCAGCAGCGGGCCGGGGCCGCTGATACTGAAGTTCACCGGGGCAGTCAGCAAGACCAGCGGGCAGGCGAATTTGCCGGCGCAGCCCATCGATCAGACGATGAAATTCGAGTTCCGGGGCGGGCGTTATGTGCCCGTTTCCGGAAGCAACCCGGTACCTGATGCATAAACAAAAGGAGACAACATTGATCAAGATCCGTGAGATTGACCACATCGTGCTGCGCGTCGTCGATGCCGACCGCATGATCCGCTTCTACACCGAAGTGCTGGGCTGCACGATCGAACGGCGGCAGGACGAGATCGGCCTGATCCAGCTGCGCGCCGGCAGTTCGCTGGTGGACCTGGTGCCGGTTGATAAGAAGCTGGGCAAGATGGGCGGGGCCGCGCCGGGCAAGGAAGGCCGCAACGTCGACCATTTCTGCTTCCGCGTCGAGCCATTCGACGAGGCGGCGATCCGCGCCCACCTCAGCGCGCACGGCGTCGCCAACGGTCCGTCCGAATCGCGCTACGGCGCGGAAGGCGAAGGGCCGTCGATCTACCTCAACGACCCCGAAGGCAATACCGTGGAGTTGCGCGGCGCGCCCTACGCGGCCTGATCATTCGTCGTCGTCTTCGTCGTCTTTCTTGAGCTTCGAAGACTTGCGCGCTTCGTCGGCGGCCGCCTTCAGCTTGGCGGCGCCGTCCATGAATTCGTCGACGCTGTGGTCTTTGCTCCGGCGGACTTCCGGCGGCAGGATCGCGGACATGTACAGTTCGTCACGCAAACGGCCGGCGTTCTCATAGTTGCGCATCAGGATCAAGCCCGAGCCCAACGCCAGGAAAATGGCGCAAGAGGAAATGAAGGCGCGCGGCTTGTGCGGCTTGATGGTGCGCAGGTGATTGTAGATCATGGCCACCACGATCAGCATGACGACGTGGTTGCCGTAGCGCGTGAACACTTCCGCCGACCAGGCGTAGGCCAGCACGGTGCTCAAGGCTTTCCACGCCCCGATCGTCACCAGGCCGCTGCCAAGGATGAACAGGTGGCGGCCCAGGCGCGCGTGGCCGCCGAACAGTCGGTTGGCCAGCGCCCATACGCCGCTCCACACCAGGCCCGCGCCGATGCCCGACGCGATCACCAGCAGGTAGCGGATGGCCTGGAAGCTGCCGGTATCGGCCAGCGCTTCGGTCACGCCGATGAACAGCGCGATCAAGGCCAGGCCGGCCAGCGCCGGCACGCCGCCTTCCCAGGCGTGCATGGTGGTGTCGGCGACTTCGGGTTCAACCGGGTAGGCCGCATCGCGCACGCGCAGGCGCGTGTGGCCGAGGCGGACCACCGTGGTGCCGTTGATCGGCACGGCGGCCTGGCGTTTGCCATGGGCCACGATGCCGTTCTGGCTGCCCAGGTCGCGCATCATCAGTCCACCGTCTTCGGCCAGCTCGACCACCGCGTGGCTGGCGGCGGTGTGCGCGTCGTCCAGGATGAAATCGTTGTGGTAGCCGCGGCCGATGGTGATCGGCAGGGTGTTGACCCGATGGCGGTGCAGCACGTCGCCATTGCGCGCCAGGGTCTCGATGAAGAAGGGGCCGTTCATTTGCTGCCCCCGCGCGCCAGCGATTCGAGGAAGGCGCGCGAGGCACGCAGGCCGTTTTCATACGAGACGCCGCGGGCATCGAGGCGGCTTTGCAGGTTCATCTTGCCTTCGTCGGTGCTGGATGTCAGCAGGGCGAAGTCGTACAGGCCGTCGAACTTGCGGTAGGCGCGCACGCACATCACGGCGCGCATCGGCAGGGTGCTGTTCTTGACGAATTGTTCGGTGCATTGGGGACCGGTCAGGCGCTTGTCCTTGTGGCTGCCGAAGCTCTCGTTCTTGAACGAGTTGCTGGACAGGACGGCAAAGCGCACTTCATCCAGCCCGGTGCTCTTCATGTACTGGTGCTGGATCTGCACCTGGCCCGTCTGCAGCGAACCGGAAACGAAGAGCGAGGATTCCATCGCACAGTTGGTGACTTCCACCGAGAAGGAGTCGCGGTCGTTGGAACGCCCCCAGCAGCGCATCTGCTCGGATTCGCGCACCGGCACCGAGTAGGGCCCCATGGCCTTGGCGCTGAGCGGTTTGGCCAGCAGCTGGTCGACCATGGCTTTCTGGTGCACCAGCAGTTGCTGGGCGACGATGGCGGTGAAGTCTTTCGGCGGCTTGGCGTCGGGCGCGACTTTCTTCAGCAATTCCTGCGCCTGGTGGGCCGGGACCAGGAAACTGACCAATTCGCCGCCCAGCATCTTCGACACGTTGATGCCGGCCACCTGGCCGTCCACCGTCACGGTCGGGCCGCCACTCATGCCGGCGTTGATCGGGCCGGTGAACATCAGCTGTTCGTAGAACCTGCGTGCGATGACGCCGTTATACGCGCCTTCCGAAATGGCGAAGCCCAGGTCGAGCGGGTTGCCCAGCGAGTAGAGGTATTGGCCTTGCGTCAGCGTGACCGGCTTGTCGCCCAGCTTGAAGTAGCCGGTGCCGTAACGGTTGACGCGCACCACGGCCAGGTCGTGCAGCACGTCGACCGCCAGCAGTTCGATATTGCCGCGTTGGCCGGCCGTATCGACCCATTCACCGGTATAGGTGTCGGGATCCAGTGCGAATTGCGAGACGACGTGGTAGTTGGTCAGGACCAGGTTGGAGGTGCCGACCAGGAAGCCGGAGCCGACCGACGATTGGGTACGGCCCGATTTCAGCAGCGAACGGACTTGCAGCAGGTCGGCCTTGGCGGCGGAATACAGTTTTTGCGCGGTGCTCGACGGCGTCGGCAAGGTGACGGCTTCGTTGCCGGCCGGCGCCGGCGTCGGCTGGGCATTCACTGCCGCGCAGCCCCAAGTCAAAGTCAGCAGTAAGGCCAGTTTGGTGAATTTCATTGAATCCTTCGACTTGGGTGCGGGAGCCGGGGCGCTTCAGAGTTCGCCGTCTTCGGCGGCTGGCGGGGTAACGGGCGTCATCATGTGGCCCAGCTTGAGCGCCTTGGTGTTCAGGTAGTGCTGGTTGAAGGCGTTGCGGTTGACCAGCAGCGGTACCCGCTCGGCCACTTCGACCCCGAGGGCGCCCATGGCGGCGATCTTGCGCGGGTTGTTGGTCATCAGCTTCAGGCGCTTGACGCCGAACTGTTTCAGCATCGGCTCGACCAGGGCGTAGTTGCGCTGGTCGGGCTTGAAGCCCAGTTGTTCGTTGGCTTGCACGGTATCGGCGCCTTGCTCCTGCAGGCGGTAGGCGCGCATCTTGTTGATCAGGCCGATGCCGCGGCCTTCCTGGCGCAGGTAGAGCAGCACGCCGCGGCCTTCCTCGGCGATGCGTTTCAGCGCACCTTCGAGCTGGGCGCCGCAATCGCAGCGCTGGGAGAACAGCACGTCACCGGTCAGGCATTCGGAGTGCACGCGCGCCAGCACCGGCTCGCCGTTGCCGATATCGCCCAGCACCATGGCCAGGTGTTCCTTGCCGGTGGCGTGTTCGACGAAGGCATGCAGCGTGAACTGGGCCCAGGGCGTCGGCAGGGCGCACGAGGTGACGTAGTCCAGTTCTTCTTTGGCCGGGTGTTCCGCTACGGGCTGCATGATGCTCTTTCAATCTTTGTATTGTGTAACTCTGCAATCATAACAAAAACCGGCAAGGCGGGGTCAGACCCGAGGGTCTGCCCCCGCAACGGTCTCACGTTGGCGCCGGCGCAGACGGGGTCTGGCCCTTGGGCCGGACCCCGGTTTACCGGTTCAAGGCAAGTCGAACAGCAATACTTCAACATTGTCCGCCCCCGACAGCGTAACAGACGCCTCGCCGCTGATCTTGGCCGCATCGCCACCTTTCAGCTCCGCGCCATTGACCGTCAGCGTCCCGCGGATCACATGGACATACGCCTGGCGCCCGGCCGCCAGCGCATGCACCACCGCGTCCCCGCCATTCAGGATCGAGGCATAGATGAAGGCATCCTGGTGCACCAGCACCGACCCGTCGCGCCCATCCGGCGAGGCCACCAGCCGCAGCGCGCCCGTTTTGCTCTCGGGCGTGAAGTGCTTTTCCTCATACCCCGGCGCGATGCCCGCCTGGGCCGGCTCGATCCAGATCTGCAGGAAATGCACGCCTTCGCGGTTCGAGTGGTTGTACTCGCTGTGGCGCACGCCGGTACCGGCGGTCATGCGCTGGACGTCGCCATAATGCAGCACCGATCCATTGCCCATGCTGTCCTTGTGCTCCAGCGCGCCGCTCAGCACGTAGGAGATGATTTCCATGTCGCGGTGGCCGTGCGTGCCAAAGCCCTGGCCCGGGGCGACCTTGTCTTCATTGATCACCCGCAGCGGCCCGAAACCGACGTGCTTCGGGTCATAGTAGTGGCCAAACGAGAAGCTGTGGCGGGAATCCAGCCAGCCAAAATTGGCAACGCCACGGTCTTCAGATTTACGGATTTGCAACATGATGGGCTCCTTGTGCGATAATTTCGATCAGATGTTTCACAGTATATGGGCAGGTCATCGTGTTAAAAAGCGAATAATTTGCCGCTCTATGATCGAAAAAATCGAATGCTCAGATTAAGCCTGGACGCCTTGCAGATTGTCGACGCCATCGACCGGGGCGGTTCGTTCGCCGCGGCGGCGCGCGAGCTGTTCCGCGTGCCCTCGACCATTTCCTACACGGTGGGCAAACTGGAAGAAGAGTTGGGCGTGCAAGTGTTCGAGCGCATCGGGCCGCGCGTGGAACTGACCCCGGCCGGGCGGGAATTGCTGAAAGAGGGACGCTACCTGTTGAAGGCGGCGGGCGACCTGGAGCAGCGCGTACGGCGTGTGGCGTCTGGCTGGGAGACCGAACTGGCGGTCGGCATCGATTCCATGTTCGGCGCCGCCGTGCTGGCGGACGACGTGCGCGCCTTTTACGAGGTCACGCAGCAAACCCGCCTGCGGCTGGTGCAGGAAACCCTGGGCGGCAGCTGGGAAGCCTTGCTCGAGCGGCGGGTCGACCTGGTGGTGGGGGCGCCCGGCGACGGCCCGGCGGGCGGCGGCTATGTCTCGCAACCGATCGGGCAGTTGAAATGGGTGTTCGCGGTCGCGCCGCAGCACCCGCTGGCGCAAGTGCCGGGGCGGCTGGGGCGCAATGAGCTGCAGCGTTACCGCGCCATCGCCACGGCCGATTCGGCGCGCCTGCTGGCGCCGCGTACGGTCGGCCTGGTGCTGGGGCAGGATACCCTGACCGTGCCCACCATGCAGGCCAAGTTCGATTACCAGGTGGCCGGCCTGGGTTTCGGCTTCCTGCCCGAGCGTTGCGCCCGCGCGGCGATTGCTGCCGGGTTGCTGGTGGAAAAGCAAGTCGAGGAACCGAAACCCGACGAAACCTTTTACCTGGCCTGGCGCAGCAGCGAGTCCGGCGCGGCTTTACGCTGGTGGCAACAGCGCCTGGCCATGCCCGGCTTGTTCGAGCGCCTGTGCCGCCACTTGCCAACTGTTGCGTACGATCAAGAAATGAACGGGCAGCCCCTCTAAGTTGACGCTCGCCAACTGTTTCGGAGTACCATTGGATTTGTTTCGTTTTGCCCATCAATGTATGACCACTCCTGCAACTCCTGTATTCCTGAAGCTCCTGGCCGACCGCCAGGGCAAGCCGGGCGGCTTCCTGTTCTGCGGTGACGGCACGCCTGCCTTGCCCCCTGAACTCGGCGAGCTGGCCGGCAAGCTGCCATGCTTCTACCGGGAGCCGCTTGCCGCGCCATGCGCGGCCTCGCTGGGCGAGCTGGGGTTCAAGGCCATGCCGGCCGGCGCCCTGCAGCGTGCCGATTCGGAATTCGACCTGGTGCTGGAGCCGAAGGTCGATTGGATCGAAGGCGACTGGCCGCTGCAGGCGCCGTCGCGCCAGAGCGGGACGCAGGCGGCATCGCGCGCGATGGCGCTGCAACTGGTGCAACTGGTCAGCAACGATGCCGACACCCACGAGATCGAGGAAATCCTGCGGCGCGACCCGACCTTGTCCTACCACTTGCTCAAGCTGGTGAATTCGCTGGGCATGGGCACCGGCCGCAAGGTCACCAGTTTCAGCCAGGCGATCCTGATCCTGGGCCGCCAGCAATTGCGGCGCTGGCTGAACCTGATGCTGTTCGCCGCGCGCAGCGACGACGTGCGCTCGCCGATGCTGCTGGCGCGTGTTTCGGTGCGGGCGCGCACCATGGAATTGCTGGCGCGCGAAACCGGGCAGGGCAAGCAGATGCAGGAGCAAGCCTTCATGGTCGGCATGTTCTCGCTGCTGGGCGTGCTGTTCGGGGTGCCGCTGGGCGAGCTCTTGGCGCCTTTGAGCCTGAGCGACGCGGCGCAGCAAGCCTTGCTGTCGAAGTCGGGTGAGCTGGGAGAATTGCTGGGGATCGTGGAAGCGGCCGAACATTGCGATATGGTGGCCGTGGCCAAAGGCCTGGCTGCCCTGCAGGTGCCTGCGCTGGACTTCAACCGCCTGGTGGTGGAAGCGAATTTGTGGATGTTGAGCGTCACCGGCGAAGTAGGCGGCCATGGATAAGGACCGCATCGCGCATTGCCTGGCCCTGAGCCGGCTGGCGCGCGGCCAGCAAGGCGCGCTGCAGGCCGCCACGCTGGCCGAACTGGAAATGGCGCTGCACGGGCTGCAGGCCGGTGCAGCGGACAGCGAGGCGGGCGCCGAATTGATGCTGGACCAGGCCGGCTACCTGACCGCCTGGAATGCCGGCGCCGAGCGCCTGTTCGGCTACCGCGCCAGTGAGGCGCTGGGCCAGCACGTGCTGTTCCTGTACGACGATGACGACGAACATGGCGACATCGCGGAAATGGTGCTCGATGCCGACCACGCGGTGGCCGATGTCAAGCGCCGCAAGAAGTCCGGCGAAGTGATCCGCGTGCGCCTGTCGATTTCGCTGGTGCGCGACGATACCGGGCAGCCGACCGGCATGCGGGTGTCGATCGCGCCCCTGATGCAAGGCTTGACGCTGGAGCAAAAGACCGAGCTGCATGCCCGCATCATCGAAGACAGCGACCAGGGCGTGTTGATCACCGATGCCCAGGAGCGCATCGTGTCGATCAATGGCGCCTTCACGCGCATCACCGGCTATAGCGCGGCCGAAGCGTTGGGCAAGACGCCGGACCTGCTGCGCTCGGGCGTGCACGATGCCGAATTCCGCGCCAAGGTGCGCGCGGCCATGCAGGGCGCCGGGCCTTGGCGCGGCGAGATCATCGGCAAGCGCAAGAATGGGGAATTGTTCCCGCAATCGGTGACCGTCAGCGCGGTGCGCGACGAGCAGGGGCAGATCAGCCATACCTTCTCGCTGTTTTCCGACATCAGCGTGCACAAGGATGCCGAAGCGCGCATGCAGCAGATGGCGAATTACGATTCCCTGACCGGTTTGCCCAACCTTGGCTTGCTGGGGCGCCTGCTGGGCCAGGCGATGACGGAAGCGCGCCGCAATGGCGACCATGGCGCCCTGCTGGTGATCGACTTGCCGCGGCTGGGGGCGATCGGCGACACGCTGGGCTACGAGGTGGCCAATTCCTTGCTGGTGGCGGTGGGCCGCCTGTTCCGCCAGGTGCTGCGCGACGAGGATATCCTGGCGCGGCTCGACGGCGGCAAGTTGGCGGCCGCCTTGCCCCAGATCGGCAAGCGCGAGCACGCCGCCATCGTCGCGCAAAAACTGATGGCGGCGCTGGAGGCGCCGATCGCGGTCGGCAACCACGCCTTGCAGGTCCATGCGCAAATCGGCATTGCCGTCTATCCGGAAGATGCGCAGGACGCGTCGGAACTGGTGCGCGGGGCCGAAGCGGCCATGTCGCGCGTGCAGCCGGGGCAGGTGCCGGCGCTGCTGTTCTACAGCGAGGAAATGAACCAGCGCGCCAAGGAGCATTTGCGCATCGAGAGCGAATTGCGGCAAGCGCTGGCGAACGATGAGCTGCTGCTGTATTACCAGCCCAAGGTCAGCTTGCGCAGCGGCCGCATCGTCGGGGCCGAGGCGCTGCTGCGCTGGCGCCATCCGGTGCGCGGGCTGGTCTCGCCGGGCGTGTTCATCCCGGTGGCGGAAGAGACGGGGCTGATCTTTGAATTGGGCAATTGGGTGCTGGAAGAGACATGCCGCCAGGTCGCTGCCTGGCGCGACGCCAACCTGATGATGCCGCCGATCGCGGTCAACCTGTCGGCGCGCCAGTTCGACGGCAAGCTGCCCGAACGCGTGGCGGACGTGATGGCGCGCCACCAGGTGCGCCCGGAACAGCTGATGCTGGAAATTACCGAGAGCCTGCTGGTGCACGGCGCCGAGAATGTGATCGCCATCATGAACGAACTGGTGGCGATGGGGCTGTCGCTGGCGCTGGACGATTTCGGCACCGGTTATTCCAGCCTGGCTTACCTGAAAAAATTCCCGATCAGCACGCTGAAGATCGACCGCGCCTTTGTGGTCGGGCTGCCGTTCGAGGAAAACGACTGCGCCATTGCGCGCGCCATCGTCACCATGGCCAAGCAGTTGCGGCAGGAAATCGTGGCCGAAGGGGTGGAAACCATCGAGCAGATGGGCTTCCTGCGCGAGCTCGGTTGCGACCAGCTGCAGGGCTACCTGTTCAGCCAGCCGGTCGGCACGGCCGACTTCGAACGCATGCTGCGCGAGGGCAAACGCCTGGCCGTGGCGGGGCGGCAAGCGACGCTGGCCCTATAAAATCGCCCAGTCCTGGACCTTTGTTGGGGCCAGGTTGCGCCGCACAATATCCCTGACGAATGATCGAAAGGGATGCCATGCTGGACTTCCATTACGCCGCCACACCACACGGGCAGCAATTGCTGATGTTCCTGGAAGAAACCGGGCTGCCCTTCCGGCGCATCCCCAAGCCTGCCGCGCTGGCCCTGGTCGACCATTGGCCGGCTGACGGCGGCGCACCCTTGCCGCTGCAGGAAGCGGGCGCCATGCTGCTGTACCTGGCGGACAAAGCAGGCTTCGGCTTGCCGGCCAATATGCGCGGCAGGGTGGAAGCCCGGCAGTGGCTGTTCTGGCAGAAGGCGTTCGAATGCCATGGCGCCGATATGGCGCAGCTTTGCGGGGTCCTCGACAGGCAGCTGGCCGAACGGCCTTTCCTGTGCGGCGACCAGTATTCGGTGGCCGACATCGCCTGCTTTCCCTGGGTGAGCGCGGGCGGCTGTGCGCTGTCCGCCTTCCCCAACCTGGCGCGCTGGTTCCATGTGGTCAGCCAGCGCCCGGCGACCCGGCGCGCCTATGGCCGCGAGCAGCACCTTTTGTCCACGTTGGTTCCTGACCCCAGGGTGGACAATACGCTGGCGGCGGTGTTGCCATGAAGCGCGGGGAGGCGGGCAGCCTGGTGTTGGTGGCGGCACTGTGGGGGGCGTCTTACCTGTTCATCCGCGTCGGCGCGCCGGAATTCGGGGCGGCGGCCATGGGCGGGGTGCGCGCGGTGGCAGCGGCGGCCTTGCTGTTGCCGCTGCTGGCATGGCGCGGCCAGTGGGCCACCTTGCGCAAGCATTGGCGCGGCATCGGCTTTGTCGGCGTGACCAATGCCGCGCTGCCATTCCTGCTGTTCAATTTCGCGGCGCTGACCTTGCCGGCCGGGCTGTCGTCCATCCTGAGCGCGACCACGCCGCTGTTTGCCGCGCTGATCGGCGCCATTTGGCTGGGCGAGCGGCTGACGCTGGCGCGCATGGCCGGGCTGGGACTGGGCTTTGGCGGCGTGGTCTTGCTGGTGGCGGGCAAGCTGCACTTCCTGCCGCAACAGGACATGCTGCACACCGCGCTGGCCGCGCTGGCCTGCCTGGCGGCGACCCTGCTGTACGGGATTTCCGGCAATTTCAGCAAGCGCTACCTGGCCGATGCGCCGCCGCTGGCGGTGGCCACCGGCAGCCAGATGGTGGCGGCCGTGCTGCTGGCGGGGCCGGCCCTGGTGTGGTGGCCGGAGCAGGCGCCGTCGGCCAAGGCGTGGGGCGCCGTGCTGGCGCTGGCCGCGCTGTGCACGACGTTCGCCTATGTGCTGTTCTTTGGCTTGATTGCGCGGCTGGGTGCCAGCAAGGCCATGAGTGCCCTGTTCCTGATCCCGGCCTTCGGTGTGCTGTGGGGCTGTGTATTCCTGGGCGAATCGTTCTCGCTGCAGATGGGACTGAGCTGCCTGGTGATCCTCGCCGGTTGCGCGCTGACCACCGGGCTGCTCGAACCGTCGCGCTGGACGGTTCCCTTTATGGCGAAGCGGATTTAACGCTTGTCATCGTTTTTGTGGCTTTGGCGGCCAGCTTCGGCATGCTGTTCAGGCGTGCCGCCGCGGGTACCGCCGCCACTGCTTTGACGGCTGCCGGACTCGGACGAGCCGGACTGGCGGTTGTCATTCTTGTGGCTCATGCTGCCGGCCTTGCGTGCTTCTTCCGAGGTGAACTCGTGGGCATTGCCGGATGCATGGGCTGCCTTGCCGCCTTCACTGGCGATCTCGCGTTGACGTTCCGGGTCCATCGAAGCGAAGCCTCGATTGCTGGTGTCGCCGCTTTGGCGGTTGCCGCCCTGACCACCGGACTGTTTGTTACCGCCGCGGTTGTCTTGATTACTCGATGCCATGATCATCTCCCATTTGGTTCGAAGGAGTGCCCATGGTAGGCGGGGCCGGGCAGCCAATTAATCAGAACACGCGACTAGGGTTTGTAGGACAATGGCTCATTGAAATGCAACACCTGAAAGGGGCGCCATGGCCGGCCTGGACCGCTTTACCGCCGCGCAGGACGGCATCTACCCGCAAGTGCTGGGGGAACTGGCGGCGGGGCGCAAGCGCAGCCACTGGATGTGGTTCATCTTCCCGCAGCTGGCCGGGCTCGGCTCCAGCGCGATGGCGCAGCGTTATGCGATCGGCGGCCTGGCCGAGGCGCGCGCCTACCTGGCCCATCCCGTCCTCGGTGCGCGGCTGCGCGACTGCAGCCGGCTGGTGTTGGCTGTCCAGGGGGCCACGGTCCATGATATCTTCGGGTCGCCGGACAATATGAAATTCCATTCGTCGATGACCTTGTTCGCGCAGGCGGCGCCGGCCGAGGCGCTGTTCCGCGAATGCCTCGACAAATATTTTGGCGGCGTGCCCGACCGCGCCACGCTGGATTTACTGGACAAGGAAAAACCATGACCCGAACCATACTCGACGACGCCCACCTGCACCCTGCCATCCGCGACCGCGTGGCGAAGAACCATGCCGACATCGTGGCCGAGGTGCAGGCGGCCGTGGCCGCCAACCGCGTGGTGGTGGTGGGCATGCGCCAGAATCCATTCCCGAAAAAGGCGCGCCGCATGCTGGACGGGCAGGGCACGGCTTATGCTTACCTCGAGTATGGCAGCTACCTGAGCCAGTGGCGGCGCCGCACGGCGCTGAAGATGTGGAGCGGCTGGCCGACCTTCCCGATGATCTTCATCGACGGCGTGCTGATCGGCGGCGCCGCCGACCTCGAGCGCCTGATCGAAAAGGGCGAGTTCACCACGCTGGTGGCACCGCGCCTGCAAGGGTGAGGGCGCCGGCCGCGCTCACGGGCTTTGCGGGGCGGGCGAGCCGACCCGCGCCAGGCTAGGCTTGCGCTCTTTCTGCAGCTTCGCGGCGACCTGCTCGGCGCGGGCGAAGGCGCGCACCAGGTTGGCGCCGGCCAGTTTGGCCAGGTCGGCATCGCTCCAGCCGCGCCGCACCAGCTCCGCGAACAGGGCGGGGTAGGTCGAGACGTCTTCCAGGCCCTCCGGATTGACGGCGCCGTAATAGTCGCCGGCGATGCCGACGTGGTCCTTGCCGGCCACGCGCGCCACATGCTCGATGTGGTCGGCCACCATGGCCAGCGTGGCTTTCGGCGATGCGCCGGCCTTGGCGACGTAGGCCGCTTCGCGCGTCTTGTATTCCGCGCTCTCCGGCTCCGCGCCTTCGGTGGCCTGGGCCAGGCCCTTGCGCCAGGCCGCGACCTGGGCGGAGACGAAAGCCGGCACAAAGGTGACCATCACCACCCCGCCATTGGCGGGCAGGCGTTTCAGCACATCGTCCGGCACGTTGCGCGGGTGGTCGTTCAGGGCGCGCGCGCTGGAGTGCGAGAAAATGACGGGCGCGGCGCTGGTGTCCAGCGCCTGGTGCATCACTTCCGGGCTGACGTGGCTCAAGTCCACCAGCATGCCGAGGCGGTTCATTTCGCGCACCACTTCCTTGCCGAACGGCGTCAGGCCGCCGTGTTTGCGCTCGCCGAGCGCGGCGTCGACCCAGTCCAGCGTGCTGTTGTGGGTCAGCGTCATGTAGCGCGCGCCCAGCTCGTAATAGGCGCGCAGCGCGCCCAGGCTGTTCTCGATCACGTGGCCGCCTTCCATGCCGAGGAAGCTGGCGATCTTGCCTTCGCGCTTGGCCTGCGCGATATCGCTGCTGCGGGTGGCCAGCACCAGGCTTTCCGGATACTTGGCGATCATGCGGCGCACCAGGTCGATCTGCTCCAACTGGGCCACCGCCCAGCCGCCTTTCAGCTCGCCCGGCACGTAGACGCTCCAGAACTGGGCCGACAGCTTGCCTTGCTTCAGGCGCGCCAGGTCGGTTTCGTGCGGCGTATGGCGGCGCAGGTCGTAATGCTCCAGGTCCATCGGGTGCGCGGCATCTTCGCGGATAGTCCAGGGCAGGTCGTTGTGGCCGTCGATCAGGGGGACTTTGTCGAGCAGGCGGCGCGCATGCTGCAGCGCCGCGTCGCCGGGCGCGGCCGTCGCGGACGCCGTCGCCGCAGTCCCGGCACCGGCCGCCAGCGGCAAGGTAAGGGCGGCGCCGGCGATGGCGGTGGCTGCGATGGCGGAAGCGTTGGCCGCGAGGGCCGAGGCGATGGCGGAGGCACGGCGGAACTTCATCGGAGTCCTTTCGTTTGGCGCAGCGGTTCGAGCAAGCCGCGCAGGTTGTTGTGGTCGATCTCGTACATCAGGGCCAGCAGCGCGCCCAGCTCCCCCTTGGGGAAGCCTTCGCGCGCCATCCAGCCCAGGTAGTGGCCCGGCAAGTCGGCCAGCTTGCGGCCCTGGTACTTCCCGTAGGGCATATCGCGGGCCACCAGCATTGCCAGGTATTCAGGGTTCATCGTGTTAAAGCGCCCTTACAGGTATGCAGATGTCGCAGCTGAACGTGCCGTCGCTTTGGGTCGCCAGGCCTTCGTAGCGCTCAAAGCAGGGGCGCTCGTCGCATTGCAGGCCGCTGGAGGGCAGCCATTCCTTCATCATGCGGTTCCACACCGGGCCGATATCTTGCGGCGCACCGGTGTAACGGGTGACAGCGTAACGCCCGCCGGGAAGGTTGGCAACGCTGAA
>CBFGQI010000096.1:0-20350 GCA_965650885.1 uncultured Oxalobacteraceae bacterium
ATTCTCCGTCGCGGACGTGCGACGCTGGCTGCAGGAATCCCCGTCCTTTAGGGCGCGGAGGACGTCAAGGGCCGTATTACACCAAGCCGTCACACGCGCGTCAAACGCGCGTCATATTCGGCCGCCACAATGGCTGCACCTGGCGCTGCGGCGCCACTACCGGGGCCGGCGGTCGGGAAATATACCGGCACCACATCGAGTACCTTTTCTCTTTACAGTTAGGCTGCCATCTGAAACACTGTCCTCGTGGATACTTTCGGATTGCCTGCAGTCATGAGGCTGTTGCTTTTTGCCCTGCTGTTCCAGCTTGCCAACGTTGCCGCGGCGTGCACCCTGCGCTTGGCGCCGGAAGAATGGCCTCCCTATTTTTATCATAATGACAAAGCCGTGCTGAATGGCGTCGATTATGAATTGCTGCAAGCCATCCTCAACCAGGCCGGCTGCGCTTTGCAGATCGAAAAGGAAATGCCGCCGGCCCGGCGCAATGTACTGTTTCAGCAAGGCAAGCTCGACTTGCTGATGGCCGCCACCGCCACCGAAGAACGGCGCGGTTTTGCCCGCTTCAGCCTGCCCTACCGCCAGGAGACGGTCGGCCTGTTCACCGTCCCCAAAAAGATCGGCAAATACCGCAACATCGCCAGCTTCCAGGACATCGTGACGCTGCGTGCCAGCCTGCTGGCCCCGCGCCTGGGGTATTACGGCGAGGACTACGAGCGCGCCTCGCCGCAGCTGCATGCCGAAGGACGGCGCAGCACCTTCAGCAGCTTCGAACAAGGCATCAAGATGCTGGAAGCCGGACGCGGCGACCTGATCATGGGCGACGCCCATGCCTTGCGCCATATCGCGCGCCAGCACAAAGTGCAGCTGGTGCAGCTGCCCTACACGCCCTACCGCGCGCCCGTGCACCTGATGCTGAATGCCGCCAGCACCACGCAGGCGCAACTGGCGCGCATCAACCAGGCCATCACCCAACTCGAGCAAAGCGGCGCGCTGGCCGCCATCCGCGCTCGCTACGGCGTCAATTGAGCGAGGAAGCCGCGTACCGCTTCATAAAGCTGTGTACGGGCGCCTTCCAGATGCATGACGTGGGTGCCGCGCGGAATGACGACGTAGCGCTTTTCCCGCGCTGAGCGCAGGGTGCCGAGCATGCGCCGGTAATCGGCGTCGTCCGGCCAGGCATCCCATTCGCCGCGCACCAGCAGAACCGGCATTGCCAGGCGCGCCGGATCGACATAGCTGCGGCCTTGCCGCAAGTCGGCCAGGTCGGCAGCCGGGCCGGACGGAAAACGTACCGCGCCTGCGCTGCGGCCGTCCGACGCCAGCCACTGGGCGCCCCAGCGGCTGAACACCTCGGCATGCAGTTGCGGCGGCTCGCCCTTCGGCCGCAAGCCATCCATGGCGGCGATACGCTGGGCGGGCGTCAACTCTTCATAGGCGCTGCGCATCGGCGTCGGCGCCGGCGGCGCATCAGTGGCCGGTGCACCGCCGGTCGGCGCCGGGCGCGGCGTGATCGCCGCGAACAGCACCAGCTTCGCAACCTTCGCCGCATGCTCCTGCGCATACGCCGCCGCCACCGAACCGCCCCAGGAATGCCCGACCAGCATGACTTGCCGCTGGCCGCTGCGGTGCAGGATGGCATCGACGGCATGGCCCACGTCCTGCGCTACAGCGCGCGCACGGCCAGGGGGCACCGCGGCATCGGCTGGATAGCGGTCCGACAAGCCGTAGCCGGGGAAGTCGAGTGCATACACGTCGTAGCCGCGCGCCGCCATCCAGTCCATCCACGACTGGCCGTCCATGCGGAAGTCGAACGATAGTCCGGATGGGAAAGAAGACCCGTGCAGGAACAGCACGGGCAGCGTGCCGTTGGGGCGGTCCGGCGCGGTATGGCGCACGCGCGCCACCAGTGCCGGCTGGTGGCTGGGAACGTCGATCACTTCATAAACTGGCATCGCATGGCTCCTGTCAAAGCCATCATGCTAGCGGCGCCGCCCAGGCGACAATTCGCCGGCGGACGAAGGGTGGAATGGCTACTTCAGCACGTAGCTTGCGAGGACGGCCTGCACTTCATAAATGCTCAGGCGCTTGTTGAATTTCTGCGAGAACGGCTCGGGCGTGCTGGAAATCCAGATCTTCAAGTCGGCGTCCAGGTCCAGCGTGCCGCCGGTCTCGATGCTGAAATGCGTCACGCTCTTGTACGGGATCGAATGGAATTCCATCTTGCTGCCGGTGATGCCCTGCTTGTTCACCACCACCAGCCGCTTGTCGGTGAAAACGAAGTAATCGCGGATCAGCTGGTAGGCATGTTCGATGCGCTCGTTCGGCGCCAGCACTTTGCCGAATTCTTCACTGATATCGCCGATATCGATCTTGGAGGCGTTGCCCAGGATGCCGCTGAAAAGTCCCACGATGTGTACTCCTTGAATGAGATGTCCGGAAATCTATCACGCTGCCCCGCCGAGCGCCGTCTCCCTGCGCTCCAGCAGGAAGGCGGCGGCGGCGCCGGCTTCCAGCGGGCGGGCGAAGTGATAGCCTTGCAGCAGGTGGCAGCCCAGCTTGCGCAACTGCGCCGCCTGGACCGCGTCCTCCACGCCCTCGGCCACGATTTCGAGGCCGAGGTTGCGCGCCAGGCCGACCGCCGTCGCACAGATTTCGAGATCCTTGCCGGACTTGCCGATGTCGCGCACGAAGCTGCGGTCAAGCTTGAAGGCGTGCACCGGCAGCAGCTTCAGGTAGCCCAGCGACGAGTAGCCGGTGCCGAAATCGTCGATCGACAAGCGCACCCCAAGGTTGCGCAAGGATTCCAGCCTTTCGACGGAACGCTGCGGATCCTGCATCAGCACCGATTCGGTGATTTCAAGCTCCAGGTCGGCGCCCTGCAGGCCGGCGCGCTGCAAGGCAAGCTGCACGCTGTCACCCAGGTCCGACAGCAGCAACTGTTGCGCCGACAGGTTGACCGCCACGCGGATGTCGTTGAAACCGCTTTCACGCCAGGCCGCCAATTGCCGGCAAGCGCTATCGATCACCCATGAGCCGATCGCCGCGATGGCACCGCTCGCTTCGGCCAGCGGGATGAACTTGTCCGGCATGACCAAGCCCAGGGCCGGATGCTGCCAGCGGATCAGCGCTTCCATGCACACCACGCGCCCGGTGGCGGCGCACACCTGCGGCTGGTAATGCAGGACAAACTGCCCCTGCTCGAGCGCCTGCTTCAATTCGTTTTCCAGGCCGATCCGTTCGCTGAGCAATTGCTGCAGCGAAGGGTGGAAGATGCGCAGGTTGCCTGGCCCCGCATCGCGCGCCTGGTGCAGGGCCAGACCAGCCGATGCCAGCAAGTCTTCCGCCGAGGAGGCGTGGTCGGGATAGAGCGCCACGCCGGCGCTGAAGGTCATGTTCAGCACCGCGCCCGCCACGGCGAACGGCGGCTTGACCGCGGCCATCACGGCTTCCACTTCGCGCTCGATGCCAGCCCATTCCTTGTGGCCGGCGATGCCGACCACGAAACGCGCGCTGCCAAGCCGCGCCACCATGCCGTCCGGACCGCAGCGTGCGCGCAGCCGCTGCGCCACCTCGACCAACAGCTGGTTGCCGGTCTCGTAACCGCGCGTGCCGTTGATGATCGCCAGCCGGTCCAGGTCGAGCAGCAGCACCGCCATCCGCGTCAGGCTCGCTTCACTGGCGACAAAGATGGCCCGCAATTTCTCCAGCGCGCCAGCGCGGTTCGGCAAACCGGTCAGCGCATCGGTGGCCAGCGCCAGCTCCAGGCGCAGGCTGGCCAGCTTGTGGCTCTCGACCTCCCGCTCCAGTGCGGCGCTGATGCGGATCTTTTCGTTCAGGCGCTGGGTCGCCTCGCGCCGCACCAGCAACAGGTAGGTGGCGGCCAGGACCAGGAAGGCAAAACCGCTCAGGTAAGGCAGTTGCAGCGTGCCCGCATCGGTGGCGCTGCCCAGGGCGGTCGCCACCCCGATCAGGGCCACCGCGATCCACACCGGCAGGTTGGAAAAGCGTGCCCGCCTGCGCCGCGCACGGATGCAAAAGGCGGTGGCATATACCATCGCCCCCAGCGACAGCAGGCGGTTGACGTCATAGGCAAAAGTCGTTTCGCCCGCCAGCAGGAAGGCCCGCTCGCCCCACGGCAGCTCACCCGGGACAGCGGTCGTGAGCGCGGCGAACCGGTAGCCATAAGGGGCGGCGAAATTGTCGGCCACCAGCACGGCCGAAACGCAAGCGACGCCATAGGCAAGACGGAAACCGGTCTTGCGCGCCTCGAGCGACGCGATCAGGTACCAGATCTGCGGCACCAGCAGCAGCGAAAACAGGTTGACCCACTTGTGGGCCGCGACGGCCGCAGCCTGGCTGGCCGCCAGTTGTTGCCGCGCGTTCGCGTACTGGAACAGGGCGAACGTCAGGCAGATCAGCGCGAAGGTCCAGCAAGCGCGGACAAACGAGGTGCTGCGGGCCAGCAGGGCCGCCTTGAATGCACACATTGCTAGCGCTCCCACGGAGATCAGGTAGAGCGAAGCAATGGGTGTATCCATACATCCTCGACTTTCTTATTTGTAATGAGAATTATTCTATTACAAACAAGGCGCGCAATTGTATCGAATTAGTCGAAATTCACGATTTCGTCGCCCGGCTGTGGCGTACAGCCCGGCCCCAGCGCCTGCCAGCCGCGCCGGATCACGATATGGCTGCTGTTGTAGCAAAGCTCGATGCGCTGCGCCTGCGGCGTTTCGCGGCGCAGGAATTGTTCGATCGACGAAGGCATGCTGACGCGCATGGTCAGCGCGCGCAAGTCTTCGTCCGGATGGTCGGACACATGCACCAGGGGCACGAAATGGGCGGCGATCACCAGCGCCCGGCCGACATTGACCGGCTCCGCCTGGTAGCCGCGTTCGCGCAGCCAGCGTTGCGCGGCTTCACGCTGTGGCGCCTCGGCGCCCCAGGCGCTGGCCATCAGCTCCACAAGCCACTGGTTGCAATTCTGATAGCGGGTGCTGTAGGCGTAGGCGTTGGCACTGTATTCGCCGGCCAGCAGCGCCAGCGGGGTGTGCGCGTCGAGCGCGGCCGATTCCAGCGCAGCGCCCTGCGCCTCGGGCAACAGGACCAGCGACAGGTGGCCTTGCGCCGGCTCTTCCGCGCCCAGCACGAAGCCGGCCATGCCCTGGTCGAAGATGCGCGGGCGCGCCTCGTCGCAGGCGTAATACAGCTGGCGCACCGACCAGGGACTGTTCGGGCTGGATTTCAGCGCGATGCCGGCATGCGAATAACGGAGCCCGAAACGGGCCAGGTCGAGTCCCGCGCGCGACACCACGGCGGCACTGGCGCCGGACCGTTCGAGTTCTTCCTTCACCACGGCGCTGAAACGCAGCGCGTGGTCCTGCTGCGTCGCCGTGACCTTCACGGGACGGTCGCAGAACATCATGCCCCCGGCCTGGGCCTCGGCATGGCAGCCGAGCGCCAGGCAGGCGGCAATCAGATGGCGTGCGAGCCCAGTTCGCGCTGCCATGCGTCGTGCAGGGCCAGGAAGAAGGCCTGGCGGGTGTCGGCGAAGGCGAATTCGTAACCGTACGGGCGCTCGCTCACCTGCACCAGCGCGCCTGCCGGCAGCGCGCGTTCAGCCAGGGTTGCCTTGGGCAGCACCAGGAAGAATTCACCGGAAGCGCCGTCACCGGCGGCGCGCAAGGTCAGGCGCGCCGCACCCGGCTTGCCCGGTGCTTCGGCCACTTCGATCACGCGGTACTGGCCGGCGGCGACTTTCTTGTCGTCGCCGCTGGAACTCTTGCTCGAACCACTGATCGAATCGGACACGCTGCCCGAAGAAGCGGAACCGGCGCTGGACGCGGACGACGTGAAGCTGTCGGCATGGGCCGGCAAGACCAGGGCAGTGACGAGGGTGGTGAAGCCAGCAAACTGGCGCAGGAAGTGTTTCGACATTGGCAATCCCGATATGCGTTTTGATCAGTTCGGGATTTTAGCGGATGACGCGCCGAGGGACGCGAAGATATACACATTCTCACAAAAGGCGAGCGCCTCATGCGCCTACTGTGAATAGGACGGCGGCATCCGCGGAAGGATCGGGGGCGGCAGCCTGGAATGCCGCCCCCGTCCGTTCAGAAGCGATAGGTCAGGCTGAACCGTACCGTGCGGCCGAACAGCGGACGTGCCACGCCGCGGTTACGGGTGCCATCCGGGGTCAGCAAGTCCGGGAACAGGGGATCCCCTTCCGTGAAGGACAGCTGGTTGGTCACATTGGCGACAAACAGCTGGGCCGTCAACGCTTCCGACACCTTGTATTGCGCCCCGGCGTTCAGGATGTAGTACTTGGGCAGCAGGGTCACATTGCTGTCGGTCGCCTCGGAGTAGCGGTCGCCCGTGTACTGGTACTGCGCGTATACCGTCAGCGGCACGCCGGTGGCCGGTGCGAAGTCATACGAAGGCATCAGGTTGGCCATGAACTTGGCCAGGCGGCGCGGCCGGCGCCCGTCTTCGCTCACCTGCTGATAGTAGTAACCGGTGATTAGCCCTTGCGCATCGCGGCGGTTCTGTACCAGCGTGTAGTTGGCGCCGGTAATCTTCGGGTTCTGGGCCACGAAACTGCCCTTCAATTCCAGGCCATCGAGTTGCGCCGGACGCCAGCTCAGCTCCACCTCGGTACCGACGTTCTCCACGCCGCGCTTGTACAGCTGCGCCACGTTCGGGCAGGTGGCGATCTGCGGCACGCCGCCCACCGAAGTGCATTGCGAGGATTCGATGTCGCTGTACTGGTTGATCGCGCTGCGCGGCGAGAAATTGTTGTAGAAGACGGCGACCGATGCGCCAAAGCGCGGCGTCAGGTAGCGCAAGCCCGCCTCATACTGCTTGATGCGTTCGACCGCATCGATCTCGATCGACTGCCCGTTGACCACCACCGGGCGCGCGGTGCTCAGGTTGTTCAAGTCTTCCACGCTGGGCAGGCGGAAGGAGTGCGACGCCAGCGCGTAGACCGCGAACGGCTTGCTGAAGCTGTAGTTGCCGCCGATCGACCAGCCGAAACCGCGGTAGGTCTTGTCGAGCAGGTTGGAGCGGCCCGGGAACAGGATCTCATTGTCGGCGGCGGTGTCCTGCAAGGAGCCCGGCACCACGTTCGATGGCGTCATATTCGTGATCACATCGCGGTCGCGGCGGTCGACCAGCGCCTTCACGTCCTGCCAGCGCACGCCGGCATCGAGCTTCAGCTTGTTGCCCAGGGTTTCCCAGTGGTCCAGCAGGTAGCCGGCCGTGCCTTCCGCCTTGACGCTGCTGTTGAAGCCGAACCAGCCCGGCAGGATGGCGCTGCCGGTGGTCAGGGTGGGGCCGACGCGGTTGCCGTTGGCATCGACCGGCGCCAGGTCGACCAGGCGCGAATTTTCCGCGCTTTCGGCCACCATCAGCGATGCCTGGAATTGCGGCGTGAAGGCGTAGCGGCTCTTGTAGACGCCCAGCGTCAGGTCATGCGCGCCCGCCAGCATGAAGGACTTCTGTGCCTTGAGGTCGAGCGAGGTGCTGTGCGCGCCACTGTTCGCAACGAAGGGGATCAGGAAGTTCAGGTAGGCGTTCGGCGCCACCTTGCTGCCGTCGT
Source organism: uncultured Oxalobacteraceae bacterium (assembly GCA_965650885.1). GTDB lineage: Bacteria > Pseudomonadota > Gammaproteobacteria > Burkholderiales > Burkholderiaceae_D > Rugamonas. The sequence continues at coordinate 7,601 of CBFGQI010000096.1, forward strand.
TCAGGTAGGTGCCGGCCACGCCGGTCGCCTTGGCGTAGTTCTGGATGAAATCCTGGCGGCTGATGTTGGCGAAGGCCGCGCACGGGTTTTGCTCCGGGATCTTGAAATAACCGATCAGCTTCACGTTCTCGAGGTTGCAGCTCAGCGCCGCGTTGTGGGCCGGCGATACCACGTCGTTCTGGTAGCGCGCGTTCAGGAAGTTGGCGGCGCTGTTGGTATCGTTGCCCGTGAAGACCGCGTTGAAGCCGCTGCTGCCCCAGGTGTGGCGCAAGCCCGAGGCGAGGCGCCAGCCGTTGTCGAGCTCCTTCGACAGCTTGAAGGTCAGCATGCGGAAATTCGGATGGATGCCGTCGGCCTGGTCGACGATGCGCGAACCATACTCGCCCATCATCAGGAAGCGGCGGTTGTAGCGCGAGGCGGTCGTGCCGTGGGCGAACGGGATGCCGAGCGGCTCGATGGTATCCTGGTTCAGCACTGTCGGATTGGCCGGCGTGCCGCTCTGCGTCAGGCGCGGCACCGAGATCGGCAGGTTCTGGTAGAAGGCGGTGCGGTCGTTGAGCATCAAGCCGTCGACGCGCGCCGTGGTCTTGCCGTTATCGCTGGTCCACACCAGGTTGCCGCGCAGCTGGCCGCCGTTGTCGGCCGTGTAGCCGGTGTTGCGGATGCCGTCGCTGGTGCGGTAGAAACCGCCGACCGCATACGTCAGGTTCTTGTTCACGGGACCGGAGACGAAGGCGTCGTGGCGGTAAAAGCCGTAATCGGCATACTCGAACTTGTAGCCCCCTTCCAGGCGCTCGCCGCCGGTGCGCGTCACGTGGTTGACGGTCGCACCCAGGCCGTTCGAATACAGGATGCCGCCGGTACCGCCCTTGACCACTTCCACGCTCTCGGTCATCAGGTCGTCGCGGATGAAGACGTCATTGTTCATCAGCGGCACTTCCGGCTCTTCGTAGGCCGGCAGGCCGTCGATCAGCTGCGGCGCGAAGCGGTAGCCGCCCACCACCGGCAAGCCGCGCACCGTGATGTTGTTGCTGGCCTCACCCGCCGTGCTGCCTTCGGCGTAGATGCCGGGGAAGTTGTTGAGCAGGTCGGCAGTGCTCATCGGCGCCAGCTTCTGGATCTCCTCGGCGCTCAGCGTATTGATCGAGAACGTGGCGTTCTTCTTGGTGGTGCGGTTGGTGACGCCGGTGACGATCACCACATTCTCGCCCTCCTCGGCTTTCTTGGCGGCGGGTTCGGCATCGGCCTGCTGCTGGGCAAATACGGCGGCGGGCATCAGGCAAATGGCCAGCGCCGCGGAACTTCCCAGGTAACGTGCAATCGTGTAACGCATAAGACAGTCTCCTTCGTTGTATGTTGTATCGAATCCTTGCGGTTGTGTGCACTGCTCTCTTGTTTTTGTCGTTTCCCCCTCCCGTCCTCCCTGCGCATGTCTAACGTTGTCACCGCCGTACAAAAAAATTACGCTGCCTCCAGTTCGGCCAGGCGCGGCAAATCGGCGCCTCGGCGCGAACAGGTCACCGCCGCGGCGCGTGAAGCGAAATCGAGGGCTTGCGCCAGCGTGGCCGCATCGAGGCCGGCCAGGCCGCCCCGCGTCAGCAGGCCGCGGCGGGCCAGCCACGACAGCAGGCCAGCCTGGAAGGTGTCGCCGGCGCCAACGGTGTCGACCACCGTCACCGCCAGCGCCGGCCGTTCCAGCGCCAGCCCGGTCCCCATCGCCGCGTACACCCCCTGCGCTCCGCGCGTGACCACCACCAGGCCGGCACCGCCTTGCAGCGCATGCCGCGCGAATTGCTGCGGCGACCAGCCCGGATACAGCTGGTGGATGTCTTCGTCGCTGACTTTCAACAGGTCGCAGCGCGGCAGCATCCATTCGAGGGCGGCTTGCCAGGCAGAGACCCGAGGCTCGATGGTCAGGCGCACGTTCAGGTCGTACGCGACCAGGCTGTGGGCATGCTGGCGTTCGACCAGGGCGCGCAGCGTGGCCGCCACCGGCTCCACCACCATGCAATACGAGCCGACGTGGACGGCGGCGGCGCCGGCCGGGACCCGGGCCAGGTCGCCGGGCAGCACGCAGCGCTCGGCACTGCCATGGCCATAGAAGGTGTAGGCCGGCACACCGGCCTCGTTCACGTCCACCAGGACCAGGGCGGTCGGCGCGTCCGGGCGCGGCGCCGCGTCGAGCAGCACCTGCTCGGCGGCCAGTGCCGCGGCCAGCTTGTTGCCGAGCAGGTCGCGCGACAGGCCGCCGAAGAACATGGGCGGCACGCCCAGCCGCGCCAGCCCCACCGCCAGGTTGAAGGGCGAACCGCCAATCCGCGCCGACAGTTCGATGCCGGCGGCGCTGTGGGCACCAGGAAAGACATCGAACAGCGCTTCTCCACAAACCACGATCATGCGACCTCCGGGAAAATGCCTTGTTGGCCGGCGGCGCCGATACGCGCGCCGGCATCATCGAACACATGGACCTGGCCAGGCAGCGGCGCCACCGACCATGCCGCGCCCACTGCCGGCGGCTCGTCCTTGAGCGCCACCAGCAGCGGCCGTTCCATGCCCTGCACATCCAGGTGGACGTACGACTCGGCGCCCAGCCGCTCCACCAGCGCCACCTTGCCGCGCAAGGGTCCGCGCGCATCGGGCACCAGGTGCTCGGGCCGGATGCCGATGGTGGCGGCCTGCCCCGGCCGCAGCGCGGGCGGCCAGTCCAGGCTTGCGATGGCCAGCGGCGCGCCATCCGCCACCGTGGCCTGCACCAGGTTCATCTTCGGGCTGCCGATAAAGCCGGCCACGAAGACATTGGCCGGGCGCTGGTACAGCTCGAGCGGGCTGCCGATCTGCTGCACGCCGTTCGGGCCCAGCACGACGATGCGGTCGGCCAGCGTCATGGCTTCGACCTGGTCGTGCGTCACGTAGACCATGGTCGCGCCCAGTTGCTGGTGCAGGCGGGCGATCTCGACGCGCATGTCGGCCCGCAGCGCCGCGTCGAGGTTCGACAGCGGCTCGTCGAACAGGAAGGCACGCGGCTTGCGCACGATGGCGCGGCCGATCGCCACCCGCTGCCTCTGCCCGCCGGACAGTTGCGGCGGCTTGCGCTCCAGCAGGTGCTCCAGCTGCAGCATGCGCGCCACATTGCGCACCGCCGCCTGGATCTCGGCCTTCGGCACCCGCGCCAGGCGCAGGCCGAAGGCGATGTTCTCGAACACGCTCATATGGGCATACAGGGCGTAGTTCTGGAACACCATCGACAAGCCGCGTTTGGCCGGCGGCGTCTCATTGATGCGCTGCCCTTCGATACGGATTTCGCCGCCGCTGATCTCTTCCAGTCCCGCGATCATGCGCAGCAGCGTCGACTTGCCGCAGCCCGAAGGCCCCACCAGGACCACGAATTCGCCATCCTCGATGGTGAAGCTGATGCCTTTCAGGATATGGCTGCCGTCCTTTCCGGGATATGTCTTGGCGACGTCTTCTAGCACTATCGATGCCATGGCAAGCTCCTAGTTCACCAGCCGTGCGACCGGCACGTTGATGCTGTCCAGGTTCAGGTGGCCGCCGGTGGCGCGGTCGACCGCCTTCAGGTACAGCGTTTCCCCCACATGGGCCGAGGCATCCCAGTAGACGCGCTGGTACTGCTCGAAATCGATGCCGGTGGCCTTGAACAGTTCCTTGCCGTCGCTGGCGCGCACCAGGGCCAGGTACAGCCGCTCGCTGTCGCGGCCGCCCGAGATCAGGAAGTTGATCCGGCCGTCGCCGCCCAGCACGAAGCTGTCCGACCGCATGGCGCCGGTGGCGGCATCGCCCTCGGGCACGCCGGCGCCGGCAAAGTGGCAGGCGTCCGGCATGCGCTGGTTGGCGTGGTAGGCGGTGCCGCCCGCCATCGCCTGGCGGCTGATGCCGGCGGCGCTGAAGGCACGGCCATCGCTGGCGCTCCAGCCCGACAGGTCGCAGCGCGCAAAGTCGCCGTTGGGCAGCCCGCTGGTGAAGGCCCGTGCCGGGTCGGACTGGATGCCGGCCGGCTGCACCGGCGCGGGCGGCTGGCCGGTCAGGCTGTTGAGCGGCCACACCGTGAGCGACACCACGCGGTCGCCCGGCGCGGCCAGCAGGCCAAGGCCCAGCGCATCCAGGCGTGCCGGGAACACGCGGCTGGTCAGGCTCTTGCGGTCGTTGACATAGGCTTCCACCATCGAGCGGTCGAGGTAGACGCGCAGGCGCAAGGGTTCGCCTTGCAGGTCGAAGGCGCCGCCCTGCACGCCGAAGGAGCGCATGTCCGGGTCGAGCGTGGTGCGGCTGCGGTCGATCTCGAAGCGGCCGCTGCCCGTATCGGCATAAAGCGCGGTCTGCTCCGCGCCATCGGGCGACTTGCGCAGCAGCAGACCGCGCTTGCCCGCCACGCCGGGGGCAGGAGCCAGTTCCAGCTCGACCTCCAGCACGTCGCCGCCCACGCCGGCCAGGGCGCTGGCGGCCGCCGCCGGGCTGACGTCGCGCAGTGCCAGCACGGCCGGCCGGCGCAGGCGCTTGAGTTCATCGATCGGGCGCAGCCGCAGGTCGCCGTCCGTGCCCAGCCACATCTCGACCGGCAGGCCGGCATTGTGCGCCCAGCCGGCGTCCCAGTCGATCTGCGCGGTGCGTTCGCCCTGGGCGATCGACATCACGATGGTGCGCCCGGTGCGCGGATCGACGAAGCCGCTCGGGCCGGAGAAGTGGCCCTGCCCCAGGTCGAACACGCGCGGCGCTTCGCTGTCGGGCGTGAAGCGGGCGCTGTCGGGGTCGAACACGCCGGTCCAGTAATAGCACTGGGCGCCGATATCGTTCAGGAACACGTGGCGCTCGCGCCCATCCTTGCCTTTGCCAAGCGGCAGCAGCACCGGCAGCTCGAAGGTCTTCTCGAAACCCGGGTATTTGCCGGCATCGATGGTGAACAGCGGGCCGCGGTAAGTCCAGTTGATCAAGTCTTTCGACTCGTGCACCATGGCCATGCCGCTGCCGCCGGGAACGCGCGAACCCACCAGCTGGAACCAGCGCTTGCCCGCCGCATCGCGGAACACGAAGGGATCGCGGAAGTCGCCCGTATAGCCGGCGCCCTGCTGCTGCTGCGTGACCGGCACCGGATGCTTGGTCCAGGCTTTCAGCTCGGGGTCGGACACGTCCTGCGGGAAAGCCAGGCCGGTGCGTTCGCGCACCGGCTGCGAATCGTTGCCGGCAGTGAAGAACAGAACCGGCGTGCCGTCTTCCCGGTAGGCCGCGCTGCCCGACCAGATGCCGTCCGGCGCCAGGCTGTCGTCCTCCGGCGCCAGCGCGACCGGCAGTTCGCGCCAGTGCACCATGTCAGGACTGGTCCAGTGGCCCCAATGGATCTGGTGCCAGAACGGGCCGAAGGGGTTTTTCTGGAAGAACAGGTGGTACTGGCCCTTGTAATACAGCGGTGCATGCGGCTCGTTCATCCAGCCGGAATCGGGCATGGCGTGGAATTGCGGGCGGTAGCGGTCGCCGTCGAAGGCCGACAGCGGGACTTTCATGTCCTCCTGGGCGGGCTGCGGTGCCTTGCCGCCATGGGCGCGCAAATCCTCGGCCAGCATGCGATGCAGCGCGGCCGCATCGGCGGCACCGCTGCCGACGCGCACCTCGTCCAGCAAGCCATGGAAGGTGTTGAACTGGAAGACGCCGGCGGTCGACAGCGGCTCGGAATGGCGGCCCACGCTCAGGCCGCGCGCCGGCAATGCCAGCGTGCTGCCGGCCGGCATGGTGCGGCTGGCCACCTCGACGCCATTGAGGAACAGGCGCGCGGTGCGCGAGAGCGGATCCCAGGTGGCGGCGATGTGCGACCACTGGTCCTTGGGCAGCTTGCGGTCGCGCACGCGCAGGTCGGCCGTGCTGCCGCCGAAGCCGAGCTTCACGCCCCAGCTGCCGAAGCGGTACACGCCAAACACGAAGCCCTGCCCCGCCTTCTCGTCGTACTGGCTCAGCACCGCCGAATAGCGCTCGCCATCGCCCCATTCGAAGGCGTGCGGCGCCACCCAGGCGCTCAAGGTCAGGCCATGGGCGGCCTGCGCCGGGGCCACGCCCGCCACCGCCAGGTCGGTCGAATAACCATCGAACAGCAGGCAGCCGCCCGATATGCAAGCGGGCGCCTGGCGCCACAGCGGATCGGAGCTGGGCTTGAAGCGCGCGCGGTTGAAAACGAAATTGATGCCATCCTGGCGGCCGCTGACGGCCTCGCGTGCCTTGGCGCCGCGGCCTTCGTCGAAGCGCCAATGGGCGATGCCGGCCGGCTGCGCCGGCGTTGCCGCCGCCGGCGGATTATCGCTCGCCCCACCGGGTGCCCCCGGCGCAACGACCGCCCCGCCGCAGCCCGCCAGCGCCAGCGCGCCCAGCACGCCGACAGCGCCCTTGGCCAGCCGGCGCGCGCCCGCGCCGTAGTGTCCAGTCCTCATGATGTCTCCTTGGTTTTAATTTTGTCCACCGTTGTCATTTTGGGCCGGCAAAAGGCGCGATTGCGTAGCGGCCGTCGCGCCTCACCAATGGGATCGGGTCGCCGATCCGGCCCAAAAAGCGCCCATCCTCGCCGGTATCCTCGAATGCCAGCAGGCAGTCTTCGCCCGTCACCGGATCGCGCAGGATCTTGCCGGCATAGCGGCGGCATGGCACGTCGCCATCGAGGAATTGCCCGGCCGGCTGCCATGGCCCGAGCGGATCGCTGGCCACCAGGTAGGAGGTGCCGGACACGCCGCCGCCATGCTGTTCGCGCAAGGCCTGGGTCCAGTGCTCACGGATATTGCAGAAGGTGCAGAACCATTGGCCGTCGCGCTCGAACACTTGCGGCACTTCGAGCTGGCCGTAATGGCCGCCCTGGTATACCGGCGCGGTCGCCTCCCATGCCGTCAGGTCGTCCGATACCGCATGGCCGATCACGCCGCGCGCGAACTTTTCCCCATCCTTGCGGCGCGCCGTGAAGAACATGTGGTATTTGCCGCCGATTTTCTCCGGCAGCACATAAGGGTCGCGCAGCGCCCGGTCATGCCAGCCGCCGTCTTCGTATTCCTCGTAATAGCGCTGGTCCAGATCCAGCGCCAGGCCATTGCCCACGCGCTGCCACGGCCCGTCGATGGCGTCGGCCACGGCATGGCCGATGCGCTGGCGCAAACCGTTCTCGGCGCGGCAGGTGCCGGTATAGAACAGGTGGTAGCGCCCCTCGGCCTTGAGCACCGAGCCGGTCCAGGTGGTGTAGTCGTCCCAGGCCGGGGATGCGCTGGGGCCGAACACCGTTCCCTTCACGGTCCAGTCACGCAGGTCGGTCGATACGGCATGGCCGATCGACACGTTCCAGTGGCGCAGGTCGGGATTGCCGATGGAGCGGTCGGCTTGCAGGAAGAACAGGTGCTGCACGCCGTCTTCCGCGTAATGCCAGAAGTCCCAGATATATTTGTCGTCGAGTTTGAGGGTCATGATCCTGATATGTGGGTTAGCCTTTGATGCCCGTGCCGGCCACCGAGGCGACGAACTGGCGCTGGAATGCCAGGAACACTGCCAGCACGGGAAGGGTGATCACCGATGCGTAGGCCATGATCTGGCCCCACGAATTGGTGCGTCCGAAGAACTGCTGGATGCCCGGCTGGACCGGCCGGTACGCTTCGCCCTGGATCACCATGATGGGCCACAGGTACTGGTTCCAGGCAGCGATGAACAGGACGATCGAGGCGGTGGCGATGACCGGACCGCTATTGGGCATGATGATGCGCAGGTAGACCGTCCAGGGGCCGGCGCCATCCATTTTGGCCGCTTCGTCCAGTTCGTACGGGATGTCGCGGAAGAACTGGTAGAACAGGAATACGCACAGGGCGTTGGCCAGGAAAGGGATGATCTGCACGTGCAGGCTGTTGAACCAGCCGCTGTGCCAGGCCAGCATGCCGTCTTCGATGCCCGGCCAGGGCAGGCGCGCCACCAGCGACAGCAGGGGGATGGCGATCACTTCGAACGGCACGATGACCAGCGCCACCACCACGCCCAGCACCAGGTCCTTGCCGCCCCAGCGCATGCGCGCCAGGGCGAAGGCCAGCATGCTGTTGAGCAGCACCCCGCCCACCACCGAGCACGCGGCGATGATGGTCGAGTTGAGCAGGAAGCCCGGCAGGTCGCTGTTGCGGAAAATCGCGCGGTAATTGTCCAGCGACCAGCTGGCGTCCGGCAGATAGGACGAGAGCTGCGTCAGGTTGGCAAAGATTGCCGTGTCGCCCTTGAACGAAGAGACGAACATGAAGACCAGCGGCGTCGCAAACACGACGCCGAGGGCGCCCATCAGCGCCAGCAACAGCGCCTTGCGCAGCGCATCGGACAGCGCTTGATTCATCGTACCCCTCCTTTCGGCGCAAGCATGCGCTGCACCAGGGTCATGGCCAGCACGATCATGAAGAACACCAGGGTGATGGTGGAACCGTAGCCGATGTCCTGCTCACGGAAACCGGTGCGCACCGCGTGGTACACCACGGTCGAAGTGGAATCGAGCGGCCCGCCCCCAGTCATTACGTCGACCTGGGTGAACAGGCCGAATGCCAGCAGCGTGGTCGACACCAGCACGAACACCAGGGTGTTGCGCAAGCCCGGCAAGGTCACGTGCACGAAGCGCTGCCAGGCGTTGGCGCCCATCAGCGTGGCCGCTTCGTATTGCTCCGTCGGGATCGATTGCAGCCCGGCCAGGAATACCAGCATCTGGAAGCCGGCGCCCTGCCAGGCCGACATCACGGCGATGGCCGGCAGGGCATAGGCCGGCTCACCCAGCCAGTCCGGGCCGGCGTTCGGGTCGCCCAGCACGCCGCGCAGCAGCTCGTTGACCAGGCCGCGGTCGGTATTCAGCATGAAGGCCCAGACGATGGAAGCCACCACCATCGATGTCACCACCGGCGCGAAGTACACGGTGCGGAAGAAAATGCGGCCGCGGATGCGCTGGTTGACCAGCAGCGCCAAGCCGAGCGCCGCCCCGCATTGCAAAGGCAGCACCAGCAGCGCGAACAGGAAGGTGTTGAGCAGGGAGCGGTAGAACAGCGGGTCGCGCGCCGCCAGCACATAGCGCGTGCCGCCCAGTTCAACATTGAACGCCGGGCGGTAGCCCGCCAGGCCTGGCCGCTCCTGCCGCAGCTGGCGCCAAGTCGGGAAGCGCCCGCCGCCGTCGGCCTGCACGGCTTGCGGCGCGCGCGCCGGCACCGCCACCACTTGCACCGACAGCAGGCGCGCGTAATTGTCCAGACCCGTGAAGCGCGTGCCCTCCGGCGACACCAGGCGCATATTGGTCAGCGTGGCACCCGCCGCCAGCAGCAGCGGCAGGATGATGAAGGCGGCGAACAGCAGCATGGCGGGGGCCGCGAAGGAACCCACCGCAAACAGGCTGTCCTGTCCCAATCGTTGCTTCATGGCTGCCTCCGCGCGCTGGACAAGGTGAACCCGTAACCGTTGTTGCGGGCGATATTCTGTTCGATGGCTTCCACCGCTTCGTCCATCGCCTCGGCCGGTTCCTGGCCGCCACGCAGGCCCGCCAGCGCCTTTTCGAACGCGGCCGAGACGGCGGGATACGCCGGCGTTGCCGGACGCGGCACCCCGTAGCGCTGGGCAAAATCGAAGAACAGGCGCCAGTCCCCTCCTTCGCGGTAATGCCTGGTCAGCGCGGCCGCTTCGCGGCTCACCGGCACCAGCCCGGTGGCGCGCGACAGCTCAGCCATCTCGCCGGTGCTGATCATATGGGCCAGGAAGGCGGCCGCACCGTCCGGTGTCGGGCAATCGCGCGAGATGGCCCACTGCCAGGAGCCGGCGCCGATGCGCGGACCACGGCCGAAGTCGGGCGGCGGCATCACCGCCAGGTCGGCGCCGAACAGGCGCTCATAGTCGGCGGCCTTCCACGATCCCGTGTAGTGGAACAGCGCACGCTCCTGTTCGAAAGCGCGGTCGTCGGCCGGGTTGCGCTCGGCCAGCTTGTCCTTGAACAGGCTGGCGTAATAATGCGCCACGCCCAGCGCGGCGGGACTGTTCAGGATGCCGTCCACGCGCAGGTAGCTGGTCCGGTCCAGCAGGTCGGCACCAGCGCTCTGCAGCCAGGGCGAGAAGGCATAGCTCTGCCACTCGCCTTTCGAGCGCCCATTGATGTCGAGCGGGTAGCGGAAACGGCCCTGGCGCTTGACCTTGCGCAGGATGTCGCGGAATTCCTGCGCGGTATAGGGCTGCGCCATGCTGGCCTCGCGCACGCCGAGGGCGCGCAATTGCGAGCGGCGCGAAAACAGCGCCAGCGCCACGTCGAACTGGCCCACGCTGTACAGCTTTCCCTTGTAGGTGCCGCGACCGCCCGGCAGCAGGCGGGCCACGTCGGCCTGCGGCAGCAGGCCGTCCAGTGCCCGCACATGGCCGGCCCAGGCGAAGTTGGGCACCGTCGGCTGGTCGATCGCCAGCACGCAGGGCAGCTGGCCGGCCATCGAGGCCGCCGTGATCGATTCGGTGTAGGTCACCTGAGGCATGCTTTCCACCACCACCTTCCACCTGGACTGGCTGGCGTTGAAGCGCGCCACGCTGGCCCGGCCCGCCGCCATTTCCGCGTCGGCCGTGTCATGGCGCCACATGCGGATGGTGACCGGCTCGGCGGCGCACGGCAGCGCCAGCGCCGCCAGCAAGGCTGTCAGCGCGAATCTCATGCACGGCTCCGGCGGGCCGGTTTGGCGACCGTGCCGCGCGCCACCGGCAGGCAGGGCACGCGCACCGTTGCCGGCGCCAGCGGCCCGCTGCTGAAGGCCTGGCGCGCCGCCAGCGCGCCCATCTCGCGGTAGGGCAGCGCCACCGTGGTCAGCGCCGGGTCGAGCGCTTCGGAAATCAGGCGGAAGTCGTCGAAACCCACCACCGAGACGTCCTCCGGCACGCGCAAGCCGCGATGCTGCAGGATGAAGATCACGCGCATCGCCATCTTGTCGTTGCCGCACAGGATGGCGGTGGGCCGCTCGGCCTTGGCGAACAGGCGGTCGATGGCTTCGCGCAGGTGGCTGAATTCCGCGTCCGGGATCGGCGCGGCACCGTGCAGCAGCCATTCCTCATGGGGCGTCACGCCGTGCTCGCGCAGGGCGCGCAGGAAGCCCTGCAAGCGCAATTCGGTCGCCACCATGCCCGGAATCAGCTGCAGGAAAGCGATCTTGCGGTGGCCGGCGCGCAGCACCAGTTCGGCGGCCGCATGACCGCCGCCCTCGTCGTCCGGCACGATTTGCGGGAAGCGCGCGGGCGTCTCGAAACAGTTCGCCAGCACGGCAGGCGTGGCGCCGAATATCGGCTCCAGCGAGACCGGTGCGTGGAACGGCGTGGCATACATGATCGCCTCGACGCGCCGGGCGCGCATATCGGCCACCAGGCGGTTGGCCGTGGCCGCGCTGCCGCCTGTTTCGCCGATCAGCAGCATTTTCCCCAGCTGTTCGCAGACGGACTGGATGCCTTTGATGATTTCGGAAGAATCCGGCGTGGTGGTCAGATGCTCGGCGATCACGGCGACCAGGTCGGTCGGCCGGCCGCGCATGCTGCGCGCCGCCGCCGAGGGCGCGAAATCGAGCAGCTGCATCGCCTGTTCGATGCGGCTGCGGGTCTTGAGCGACACCGAAGCGGGATCGTTCATCACCCGCGATACCGTCTTGATCGATACGCCGGCCTTCTCGGCCACGTCATGAATGGTGGACACTGCTCCTCCGTCTCCTGGACTGCGGCGCTGTCGCGCTCAATTTGTCCAACGTTGTCATTTTTTAGGTATGGTAGTCAGATCCGGGCCGGCGGTCAACCGGTTTGTGGTGAAAAAGAAGGCGGGCCGTGCGGCCCGCCTGTGTGGTGCGCGATCGCGGCGTCGCGCGGATGACACGCGGCCGGTCGCGGCGCGGATAGCGTCTGTTGCGAGCTTAGGCGAACTTGCTGAAGTCCGGCTTGCGCTTTTCGAAGAAGGCGGTGAACGCTTCCTTGGCTTCCGGGCCGGTCAGCATGGCGCCGAACTGCGCGCTTTCGACGTCGATGTGGGCCTTCAGCGCTTCGCGGCCGGCCTTCATCAGGCGCTTGGTCTGGCGGATCGACTCGGCAGGCAGTGCCACCAGCTTGGCCGCTTGGGCCTGGGCATGTGCCAGCACCTGGTCAGCCGGCAGCAGCCTGGAGATCAGGCCCATGTCGTAGGCTTCCTGCGCGGAGAATGGTTCGCCCAGCATCAGCTTTTCCGCCGCGCGGGCGTGGCCGCCGTTGGCCGGCAGCAGCATGCTGGAGCCGAATTCGGGGCACAGGCCGAGGGCGGCGAAAGGCACGGAGAACTTGGCGTTGTCGGCGGCGTACACCAGGTCGCAGTGCATCAGCATGGTGGTGCCGATGCCAATGGCGGCGCCGTTCACGGCTGCCACGACTGGCTTGGTGCTGTTGAACAGGGCCTTCATGAACTGGATCACGGGGCGGTCGGAGAAGGCGACACCGTCATTGGCGGCAGTGGTGGCCGCGAAGTCGGCCAGGTCGTTGCCGGCGGTGAAAATCTCGGGCTTGCCGGTGATCAGGATGGCGCGCACCTCGGCATCGGTCTCGGCGGCGTTGATGGTGTCGGCCATGGTCTGGTACATGGCGGAGGTGATCGCGTTCTTGCGGTCCAGGCGGTCGAACTCGATGGTCAGGATGCCGGCGGCTTTGCTGGTCAGGATTGCCATTGGTCTTTGTCTCCCTTTTCCAAAACCGGCAAACCGGTGTCAGACCCAAGGGTCTGACACCCACTGCCCGCCGGCC
>CBFGQI010000097.1:0-20003 GCA_965650885.1 uncultured Oxalobacteraceae bacterium
CCAGGTCTTCCGGCTGGCCCTGGGTTTGCGACAGGTGGGTGGCGATGATCACGGATTGCGGTGCGTCCGGTTTGTCGACCAGGTAGATGCGCTTGTTGGACAGGCTGGCGGCTGCAGCTGGCTGCTTTTTCGGTGCGCTGCCAGCAGCCCATTTGCCAAAGGCCGATTCCAGCATCGGTTTCAGCTTGTCCATGGTGGTGTCGCCACTGACCACCAGGGTGGCATTGCCGGGCTTGAACCAGTCGCCGTGCCATTTCACCAGGTCGGTCCGGGTCAGGGCTTCCACGGTTTTTTCGAAGCCGCTGGCCGGGCGGCCGTAGGCGCTCTGCTTGCCGTAGGCCGCGAAGGAGCCGATGCGCTGCGCCAGGGCGAAGGGGCTGGCCTTCTCCTGCCCGATCTGCGCCAGGCGGCGCTGCTTCTGCAGTTTGAACTGGTCTTCGGGGAAGGTCGGGGTCAGCACCGCTTCGGCCATCAGGTCCAGAGAAGCTTTCAGGTTCTGGGCGGTGGAATTCAGGCGCACCAGGGACAGGTCGGCGGTGGTGCCGGTCAGCAGGCGGGCGCCTTGCGATTCCAGCGCGTCGGACAGCTGGAAGGCGTCGCGCGAACGGGTGCCTTTATCGAGCAAGTCCAGGGTCAGGGATGCCAAGCCGGCGCGGGCGGCGTCGTCGGCGGAGCTGCCGGCGTCGACGGCCAGTGCCACGTTGACGATGGGCGCGCCGTGGCGTTCCATCAGGATCACTTTCAGGCCGTTGGACAGCGTGGCGCGCTGCATGGCCGGGAAACCGACGTCGGGTGCATCGCCCAGGGTCGGCAGCACCTTGCGGTCGATGCTGGTCTTGCCGGCGGCCAGTTTTGGTGCCGGCGAGACCACCATGGTGTAGTGGTTGGCGCGCAGCCATTTGTCGGCGCTGGACTTCACGTCTGCCGGCTGGGCATCGGCCATCAGTTTCAGGTTCTGCAGGTAGGCATGGGGCGATCCGCCATAGGTCATGCTTTGCGCCAGTACGTCGTTACGGCCGCCAAAGCCGCCAAGGCGTTCGATATTGCGCGAAAACTCGGCAAAGCTCGAAGTCTTCACGCGGGCCAGTTCGGCGGCGGTCGGGCCCTTGTCCAGCAATTCCTTCAGCACCGCGTCCATTTCGCGTTCGGCATCGGCCGGGTTGACGCCTTGCTTGACGGTGACGGAGATATTGAAGCTGCCGGCCAGTTCGCCGGTGTTGGCGCTGGCGCCGACGCCGGTGGCCAGGCCTTTCTCGAACACCAGGCGCTTGTTCAGGCGCGCGCTGTTGGAGCCTGCCAGCACGTCGGCCAGCAGTTGCAGGCGCTCGGCATCGATGTCGCCCCAGCCGGGGATGTGGTAGCTGCGGTAGATGCGCACCTGCGGCACCTGGTCTTCCATGGTGTCGCGGATATTGCGGTCCAGGGCCGGCACCCATTTGTCGGTGCGGACCAGGGCCGGGCCGGCAGGGATGCCGTCGAAGTACTTCTTCACCAGTTCCAGCGCGCGTTCCGGCGTGATGTCGCCGGACAGCGAGATCACCGCGTTGTTCGGGCCGTAGTAGGTGCGGTACCACTCCTTCACGTCTTCCAGCGTGGCCGCCTGCAAGTCTTCCATGTAGCCGATCACCGGCCAGGAATAGGGGTGGGAATAGGGATACATGCGCTGGGTGCGCTCGCCCCACACGCGGCCGTAAGGCTGGTTCTCGCCCTGGCGCTTTTCGTTCTGCACCACGCCGCGCTCGCGCTCCAGCATTTCCTTGTTGATGTGGTTGCCGAGGAAGCCCATGCGGTCCGCTTCCAGGTACAGCGTGCGCTCCAGCGCGGATACCGGCACGTCTTCGAAGAAATTGGTGCGGTCGGTGTTGGTGGTGCCGTTGCGGTTGGTGGCGCCCAGGTCGTCCATCGCTTCGCGGAAGCCGTGCGGATAGTTCTCCGAACCGTTGAAGAAGAAGTGTTCGAACAGGTGGGCAAAGCCGGTCTTGCCGCGCTTTTCGTTGCGCGAGCCGACGTGGTACCACATGTTGACGCCGACCACCGGCACGCTAAGGTCGGTGTGGACGATCAGCGTCAGGCCGTTCTGCAGGGTGAATTTCTTGAAGGGGATGGCGTAGGGCTTGAGGTCGAAGGCCGGCATAGTGGCTGCTGGCTTCGCGGCAGGGGCGCTATGGGCTGGCGCGGCAGCGGCGGCGGCCAATGCGGCGGCGACCGCAAGGCGGAGGATCGTGCTCATGGAGGTCCTTTAGGAATGAATGGATAAGGGCTTCTCGCATAAGCATGAATGCTTTTCTGCCAATTGGCAATGTGGCGTCTGGGCTTGCCACCAAAACGGGCACACCGGGGTCTGACCCAAGGGTCAGACCCCGACTTACCGGTTTGGCCGTCAGCTGACCAGCAGCTTGACCGACTTCAGCGTCGCGCTGTCGGGGCCGACCGAGATGGTGAAGCTGCCCGGCTCGACCACGCGATTCATGTCGGCGTTGTAGAACTGCAGGTGGGCCGGCTTGATCTCGAAGGTCACGGTGCGCTTTTCGCCTGGCTGCAGGGTGATGCGCTGGAAGCCTTTCAGTTCCAGCACCGGGCGGGTGACGCTGCTGATGTCGTCCCGGATGTAGAGCTGCACCACTTCGTCGCCGGCGCGTTTGCCGGTATTGGTCACCTCCACGCTCACCGTCGTGCTGCCGTTGGGGGCAATGGTGGCTTGCGCCAGGCGCGGTTCGCCGATGGCGAAGCTGGTGTAGCTCAGGCCAAAGCCGAACGGGTAGAGCGGCTTGGTGGTGCCGTCGATGTAGCCGCGGCGCGCGCTCGGCTTGTGGTTGTAGAAGATCGGCAGCTGGCCGACGTGGCGCGCCACGGAGACCGGCATCTTGCCGCCCGGGTTGGCGCGGCCGAACAGGATGTCGGCGGCGGCGTGGCCGGTTTCCTGGCCGAGGTACCAGCCTTCCACCAGCGCGCCGGCGCGTTCGGCCAGCAGGTTGACCGACAGCGGACGGCCGTTGAGCAGGAACACCACGGTGGGCTTGCCGAGGTCGAAGATGGCCTTGGCGAGATCGTTCTGCTGGCCCATCATGTCCAGCGTCTGGCGGTCGCCCAGGTGGTTGTCGGCCCAGGCTTCGCGGCTGGTCTGTTCATTGTCGCCCAGCACCATGATGATGGTGTCGGCCGACTTGGCCGCTTCCACGGCTTCGGCAATCAGCCTGGCGTTCACGGCCGGCTGGGTGAACGTGATCTCGTCCTTGCCCCAGATGCGCTCCTCGGTGATGCGCACGCCTTCGCGGTAATCGAGCTGGAAGCCCTGGCGCTTGGCCTCGGCCTGCAAGCCTTCGTACACCGAGACGACGTGGCGCGGCACGTCGGAGTAGCCGCCGATCGGGGTGTCCTTGGCGTGGGTGCCGAGCAGCAGCACCTTGCCGACCTTCTTGCCGTCCAGCGGCAGCAAGCCCTTGTCGTTCTTCAGCAGCACGGCGGCGCGCACGGCGGCTTCGCGGGCCAGCGCCACGGCGTCCTGGGTGGCGGTCAGCTTGTCGGCCAGCTCGGCATCCACATACGGCTGCTCGAACAGGCCGGACAGGAATTTCCATTCGAGGATGCGGGCTACCACGGTATCGATTTCGGCGACGCTGACCTTCTTTTCCTTCACCAGCTGCGGCAGCAACTGGTAGCCGAAGGCGTCCGGGGTTTCGATGTCCACCCCGGCCTTCACGGCGCGCACGGCGGCGTCTTTCGGCATGTCGGCCAGGCGGTGGCGGGTGATCAGTTCCTTCACGCCGAAGTAGTCGGAGACGGTCAAGCCCTTGAAGCCCCATTCCTCGCGCAGCACCTTGTGCAGCAGCCATCGGTTGGCGTGCGAAGGCAGGCCGCCGATCTCGTTATACGAGGGCATGACAGCGGCGGCATGGGTTTCCTTGATGATGCGTTCGAATGGCGGGAAGAATTCTTCGCGCAGCGTGCGTTCGCTCACTTCCGCCGGGCCGATATTGGTGCCGCTTTCCGGCTGGCCATGGCCGGTCATGTGCTTGAGGGTGGTCAGCACCTTGTCCTTGGCCAGTTTGCGTTCTTCGCCCTGGAAGCCCAGCACGGCGGCCTTGCCCATTTCGGCGCAGACGTGCGGGTCTTCGCCGTACGTCTCTTCGATGCGGCCCCAGCGCGGCTCGCGCGCCACGTCCACCACCGGCGCCAAGGCCAGGTTGGCGCCGCGTGCGCGCATTTCGCGGGCCGCCACGCTGAACACCTTGCGTACCAGCACAGGATCGAATGTCGATGCCAGCGCGATCGCTTGCGGGAAGCTGGTGGCATCCTTGGCCACGTAGCCGTGCAGGGCTTCTTCGTGCATGAACAGCGGGATGCCCAGACGGGATTGCTCGACAGCCCATTTCTGCACGGCGTTGACATAGACCGCGGTCTCGCGGGCATTGCGGTTGGGGCGCGTGCCGCTGTCGCCGGCGCCGCCGGGGGCACCGGCCAGGCCCTGGCGGTCCGACGGACGTGCAATCATGCCCAGGCCGTTCGGGTAGGCCTTTGCGGCTTTATCGGCGGAGAACTCGCCCTTGCTGTCTTCGATGATGCCCTTCTCGGCCCAGATGCACAGCATCTGCGCCACCTTCTCCTCCAGCGTCATGCGGCCGAGCAGGTCCTTGACGCGCGCGGGCACCGGCGCGGCAGGGTCCTTGTAAAGGGGCCGTGCCGCGGCGGCAGCCATGGCGGCGGGCGCGCCGAGGGCGGTCACACCCGCGGCGCCGGATAGGGATGTAAGGAACTGCCTGCGCTTCATTCGTTGTCTCCTTTTGTCATGTTTTGTGTGTGGCCCAGGCGCGCTATCAGCCTTCCATCTGCTCCAGTTCCTTGCCGCGCGTTTCATGCACGTAGCGCAGCACGAAGAACAGGGAGATCACGGCGGAAACGGTGTAGATGCCGTAAGCGCCAGCCAGGCCGATGCCGGCGAGCAGGATCGGGAACGTGACGGTGATGATGAAATTCGAGGTCCACTGCGCCGCGCCGGCCACCGCCAGGCCCGAACCGCGGATCTGGTTGGGGAACATTTCACCCAGCATGACCCACATCACCGGGCCCCACGACAGGTTGAAGAAGATCACGTAGATATTCGCGGCGATCAGCGCGAGCACGCCCATCGAGCCGGTCAGCGTCAGTTTGCCGCTGGCGTCCAGCGACGCGCTGGCGAAGGCGAAGGTGACCAGGCCGAGCGTCACGGCCATGCCGATGGAGCCGATCCACAGCAGGGGCTTGCGACCGATGCGGTCGATCAGGAACACGGTGACGATGCAGGCGCCGATACTCAGGCCGCCCGACAGCACGTTGATCAGCAGCGCATCGCTTTCCGAAAAGCCGACGGCCTGCCACAGCACCGCGCCGTAATAGAACACGACGTTGATGCCGACCAGCTGTTGGAATGTCGCCAGGCCGATGCCGACCCAGACGATGGGGCGCAGCTTGCCGGTGGCCTTGTTGACCAGGTCGGACAAGCGGGGGCGATGGTGGTCTTCGGACAGCGAAACGTCGATCGCGTCGAACTTGGATTGGGCCGCCGGCGCGCCATACAGGCGTTCCAGCACGGCCAGCGCTTCAGCCTTGCGTTTCTTCACGACGAGGAAGCGCGGGCTTTCCGGAATCGCCAGCAACAGCACCAGGAACAGCAGCGATGGGATAGCCATCATCCAGAACATCCAGCGCCACGCTTCCTGGCCGAGCCACAGCACGCCGGTGGAGCCGCCGGCCGCATCGGCCAGCAGATAGTTGCTCAGGAAGGCGCAGAACAGGCCGCTGATGATGGCGATCTGCTGGACGGTCGCGAGCCGGCCGCGGTAGCGCGCCGAGGCCACTTCGGCGATATAGGCCGGCGACATCACGCTGGCGGCACCTACCGCAAAACCACCGAGGACGCGCGCCGCGATGAAGAACGCCGAGCTGGTCGCAAAGCCCGCGCCCAGCGCCGACAGCAGGAACATGACGGACGAAATGATCAGCACCGCACGGCGCCCCCAGCGGTCGCCGAGCCGGCCTGCGAAGAAAGCGCCGACCGCGCAGCCAAGCAGCATCGAAGCCACTTCGAAGCCGATCCCGGCGGAGGTTGAATGGAAGGCCTGTTTCAAGCCGTCGACGGTGCCGTTGATGACGCCACTGTCGAAACCGAACAGGAAGCCTCCGATGGTGGCAACGCAACTGATCAGGATGATGAGCGCGGTGTTTTCCGCCTCATGCCCCGACTCGGTATTTTCCAACGCAATGCTGTTCATATTGTCTCCTCTCTTGTTATGGGGGTCAGGCCCTATGGGCCTGACCCCGGTTTACCGGTTTTAATGGTTATGCCGCGGCGTATCCTGCGCAACCCCCCGATACGCCAGCGCCAGTTCCATACAAGCCCCGCTCGCCATCTGCCCCACGGTAGCACGATAAATCTCCTGCCAAGGCGTCTGGCTTGGCGGCACCGGCGGCGGCCCATCCTTCTTGCGCCGCTCCAGTTCCGCCTCGTCCACCAGCATATTGCAACTGCCGGCATTCAAATCGATGCGCACCATGTCGCCGGTGCGTATCCAGGCCAGCCCGCCGCCCACCGCGCTCTCCGGCGAAGCATTCAGGATCGACGGACTGTCGGAAGTGCCCGACTGGCGCCCGTCGCCCAGCGTCGGCAGGTTCTTGATCCCTTTCTTGATCAATGCATCCGGCGGTTGCATGTTCACCACCTCCGCCGAACCTGGCCAGCCCACCGGGCCGGCGCCGCGGATCACCAGGATGGTGTTCTCGTCGATACCCAGCGCAGGGTCGTTGATGCGCGCATGGTAATCGCCCGAACCGTCGAACACCACGGCGCGGCACTCGAACACGTTCTCGGCGCCAGGACGGCGCAGGTAACGGTCGCGGAATTCCTCCGAGATCACGCTGGTCTTCATGATCGCGAAGTCGAACAGGTTGCCGCGCAAGACCATGAAGCCAGCCTGCTCTTTCAGCGGTGCGCTGAACGGCGTGATCATTTCGCGGTCGGCGCTTTCGCGGCCTTCCAGGTTCTGCGCCATGGTGCGGCCGGTGACGGTCGGACGGTTGGCGCGCAGCTTGCCGGCCTGCTGCAGTTCCCACATGATGGCCGGCACGCCGCCGGCGCGGTGGAAGCGTTCGCCCAGGTACTTGCCGGAAGGCTGCATGTTCAGCAGCAGCGGGATATCGTGGCCGTAAGTCATCCAGTCGTCTTCGTGCAGCTCGACGCCGGCGTGGCGCGCCATCGCCATGATGTGCTGCTGGGCGTTGGTGGAACCGCCGATGGCGGCGTTGACCACGATGGCATCGAGGAAGGCGTCGCGCGACAGGATGGCGGAAGGACGGATGTCCTGCTGCGCCA
This sequence comes from uncultured Oxalobacteraceae bacterium, assembly GCA_965650885.1. Taxonomy (GTDB): domain Bacteria; phylum Pseudomonadota; class Gammaproteobacteria; order Burkholderiales; family Burkholderiaceae_D; genus Rugamonas. The sequence goes on from CBFGQI010000097.1 coordinate 7,346, forward strand.
TTTCCACGATGCGGCGGCCCGTTTCGTACGCCATCTGGCCGCGCTCGCGGTAGGGTGCCGGGATGGCGGAGCAGCCGGTCAGCGACATGCCCAGCGCCTCGGCCATGGCGTTCATGGTGGAAGCGGTGCCCATGGTATTGCAGTGGCCGGCCGACGGCGCGGAAGCGGCGGCGATTTCGAGGAATTTCTCATTGTCGATCTGGCCGGCCGCCAGCTGGCGGCGGCCTTTCCAGATGGCGGCGCCGGAACCGACCAGCTCACCATCGAGCCAGCCATCGAGCATCGGGCCGCCCGACAGCACGATGGCCGGGATGTCCACGGTGGAGGCGGCCATCAGCTGCGCCGGCGTGGTCTTGTCGCAGCCGGTGGTCAGCACCACCGCGTCGATCGGGTAGCCGTGCAGGATTTCGACCAGGCCCATATAGGCCAGGTTGCGGTCGATGGCGGCGGTGGGGCGGCGGCAGTTCTCGAAGATCGGGTGCAGCGGGAATTCCATCGCGATGCCGCCCGCGTCGCGGATGCCGTCGCGCACGCGCTTGGCCAGCTCCAGGTGGATGCGGTTGCACGGGCTGATGTCGCTGCCCGATTGCGCGATGCCGATGATGGGGCGGCCGCTGCGCAACTCTTCCGGCGTGATGCCGTAATTCATGAAGCGCTCCAGGTAGAGCGCGGTCATATCGATATGGTCCGGATTGTCGAACCAGTCCTGCGAACGGTAACGGCGCTGGGCACTCATGCTGCATTCCTGTCGAATTGGTGTTGCGGCAGGCCGGGCACGTCCACGCGGAAGGTGAACACGCCGCCTGCCAGCGGATGGGCGGCCAGGGCTTCTTCGCTCATGCCCTTGCGCGCGGTGGTGACGAACACGGTGCGCAGGTCGGCGCCGCCGAAAGCGACCTTGGTGATGTTAGGGCAGGGCATGGCGACCGTGGCCGCCAGCGTGCCGTCCGGCGCGTAGCGTTCGATGCGGCTGCCGCCGAACAGCGAGATCCAGACGTGGCCTTCGGCGTCGACCGCGCTGCCGTCCGGGTGGCCGGTCACGCCCGGCGCGTAGCGCACGAACTCGCGCTTGTTCGACAGGCTGCCGTCCGCTGCGCAATCGAAGGCGTACACCACGCGGCCCAGGGTGTCGGTATGGTAGAAGGTCTTGCCGTCCGGGCTGTGGCATGGCCCGTTGGTGATGATGATGCCGTCGTCCATGGTTTTCAGGCCGCGTGCATCGAGGCGGTACAGCGCGCCGGTCGGCTCGGTTTCGCCATTGTCCATGGTGCCGAACCACAGCCGGCCGGCCGGGTCGACGTAGCCGTCATTGCAGCGGTTGCCCGGCTGCTGCGCCTCGATTTCCAGCACCGTGTCGAAGCTGCCGGAAGCGGTGAAGCGCGCCAGCTTGCCCGGCAGGCCGCAAATGAAGTCGCCGTCCGCCATCGGCAGGGCAAAGCCGATTTCCGCCGGGGCCTGCCAGCTCAGGCGGTCGCCGCCATCCTCGTTGCAGCGGTGCAGGCGGCGGCCCTTGATGTCGACGAAGTAGAAGGCACGTTCGGCGGCATGCCATACCGGCCCTTCCGCCAGGGTGGCGCCGACCTGCCAGATGCAGTGCGGGGCGCTCACGATCCGTACCATCCCGCGTCGACGAAGTAATCGCGGCCGGAGCAGCGCGCCGCGTTGCCGGAGGCCAGGAACAGGGTCAGCGCAGCCACGTCTTCCGGTTCCACGCGCTCATGCAGGCACTGTGCGGCCAGGATGGCCGCTTCGTCTTCCGGCGAGTGCCACAGCGCCATCTGGCGCGGGGTCTTGATCGAGCCCGGGATGATGCAGTTGACGCGGATGCCGTCGCCGCCCAGGTCGCGGGCCAGGCCGCGCGTCAAGCCTTCGATGGCCGCCTTGGCGGTCATGTACAGCGACAGCTTGCCCAGCGCCAGGTGCCAGGAGATCGAGCCGAAGTTCAGGATCACGCCGCCGCCCATGGCCTTCATGCCGGGCGCCACGGCCTGGGCGCAGAAGAACTGGTGGCGCAGGTTGACGGCCAGGCTGTCTTCCCAGTACTTGGGCGTGACGTCCTTGACCTCGTGGCGGTTGTCGTTGGCGGCGTTGTTGACCAGCACTTCCACCGGGCCCAGCTCGCGCTCGATCTGCGCAAACACGGAGCCGACCGCATCGAGGTCGGTCAGGTCGCAGCGGATGAAGCGCGGCGGGTGCTGGGCGCCGGCCAGGCTTTGTTCCAGCGCCTTCGACGCTTCGTCCTGGATGTCGAGGAAGACAACCTGCGCACCCTGTTTGACAAAGGCGTCCACGATGGCGGCGCCAATGCCGGTGCCGCCGCCCGTGATCACCACGCGTTTGCCGGCGAGGTCTGGGTAGGTGGCGTACACCATGGGTTTTCTTGCTGCTGCTGTCATTGAATTATTCTCCTGCCGCGATGCCGCGGCGTGCCAGGTTGCGGTAAAGGGCGCGGACACCGAAGCTCCACGGCGGCAGCTGGTCGCTGCGCTGTACGTGGTTGACCAGCGCGCCGAGCGCCGGGCTGCTGATGGTGACGCGGTCGCCCAGGTGGTGGGTGAAGCCTGCGCCTTTCTGGCCTCGGTCCTTGATCGGCGAGAACATCGTGCCGAGGAAGAGCATGAAGCCGTCCGGGTATTGGTGGTGGGCGCCGGCGGTTTGCGCGACCAGGTCGAGCGGGTCGCGGCTGATTTCGCGCATGCGGCTGACGCCGTCGAGCACGAAGCCGTCGTCGCTGCCTTCGATGGCCAGGCGCACTTCCGCATTACGCACGTCGTCCAGGGTGAACGTGCTGTCGAACAGGCGGATGAAGGGGCCGATGGAGCAGGAAGCGTTGTTGTCCTTGGCCTTGCCCAGCAGCAGGGCGCTGCGGCCTTCGATGTCGCGCAGGTTGACGTCGTTGCCCAGCGCCGCGCCGACCGCTTCGAAGCGGCTGTTCACGGCCAGCACGATCTCGGGCTCGGGATTGTTCCACTGCGAAGCCGGGTGCAGGCCGACGTCGGCGCCGAAGCCGACCGCCGACATGGGCTGGGATTTCGAAAACACTTCGGCGAAGGGGCCGATGCCCACTTCCATGTATTGCGACCAGGCGCCGCGCGCCTGGAATTCGCGCTTCAGCTGTTCCGCTTCCGGCGAGCCGGGCTTGATGCTGGACAGGTCGGCGCCGATGGTGGACAGCAGTTCGGCGCGCAGCGCAGCGGCGCGCTCCGGGTTGCCGCCGGCCTGTTCCTCGATCACGCGTTCCAGCAGGCTGACGGCGAAAGTGACGCCGCAAGCCTTGATGGCCTGTACGTCGTTTGGCGCCAGCAGGCGCGGGCCGCTGCCGGTCGCCGTGCCCGCCAGGGCGGCGCCGACCAGGTCGGTGGCCCGGCCCAGCGCTTCACCCTGCACGCTGCGTGCGAACTGCAGCAGGTCGGACCGGTCCAGCAAGTCCGCCATGGTGGGCGCCTGCGCGGTGATGTCGAACACTTCGCCCTCGCGGACCACGACGACGCAAGGGCCGTCCACCGGCGCCGGGCGCCACACGCGCCCGACGAGCAGGGCGCCCGCCAGGTCATGCGGCAGGCATGCGGATGCGGTAATCGATTGCATAGATAACTCTCCTTGGAATGCTTAACGTCCCAAGCTGGGCAGCTTGGGGGAATACTGCCAGCCCGGCACCAGGTATTGCATGGCCATCGCGTCGTCGCGCGCGCCGGTGCCGACTTTCTTGAACAATTCATGGGCCGCTGCGATGCGTTCCATGTCCGGTACCACGCCCAGCCCCGGCGCCTGCGGCACCGCCACCGCGCCGCCGACGATCTGCGGCGGTTCGACGGTCAGGCGCTCCTGGCCTTCCTGCCAGATCCAGTGGGTATCGATGGCGGTGATGTGGCCCGGCGCGGCGGCGGCCGCATGGGTGAACATCGCCAGCGAAATGTCGAAATGGTTGTTGGAGTGCGAGCCCCAGGTCAGGCCCCAGTCGGCGCACAGCTGCGCCAGCCGCACGGAACCCTGCATGGTCCAGAAGTGCGGGTCGGCCAGCGGGATGTCCACCGCGCCCAGCAAATGCGAATGCGCCATCTGGCGCCAGTCGGTGGCCACCATATTGGTGGCGGTCGGGATGCCGGTCGCGCGGCGGAATTCGGCCATGACTTCGCGGCCGGAATAGCCGTGCTCCGGCCCGCACGGGTCTTCGGCGTAGGCCAGCAAGTGGCCCTGGCCGCGGCACAGCGCAATGGCTTCGTCCAGCCCCCAGGCGCCGTTCGGGTCGAGCGTGACGCGCGCGTCGGGGAAGCGCGTCTTGATGGCGGCCACCGCTTCCATTTCCTCGGCGCCGCGCATCACGCCACCCTTCAGCTTGAAGTCGCGGAAACCGTAACGGTCGGCGGCGGCGGCGGCCTGCTCGGCGATGGCATCCGGCGTGAGCGCTGCGCGGTGGCGCGCGGCATACCAGCCGGTATGGCCGTGGCCCGACAGGTAGGGCAGGTCGGTGCGCTGGCGGTCGCCGATATAGAACAGGTAAGCGAGCATGGGCACGCTGTCGCGCTGCTGGCCGGCGCCGAGCAGTTCGCACACCGGCACGCCCAGGTGCTGGCCCAGCAAGTCGAGCAGCGCCGCTTCGATGGCGGTGACCACGTTTTCCAGGCGCAGGTTGATTTCATGCGGCTGCCTGAGCACCGCTTCCTCGGCGGCGGAAGTCACCTGGTGCTGCATGCCGCCGCCCTGGCCGGCGATGGCGGCGCGCACCGCGTTCAGGGTGCGGTTGAAGCGGCCGGCCTGGCTGCCGACCACCAGCGGGATGGCGCGCTCCAGTGCACGCGTGATGCCGGCGCCGCCGGGCACTTCGCCCACGCCGGTACGGCCGGCACTGTCCTTCAGCAGCACCAGGGTGCGGATGAAGTAGGGCGCGTGCGCACCGCACAGGTTGAGCAGCATGCTGTCCTGGCCGGCGACCGGAATGACCCGCATTTCCGTGATCACCGGCGTGGCGCCGCTGTCCTGAATTGTTGCGTGTACCATCTGATTAACCTAAAATGAATAGCGCTACCATTTCTCAAGTGTGAGGTATTTATGCGGGCAAGTCAACAGAAGTTATTGGCATGGATGACAGCGTTGGCTCTGCTGGCCGGCGCTGGTGCCGAGGCCGCGCCGAAGGCTGCCGCCAAGCCCGCCGGCAAGCCGGACGCTTGGCGCTGGGTGGCGTCGTGGGGGACGGCGCAAATGGTGCCGGAGGGCCAGAACGAATTGCCCGCCGCGCACTGGCGCGATGGCAGCCTGCGGCAACTGGTGCGCACCACCTTGGGCGGCAAGGTGTTGCGGGTACGCGTCAGCAACGCGTTCGGTACGGCGCCGCTGGCGGTGGAGGCGGCCAGCATTGCGCGCGCCCTCGCGCAGGGCAAGCCCGACGTCGATGCCGCCACCATCCGCCCGCTGACCTTTGGCGGCCAGGCCGCCGTGGTGATCCCGGCCGGCGCCGAGTATTACAGCGACCCGGTCGACCTGGCGCACGGGCCGGGCACCGACCTGGCGATTTCCTATTACTTCAAGGGCGAGCCGGCGCGCCAGACCGGTCATCCGGGCTCGCGCACCACCAGTTTTACGCTGGCCGGGCGCCATGAAGCCGATGCCCAGTGGCCGGAGGCGGGCAGGGTGGTGCGCTGGTATGCCCTGGCCGACGTCGAGGTGCAGGCGCCGCGCGGTACCGCGGCCATGGTGGCCATCGGCGACTCCATCACCGACGGCTACGGCACCACGACCGACGGCAACGACCGCTGGACCGATTTCCTGGTGGCGCGCCTGGCCCGTGAAAAGATGAAGATCGGTGTGGTCAATGCCGGCATCGGCGGGGGCCGCCTGCTGCGCGATGGGCTGGGCCCCAACCTGGCGTCGCGCTTCGAACGCGATGTGCTGGGGCGCAGCGGGGTCACGCACGCCCTGGTGCAGATCGGCGTGAATGACCTGGGCGGACAGCACCGCGCGGGGGAAGACACGCCGGCGGCGCGCGCGGCCTTGCTGGAAGCGCTGAAGCTGGCGCACCGCCAGCTGGTCGAGCGGGCGCACGCGCAAGGCGTGTGCGTGATCGGCGCCACCGTGACGCCATATGTCGGCAGCGGCTACTACCAGCCGGCGCCGCACAACGAGGAAGACCGCCAGGCACTGAACCAATGGATCCGCAGCGCGGGCGTGTTCGATGCGGTGGTCGACTTCGACGCCGCCTTGCGCGATCCGGCCCAGCCGGAACGGTTGCAAAAGGCGCTCGACGTCGGCGACGGCCTGCATCCATCCATCGCCGGTTACCGCGCCATGGCGGACGCGGTGCCGCTCGATGCGCTGCGCAAGTGCGGGGCGGCCCAATGATGGCCGGCCGCAGCCGTGCCGCGTTGGCGTTGGCGCGGCTGCGCGCCGCCCTGGTGCTGGGCGCCGGCCTGCTTGCCGCGCTGTGCATGGGCCCTGCGCAAGCGCTCGGGCAAAAGCCATACGTCGCCACTGAGCGTACGGCAGCGGGCGCAGGCGCCGTCGCGTTGGCCGAAGCCGGGCGTGCGGCGACGCTGTACGTCGATGGCGCCGACCATGCCGGCGTGCTGCGCGCCGCGGCTTCGCTGCAGGACGACATCGGCCAGGTGAGCGGCGTTCGGCCCGAATTGGCAAAGACGGCGCCGCGCGGGAAGGACGTGGTCATCATCGGCACCCTGGGCAAGAGCCGCCTGGTGGATGGCCTGGTGAAGGCGGGCAAGCTGGACGCCAGCGCCATTGCCGGCAAATGGGAAGGCTGGCTGGCGCAAACGGTGGCCAACCCGCTGCCCGGCGTCGAGCGCGCCCTGGTGATCGCCGGCAGCGACAAGCGCGGCACCATCTTCGGCATTTACGAGCTGTCCGAACAGATCGGCGTTTCGCCCTGGTACTGGTGGGCCGACGTGCCGGTCCAGCGCGCCAGCGCGCTGTACGCCGCGCTGCCGGTGCCGCTGAGCGACGCGCCGGCGGTGCAATACCGCGGCATCTTCCTGAACGACGAAGCGCCGGCGCTGACCGGCTGGGTCAAGCAGCGTTACGGCGGCTACAACCACGCGTTCTACGAAAAGGTGTTCGAGCTGCTGCTGCGCCTGCGCGGCAATTACCTGTGGCCGGCCATGTGGGATGCCGCCTTCTACGACGATGATCCGCTGAACGGCAAGCTGGCCGACGAATACGGCATCGTCATCGGCACCTCGCACCATGAACCGATGGCGCGTGCGCACAAGGAGTGGACCCGCTACGGCAAGGGGCCCTGGGATTACGCGCGCAACGAGGCGGTGCTGAAGGACTTCTGGTGGAAAGGCGTCTCGCGCGCCAGGGATTACGAAAAGATCGTCACCCTCGGCATGCGCGGCGACGGCGATGAGCCGATGTCGGAGGAATCCAACGTCGCGCTGCTGCAGCGCATCGTGGGCGACCAGCGCAAGATGCTGGCCAAGCTGCCGGCCGCGCCGCAGGTGTGGGCGCTGTACAAGGAGGTGCAGGACTATTACGAGAAGGGCATGCGGGTGCCGGACGACGTGATCCTGCTGTGGTGCGACGACAATTGGGCCAATATCCGCCGCCTGCCGACGCCGGAAGAACGCAAGCGCCCCGGCGGCGCGGGCGTGTACTACCACTTCGACTACGTGGGCGGGCCGCGCTCGTACAAATGGCTGAACGTGACGCCGATCCCGAAGATCTGGGAGCAGATGCACCTGGCGTGGGAATACGATGCGCGCAAGCTGTGGATCGTCAACGTCGGCGACCTGAAGCCGATGGAAGTGCCGATCGAATTCTTCCTCAGCTATGCATGGAAACCGGACGCCTGGCCGGCATCGCGCCTGCAGGACTACCTGCAGCAATGGGCGGCGCGCGAGTTCGGGCCTGAACATGCGGTGGAGATCGCCGACATCGTGGCCAAATACACCAAGTACAACGGGCGCCGCAAACCGGAGCAGCTGGAACCTGAGACCTACAGCCTGGTCAACTACGGCGAGTCGGAGCGGGTGGTGGGCGAATACCGCGAGCTTGCCGCGCGTGCGGAGCGGGTCAATGGCTTGCTGCCGGAGGCGAAGCGCGATGCGTTCTTCCAGCTGGTGCTGTATCCGGTGAAGGCGGGCGCGGTGGTGAACGAGCTGTATGGCGCGGCGGGCTTGAACCGGCTGCATGCACGCCAAGGCCGCGCCGGCGCCAATGCGCTGGCTGAGCGCGTGCGGGAACTGTTCCGGCAGGACGCCGCCTTGTCGCAGCAATACCATGGCCTGCGCGGCGGGAAGTGGAACCACATGATGTCGCAGACGCGGCTCGGCTACACCTACTGGAACCAGCCGCCCCTGAACGTGATGCCGGCCGTGAGCGAAGTGCAGGTGCCGGCCGCGGGCGCCTTGGGCGTGGCGGTGGAAGGTTCGGCCGCCGCCTGGCCGGGACCGGGCGGCGATACGCTGGCCCTGCCGGCGCTCGACGCCTATGAGCGGCGTCCGCGCTTTGTCGAAGTGTTCAACCGCGGCGCGCAGCCGGTGCGCTATGCGGTGACCGCCGACCAGCCGTGGATCGTGTTGTCGCGCGAGGCGGGCAGTGTCGCCGTGCAGGAGCGGGTCCATGTCGATGTGCGCTGGGCAGAGGTGCCGCGCGAGGCGCGCCAGGCAACGCTGACCATCAGCGGGGACGACGGCTCCCGCGCCAAGGTCCGCGTTCCGTTGCGCCAGCGCGATGCGGCGCTCGATGCCGGGGCGGGCGAGGGGCGCGGCGGGCGCTTCGTCGAAACCGGCGGCGTGGTATCGGTCGAGGCGGCGCATTTCGCGCGCCAGGTGGCGCCGCAGGGGCGTTCCTGGCTGCTGGTGCCCGACCACGGGCGCACCATGTCGGCCATGACGATGCTGCCTGCCGCGGCGCCGCCACTGCCGGATCCGGTGCTGCCGGCCGGCGCCGGCGCAGGCACGGGCCCGGATGCCGGCGCGCCGGCGATGCGCCTGGAGTACGACGTCGCGCTGTCCAAGCCCGGGGCGCTGACCCTGCACACCACCCTCGCGCCGACGCAGAAGTTCCAGCCCGGCGAAGGCTTGAAGTTCGCCGTCTCGATCGACGACGAGCCGCCGCAGGTGGTCAACATGCACGCCGACACTTCGATGGCGGCGTGGGAGCGCTCGGTGAGCGACGGCGCGGTGACCTTGCGCACCCGCCACAGCGTGGCGCGCGCCGGCGCCCACACGATCAAGTTCTGGGCCATCTCCCCCGGCGTGGTGCTGCAAAAGCTGGTGCTCGATGCCGGCGGGCTGAAGCCAAGCTATCTCGGCCCGCCGGAAAGCCCGCGGCTGTAAACCGCGGGGCAGGGTGGCGCGGGAACGGGCGTGGCCGGATCAGGCCGCGCTGCGCTGGGGCATCGCGCGCATGGCTGCGGCGATCGCCTCGCGCAGCGGCTTGGCGCGCAGCCGCGCATCGTAAGGGCAGGGCCGCATCGGCAGCTTGTCCGTGCGCGGCGCCTCGTGCCAGGTCTGCAGCCAGCTGATGTCGTCCGACAGGCCCCACAGCAGGAAATCGCGGCACTGCGGATAGCTGAACGTCACGTCCAGGAAGTCGCGCGCCAGCGCCGCCACCCCCGCGTCGCGCGCCGCGATATCGGCCGGCAGCTTGCGGTCGTTGACGTCGAATTCCGTGACCAGCAAGTCCAGTCCCATGCCCGTCACTTCGTCCAGGAAGCGCCGCCATTCGGCCAGCTCGTGGGAAGCGTTGCGCGAATCGTCCCAGGAACCGATGTGGCCCTGGATGCCCAGCGCCTGCACCGGCGCGCCGCGTTTCTTCAGCGCCTGCAGCAGCTTCAGCACGCCGGCCCGGTGCTTGGCGCTGCCGTCGTCCCAGCGCATATAGTCGTTGTACACCAGTTGCGCCGCCGGCGCCTGCTCGCGCGCCAGGCGGAAGCACAGGTCGACCTGCTCCACCGCGCCCAGGCGCTCGGTGAACACATTGCTGCGCATGGCGCCGGTGTCGGGGTCGACCGCCTCGTTCACCACGTCCCAGCTGTAGATGCTGTCGCCGAAATGGCGGCATACGGCGCCGATATGGGCTTGCAGCAGGCGCTCGGCCTCGCGCACCGGCGTGGCGCCGAAGTCGTGCCGGTTGACCCAGTCCGGCAGCCACTTGGACGGCTGCCATACCAGCGTGTGGCCGCGCACCTGCATGCCCTGCTTGCGGGCCCAGTCGAACATGGCGTCGGCCCGGGTGAAATCGAACTGGCCGGGCCTGGGCTGCACGGCTTGCCACTTGGTTTCGTTCTCGGCCACGATGGCGTTGCATTCGCGCGCCATCAGGGCCAGGTAGGCGGGCTGGCGGTGGCCGTAGCCCAGGGCATTGCCGAAGCGCATGCCTTTGGCGGCGGCGATGGTTTTCAAGGGCGTGGCGTCCGCGCCCAGGGCGAGGGGGGGCAGGGCGCTGGCGGCGGCCCCGGCGGCCAGCCATTGCAGGGCCTGGCGTCGTGTCTGATGCATGAAAAGTCTCCTCTCTGTTGAAATTTTGAGATAAGCTAACATGAAATGGTTGCGCAACCAAAACAATTCTGGAGGCAGGCGATGGGGATGTGGCGGCGGTTGGTCGTGGTGGTAGGCGTGTTCCTGGCGACGGCGGCGCAGGCGGTGGAGGAAGACGGCTATGAACTGTGGCTGCGCTACCGGCCGCTGCCCGGGGTGGCGTTGCCGACGCGGGTATCGGTCGCGGCGCCGGATTCGCCCACGGTGCGGGCGGCCACGGATGAACTGCTGCGCGGGCTGCGCGCGATGGGCGCCCGCGACGGCGCTGGGGCCAAGGCCGCGTCCACGGCCGCAAGCGGCGCCGCCAAGCCCGCCGGCGCCGGCCAGCCTGCGGCAGCCGGCGCGCTGGCCGCCGACGCGCCGCCGGCCGCAGGCACCCTGCTGCTGGCCACGCGCGCGCAGTTGGCGCCGCGCGCCGCGCGCGGTGAACTGCCACCCGCCGTGCTGGACGCGCTGGCGGACCTGGGCGACGAAGGCTACCTGCTGCGCTCCCTGCGCGGCCCGGGCGGCCGGCGCTATACCCTGATCGCCGCCAACGCCGACATCGGCCTGCTGTACGGCGCTTTTGCCTGGCTGCAGGCGGCCCAACTGGGCCAGCGCCTGGACGCGCTGGATGTGCGCAGCGTCCCCCGGCTGGCGCGCCGCGTGCTGAACCACTGGGACAACCTGGACCGCAGCGTCGAGCGCGGTTACGCCGGCCAGTCGATCTGGAACTGGTGGGAGCTGCCCGAGCTCACCGAGCGCCGCTACGTCGATTACGCGCGCGCCAACGCTTCGCTCGGCATCAACGGCACGGTGCTCAACAACGTCAACGCCAAGCCCGACGTGCTGACCGCGCCGTGGATCGCCAAGGCCGCCGCCCTGGCCGGCGTGCTGCGCCCCTACGGTATCCGGGTCTACCTGTCGGTGCGCTGGTCGACCCCGCTGGAACTGAAGCAGACCGCCAGCGCCGACCCGCTCGACCCGCAAGTGGCGCAATGGTGGCGCGCCAAGGCCGACGAAATCTACCGCGCCATCCCCGACTTCGGCGGTTTCCTGGTGAAGGCCAATTCGGAAGGCCAGCCCGGCCCGCAGGATTACCGCCGCAGCCACGCCGAAGGCGCCAATATGCTGGCCGCCGCGCTGGCGCCGCACGGCGGCATCGTGATGTGGCGCGCCTTCGTCTATGCCTCCGAGCAGCCGGAGGACCGCGCCAAGCAAGCCTACAGCGAATTCGCGCCGCTGGACGGCCGCTTCGCGCCCAATGTCATGGTGCAGGTGAAGAACGGCCCGCTCGACTTCCAGCCGCGCGAACCGCTGCACCCGCTGTTCGGCGCCATGCCGGCCACGCCGCTGATGCTGGAATTCCAGGTCACCAAGGAGTACCTGGGCTTCGCCACGCATCTGGCCTACCTCGGCACCCTGTACCAGGAAACCCTGCGCGACCTGGCCGTCGCCGCGCCGGGCCGGCCGCTGGGCGGCATGGCCGGGGTGGCCAATATCGGCAGCGCGCGTAACTGGAGCGGTTCCCACTTCGACCAGGCCAACTGGTATGTGTTCGGCCGCATGGCCTGGAACCCGCAAGCGACGGCGCACGCGGTGGCGCTGGAATGGGCCGGGCGCACCTTCTCGCCGCAGGCGGCGCCGCAGGTGGCCGAGATCATGATGCGCTCGCGCGAAGCGGTGGTGAACTACATGACCCCGCTCGGCCTGGCGCACCTGATGGGCACCGGCCACCACTACGGCCCGGCGCCCTGGGTGGCCGACCTGGCGCGGCCCGAGTGGAACCCGGCCTATTACCACCGCGCCGACCGCGGCGGCATCGGCTTCGCGCGCGGCGCCGACGGCAGCAATGCGCTGGCGCAGTACGCGCGCCACGCGCCGGCGCTGGCCGAGCGCTGGCGCGACCCGCAGCGCACGCCGCCCGAATACCTGCTGTGGTTCCACCACTTGCCGTGGGAGCACGCCATGCCGTCCGGCCGCACGCTGTGGGCCGAACTGCTGGCGCGCTACGACGCCGGGGTGGCCGCGGTGGCCGACCTGCAGGCGCGCTGGGCGCGCTTGCGGCCGCTGGTCGATGCGCAGCGCCATGCGGAGGTGGCGGCGCGGCTGGCCGTGCAGCAGCGCGAAGCGCAATGGTGGCGCGACGCCTGCATCGCCTATTTCCAGTCGGTGTCGGGGCGCGC
>CBFGQI010000098.1:0-19939 GCA_965650885.1 uncultured Oxalobacteraceae bacterium
GAATGCAGGGTGAAGCCGGCCAGGTCGTCGGTGCCGGCCACGATCGGCACGCCGGCCTTGTGCAGGATGCCGACGAACTGCACCATCTTGGCGAAGGACTTCTCGTAGCGCGCCTGGGTGGCGGCATCCGGGATCTTCATGGTGCCGACGTGGAAGCCGCGCGCCACGTCGGGCGGCATATTGCCCTCGACTTCCGCCCACGGTTCGTTGACGTCGCCATCCTTCTGCTTCAGGAAGGCGAAGGTGGACAGGGTCGGGTCGACCACGATCTGCTTCTTCTTCAGGGTGGCGATGAAGTCCTTGACCGGCTTGGAATTGAAATCGAGCCCGGCGACCTTGTCGGCCGGCAGGTAGAAGCGTTCCAGGCTGCGCGTTTCCACGCCCGGCTTGAACAGGAAGTTCAGCATCACCTGGTTGATGTGCTGCAGTTCGTCGTAGCCGGCATCGAGCGCCTGCTGGGCGCGCAGCCCGGCAGGCACGTGGCCGGAGACGCGCATGCCGCGCGAGTGGGCGTATGCCACGGTGTCCTTCAGGATCTCTTTCGGGAACGAGTTGTAGATCTTCAGCTGCGGGTAGCCGTGCTCGGCGTACCAGTCGATGGCGCGCTTCGATTGCTCCAGCGTCTTGACCACGAAGCCATTGTTGGAGGAATACGGGCTTTCGCCTTCCAGGAAGCCGGTCGGCACGATCTGCGGCGCCAGCAGCTTGCCGCCCGCGGTCTCATCGATCATCATCTGCAACTGGGCGTTGTCGTTGCCCAGGTCGCGCAGTGTGGTCACGCCGGCGGCGACGTGCAGCCCGCCTTCCCAACGGCCAATGTGCCCGTGCATGTCGAACAGGCCCGGCAGCATGATGCGGCCGCCGGCATCGATCTCGTTGACGGCGCCGCGCACTTCGGTGCCCGCCGGCATGATGGCGGAGATGCGGCCGCGCAGCACGTAGACGTCGGATGGGGCGCCGACGGTGGCCTTGTTGCTGTCGAAAATGCGCGCATTCTTCACCACGGTCAAGCCTTGCAGCGGGTGCTGCAGCCTGGCCGCCAGCTCATTCAGCATCTTCGCTTCGGCGGCCTTCTGGCGCACGCCCAGTTCCTTGCCGTTGCCCTGCCAGCCTTCCATGGCAGCGACGAAATAACCGGGCGCCACGATGGCGAACAGCGACGGGGCGGCGCCCTTGGTCACCCACATGAATTGCGGGCTCAGGCCGATGCCGGTCTGGGCGATCAGTTCGACCGTCTGCTTTTGGCCGGCGGGGCCGGTGGCTTCCATCTCGTCGAGCACCTTGTGGGTCAGGGTGCCGGTCGGCAGCAGCGGCATGCTGCGGCCGGGCGTGGCGGCCAGTGCGGCCACGGCACGCGACGCGACTTCAAAGCTGCTGTTCAGGGGCACGTAGATCGCGGGCCCGGTGACTTCCTTGCCGCCCTTTTCGGTGGTCGAGGCCCAGGTGGCCTTGCTGCCGTTGCGTTCGAATTTCTCGTCCACCACCGCGCCAAAGGTCGAATTGCCCTTGACGTGGTATTGGGTCATGGTGCGGTCGGCGCCCAGGCGGAATTCTTCCGTCAGCTCGGGGCCGCGGCCATTGTCCTTGTAAATGAAGCGGACCTTGGTCAAGCCGTCGTCGTGGTTTTCCACCACTTGCTCGCCCATCTGCTTGCCGTTGTTTTCGGAAATGATGACGTAGCGCGTGGTGCTGGTCACGGCCGCGTTGGCGGCCTGCATGGCGAAGGCACTCGTGATGGCCAGCGCCAGGACGGCTGAAACTCGCTTCATTGGGGATCTCCTCTTTATGGATGTTGGGTGCCGCAGACGGGGCATGCCTCGTTGCGGCTGATGCTAATGCTGTTCCACTCCATGCGCAATCCGTCCAGCAGCAGCAGGCGGCCTGCCAGGGATTCGCCGATGCCCATCACCAGCTTGAGCGCTTCGGCGGCCTGCATGGCCCCCACCACGCCCACCAGCGGGGCGAACACGCCCATGGTGGAGCAGGCCACGTCTTCGAAGGGCTGGTCCTGGGGAAACAGGCAGGAGTAGCAGGGGCCGCGCGCGGCAGCGCCTGCCCCGGCGCCGTCGGCCGCAGCCGGCAGCCGGCTGTCGAACACGCTCACCTGGCCGTCGAAACGGATCACGGCGCCCGACACCAGCGGCACGCCGTGCGCCACGCAGGCCCGGTTGACGGCGTGGCGGGTCTTGAAGTTGTCGGTGCAATCGAGCACCACGTCGTGCTGCGCCACCAGCGCTGCCAGGCGCGCATCGTCAACCCGCTCCACCAGCGCCGTCACCTGGCATTCCGGGTTGATGGCGTGCAGGGTAGCGCGCGCCGATTGCGCCTTGGGCTGGCCGACACGTTCGGTGGTGTGGGCGATCTGGCGCTGCAGGTTGGTCAGGTCGACACTGTCATGGTCGACGATGGTGAGCTGGCCGATGCCGGCCGAGGCCAGGTAGAGGGCGGCCGGCGAACCGAGGCCGCCGGCGCCGATCACCAGGGCCCTGCCGCGCAGGATCGCCTGCTGCCCCTCGATGCCGATTTCATCGAGCAGGATGTGGCGCGAGTAACGCAGCAGCTGCTGGTCGTTCATTTACCTGGCTGCGAGTTCGGGCTTGGCGGTCTTCACCGGCAGCCCCTTGAAATGGCGCAGCGCCTGTTCCAGCTGGAAGTCGTCCTTGCCGCCGAACTCGAATGGCTTCTGCTTTTTCGCGGCAGCCAGCAGGCGCTGTTCTTCTTCCAGTTCGTCGCGGCGGATGCGGCCCTGCACATCCTCTTCGCCGTCGCCGTTGGCCAGGTGCTTCTGCAGGTCGGCTTCGCGCAGGCGCAGGCTGTTGATGGCGTCGCCTTCCGCCGTTTCGTCGACCAGCACGTCGGGCATGATGCCCTTGGCCTGGATGCCGCGGCCGTTCGGCGTGAAATAGCGCGCCGTGGTCAGTTTGACCGCCGAATCGGCGGTAATCTGGCGCAGCGTCTGCACCGAACCCTTGCCGAAGGTTTGGCTGCCCATGATGACCGCGCGCTTGTAATCCTGCAGGGCGCCGGCCACGATTTCGGAAGCGGAGGCGGAACCGCCATTGACCAGCACCACCATCGGCACGGTCTTCAGCGCCGCCGGCAGCCTGGCCAGCGGATCGGCGCCGCTGCGGGTGGCATAATTTTCCGCTGTGGCGTGGAAGGCTTGCTTCGAATCGGCCAGCTGGCCGTCGGTGGAGACCACCAGCGCATCCTTCGGCAGGAAGGCGGCAGAAACGCCGACCGCGCCCTGCACCACGCCGCCCGGGTCATTGCGCAAATCCAGCACCAGGCCCTTGATGTCCGGTTCCTTGGCGTACAGGGCGGCCAGCTTCTTCGCCATGTCTTCCACCGTCGGCTCCTGGAATTGCGAGATGCGCAGCCAGGCATAGCCAGGCTCCACCATCTTCACCTTCACGCTCTGCACGCGGATCTCTTCGCGCACGATGGGGATCAGCAGCGGCTTGTCTTCATTCTTGCGCGATACCGTCAACACCACCTTGCTGCGCGGCTCGCCACGCATTTTCTTGATGGCCTCGTCCAGCGACAAGCCTTTCAGGGGCTGGCTGTCGAGGCGCGTGATCAGGTCGCCGGCCTTGATGCCGGCGCGCCAGGCCGGCGAATCCTCGATCGGCGCCACCACTTTGATGTAGCCGTCTTCCATGCCCACTTCGATGCCGATGCCAACGAACTTGCCGTGGATGGATTCGCGCATTTCCCTGAAGGCGCTCTTGTCGAGGTAGGTGGAATGGGGATCGAGCGAAGACACCATGCCGGCAATGGCGTCCTGCAGCAGCTTCTTTTCGTCGACCTGTTCGACGTAGTCGGACTTGATCAGGCTGAATACTTCGGAGAGGGTGCGCAATTCCTCGAGCGGCAACGGCGAACCGGCCCTTTGCGCCAGGGCGGAAAACTGCATCGAGACGGCGATGCCAGCCACCATTCCGAGGCCGACCAGGCCAAGACTCTTCGTTTTATTGCCCATTGATTGCTTTCCGCCGCTAGAACTTGACCCACCCGGCCGGATCGATCGGCTTGCCCTGGTGGCGCATCTCAAAGTATAAACCCGATTCTTCGTAACCACCGGTATTTCCAACGGTGGCGATCACCTCGCCGGCCTTGACCACGTCGCCGGCCCGTTTCAGCAGCGACTCATTGTAGCCATAGCCGCTCCAGTACTGGCCGCCGTGGTCGATGATAATGAAATTGCCGTAGCCGCGCAGCCAGGTTGCGTGCACCACGCGGCCCGCCGCCACGGCGCGCACTTCGGCGCCCGACGCCACTTTCAACACCATGCCTTTCCAGGCCACGCCATCGGCATTCTTGCTGCCGAAGCGCTTCTCCACCTTGCCCAATACCGGCGCCGCCAACGTCCCTTTCAGTTTGGCGAACACGCCATCCGGCACCACCGGCGCCAGCGCGACTTCGGACGGGCGCGGCGACTTTTCGTCGCGCTGCTCCGCCGCTTCCGGCTTGGCGGCAACCTTCGGCTCCTCCTCCACCGGCAGCGGTTTGGGTGCCGGCTTGCCGGCTTTTTTCGCTTCCTGCGCCAGCCGCTCGCGCTCGGCCTGCGCCTTGGCGCGGGCCAGGGCACGGGCTTCCGCCTCCGCCTTGGCCCTGGCGGCCCGTTCCGCCGCCAGCCTTTCCTGGCGCGCCTTTTCGGCGGCGGCGATGCGCGCCTGTTCTTCGATCAGCTTGTTCAGGCGGTCAACCAGGGCATCCAGGCGCTGGGCATCCTGCTCCATGCGGCCGGCTTCCTTGCGCTGGGTGACCAGCTTCTTCGACAGGCTGGCCAGGGTCGCGGCGCGGCGCGCCTTTTCCTGCTCCAGCCGGGCTTTCTGCTGGCGTTCTTCCTCGGCGATCTCGTCCAGTTCCTGCTTGGCGTTCTGCGCCTCGGCCTGGTTTTCCTCGACCTTCCTGAGATTGGCGCGCAGCGATTCCAGCAGGCGCGCCTGCGACTGCGACACATAGGCCAGCAATTGCAGTTCGCGGTTGATGCGGTTGGGATTATCGCCCGAGAGCAGCAGCTTGATGCGGTCTTCGTTGCCGGCCACGTACTGCTCGCGCAGCAGCTTGGCCAGCTGCTGCTTCTGCGCCGCCACGGTGGCGGACAGGCGCAGCTGCTCGGCGGCGAGTTCGGCCACCTTGCCATTGATCTGGGCTTGCTCCGATGCCAGGTCGCGCAGGCTGCGGTTGGCGTCGGAAATCGCTTCCTCCGACTCGGCCAGCGTATCGGCGGCGTCTTCCCGCGCGCTCTCGGTCTTGCCGATTTCCGCCTTCAGGTTGGCCAGCTTGCGCGCCAGCGCCGCCCGTTCCGTCTCGGCGGCAGCTTTTTGCTTGCTGCGCTCGGTCGGTTTGGGCGCGGCCGGCGCCGTGCCGGCAGCCAGCGCCAGCAGCAGCGCCAGCGCGGCCGACGAGACCGCACGCCAGGCCCGGCCGCCAGCGGCGGCGCGGCGCATCGGAGTCCACACCATCGGGGATTACTTGGCCTTGCCCTGGTTGGCCACGGCGGCTTGCGCGGCAGCGATGGCGGCCGGGTCGCCCAGGTAATAGTGCTTGATCGGCTTCAGGTCGGCATCCAGTTCGTACACCAGCGGCTGGCCGTTCGGGATGTTGAGGCCGACGATGGCTTCATCGCTGATGCCGTCCAGCATCTTGATCAGGGCGCGCAGGCTGTTGCCGTGGGCCGAAATCAGGATTTGCTTGCCGGACTTGATGGCCGGGGCGATTTCATCGTCCCAGGCCGGCATCACGCGCGCCACGGTGTCTTTCAGGCATTCGGTCAGCGGGATGGAATCCTTCGGCAGGCCGGCGTAGCGCGGGTCGTTGTAGGAGGTGCGGTCGTCGCCTGCTTCCAGGGCTGGCGGCGGGATGTCGTAGCTGCGGCGCCAGACCAGCACTTGCTGGTCGCCGAACTTGGCGGCGGTTTCAGCCTTGTCCAGGCCTTGCAGGGCGCCGTAATGGCGCTCGTTCAGGCGCCAGTCATGCTTGATCGGCACGTACATTTCATCCATCTCGTCCAAGGTCAGCCACAGGGTGCGGATGGCGCGCTTGAGCACCGAGGTGTAGCACAGGTCGAAGGAGAAGCCGGCATCTTTCAAGACTTTGCCAGCGATTTTGGCTTCGTTGACGCCTTTTTCGGTCAGGTCGACGTCGGTCCAGCCGGTGAAGCGATTTTCCAGGTTCCAGGTGGACTCGCCGTGCCGCATGAATACGATTTTGTACATAGAGCTATATCTAAAGGGTTGGAAAGAGGTGAAAATCGCCGCCGAAGCCACGAACAAGCATCTATTTTATAATGCGCGGATTGAGTTCAACCATTGGAATACCGTGAAATTCATTCTCGACAATATTTTTCTGATCGCCATCGTCCTGCTGTCGGGTGGCGCCCTCCTGTTCCCGGCCCTGACCCAACGCGGCAAAAAGGCGTCCCCGTCCGAGGTGACGCTGCTGATCAACCGCGGCAAAGCCGGCGTCCTCGATGTGCGCGCCAAGGACAAGGCGGATAGCCGTATCATCGATTCCAAACATATCCCGCTGGCCGAACTGGGCAACCGCATGGGTGAGCTGGAGAAATTCAAGAACAAGACCCTGGTGGTGGTATGCGACAAAGGGATCAGTGCCTTCAGCGCTGCCCGCATGCTGGAAAAGTCCGGTTTCTCCGACGTTGTCGTGATGGAAGGCGGGATTGATGCCTGGAAGGCACAAAACTTGCCGCTGACCAAGTAAAGGAGTTGCCATGACCGCCAACGTGACCATGTACAGCACCCTGGTGTGCCCGTATTGCGTGCGCGCCGAACGTTTGCTCGAGAGCAAGGGTGTCACCGCCATCAACAAGATCCGCGTCGACCTCGACCCGGCCCAGCGCCAGCTGATGATGGAAAAGACTGGCCGCCGCACCGTGCCGCAAATCTATATCGGCGACACGCACGTGGGCGGTTTCGACGACTTGTATGCGCTGGACCAGGCCGGGGGCCTCGACCCCTTGTTAAAAGGTTAAACGCCCCCAAATACAACGGAACGGCTGTTGAAACATTTGAAAATAAACCAGTTTTGCTACAATTGCCGTCGCGTTTGACTTGGTCTTAACCCGTGGCCTGGACAAGCATTAACTATATAACCGATACGAAAGCGTTCCATGTCTGAAGAAAACCTGCAACCTGTATTCCAAATCCAACGCGTCTACCTGAAAGACATGTCGCTGGAACAGCCGAACTCGCCAGCCATTTTCCTGGAACAGGAAGCCCCTTCGATCGAAGTGGCGCTGGACGTGGGCGCCGAGCCGCTGTCCGAAGGCATCTTCGAATCCACCGTGACCGTGACCGTGACCGCCAAGGTCAAGGACAAGGTCGCTTTCCTGGTGGAAGGCAAGCAAGCCGGTATCTTCGAAGCCCGCAACATCCCGGCTGAACAGCTGGACCCGCTGCTGGGCATCGGTTGCCCGAACATCGTGTACCCGTACCTGCGTTCGAACATCGCCGACATGATCACCCGCGCCGGCTTCCCGCCGATCCACCTGGCCGAAATCAATTTCGAAGTGTTCTACCAGCAGCGTCTGGCCGCTATCGCCCAACAGCAAGCCCAAGCGGCTGAAGCGGGCGCCTCGACCCCGGTCGAAGGCTCGGCAACCGTGCAGTAATACTTCTGCGTTACTATCGGGGGACACGGTTCCCCGCCATGCAAAGGCCCCGGTGGGCCTTTGCGCATTTTGAAGAAACCAATCCATGAATTTACGCCGCCTTGTCGTGCTCGCCTTGCCGCTGCTGGCCTGCGCCAGCGCCCAGGCGCTCGACTTCCGGACGGTCGGCGCCAATCCTGCCGTGCTGTACGGCGCCCCGTCGACGCGCGCCGCCAAGCAGTACATCGTCCCCCCCGGCGCCCCGCTGGAGATCGTGCTGACTTATGGTGAATGGGTGAAGGTGCGCGATATGAGCGGCGACCTGGCCTGGACCGAAGCGAAGGGCTTGAGCAGCAAGCAGCGCAATGTGATCGTGCGCGCCGCCAATACCAAGGTGCGCGGCGCGGCCGACGACACCTCGCCGGTGGTCTTCATTGCCGACAAGGGCGTGCTGCTGGAACTGGCCGAGCCGACCACCAATGGCTGGACCAAGGTCAAGCACCGCGACGGCCTGGTGGGCTATGTGCGCAGCAGCGAAGTTTGGGGCTTCTGATGACGAATCGTAAGATCAGCGTGCTGGGCGCCGGCGCTTGGGGCACGGCTGTCGCCATCGCCCTGGCGGCCCGCCATGACGTGGTGCTGTGGGGCCGCAATGCCGCCGCCATGGCCGACCTGGCTGCCGCCCGCGACAATATCCATTATCTGAAAGGCCACCCCTTCCCGCCCGCCCTGCAGGTGAGCGCCGATTTCGGCGCTGCCGTGGCGCACGCCGGCCAGGATGGCTTGCTGATCGCCGCCTGCCCGGTGGCCGGCCTGCGGCCGCTGCTGCAGGCGCTGAAAGGCAAGGCGATCCCCAACATCGTCTGGCTGTGCAAGGGTTTTGAATACGAAACCGGCATGCTGCCGCACCAGATCGTGCGCGAAGTGCTGGGCGACGGCGTGCCCGGCGGCGCCCTGTCGGGCCCCTCGTTCGCGCAGGAAGTGGCGAAGGGCTTGCCGTGCGCGCTAACCATCGCCGCCACCGATGCCGCGCTGTGCGAGCTGGTGGTGGGCGTGCTGCACGGCGGTTCGGTGCGCGTCTATTCCAGCGACGACGTGGTCGGCGTGGAAGTGGGGGGCGCGGTGAAGAATGTGCTGGCCATCGCCACCGGCATCGCCGACGGCATGGGCCTGGGCATGAATGCGCGCGCGGCCCTGATCACGCGCGGCCTGGCCGAGATTACCCGCCTGGGCACGGCGCTCGGCGGCAATATCGAAACCTTCATGGGCTTGACCGGGATCGGCGACCTGATCCTGACTTGCACCGGCGACCTGTCGCGCAACCGCCGCGTCGGCCTCGGCCTGGCACAAGGCAAGTCGCTGGAGGCCGTGGTCAGGGAACTGGGCCATGTGGCCGAAGGCGTGCCTTGCGCCAAGGCCGTGCGCGAGCTGTCGCGCCGCCTGGGCGTGGACATGCCGATCACCAATGCCGTCGCCAGCGTGCTGTTCGATGGCGTGCAGCCGGCGGAACTGGTGCAAGGCTTGATGGCGCGCGACCCGCGTGCCGAGCAGGCGACGGGCAAGTAGCCGCGGCTGGCGGCTACCCTGCCAGCACGATCGTCAGAAGCAATAGCGAATCGGCGTTGGCGCGCAGGGCATGCGGCGCGCCGCCTTCCAGCTGCAGCAGTTCGCCGCCGCGCAGGATGGCGGTGCGGCCATGCGCGTCGAAGGCCACCTCGCCCTCCAGGCATTGCAGCGTGATCTGGCCGCGCACCGCATGTTCCGGCAGCGCGCGCCCGGCCGGCACCGTCATGCGGATCAGCTCCAGCTGCTCCGATTTCGCCAGTGCGATGGAAGAAAACTGCGACAAGCTTTCACCGGCCTCGCGGCCGACCCGGACCACTTGCCCGGACGATGCGTGTGGTAGCGCCATATGCCCTCCCTGGATGGTTCCCATGATAGCAGCAGGCGCCCCGCGTCACCGTTGCGCGCTGCCGATGAAACGGTAGATGCCGGCGCCCAGCGCGGCGCCAACGATCGGCGCTACCCAGAACAGCCACAGCTGCGCCACCGCCCAGCCGCCCACGTAGAGCGCGACACCGGTGCTGCGTGCCGGGTTGACGGAAGTATTGGTGACCGGAATCGAAATCAGGTGGATCAGGGTCAGGCACAGGCCGATGGCAAGCGGGGCGAAGCCGGCCGGCGCGCGCTGGTCGGTGGCGCCCAGGATGACCACCAGGAACACGGCCGTCATCACCACTTCCGTCACCAGGGCGGCGACCAGGCTGTAGCCGCCCGGCGAATGCTCGCCGTAACCATTGGAGGCGAAGCCGGCCGCCACATCGAAACCGGCCTTGCCGCTGGCGATCAGGTACAGCACGGCGCCCGCAGCCAGGCCGCCCAGTACTTGCGCCACGATATAACCGGGCAAATCCTTGGCCGGGAAGCGCCCACCCAGCCACAGCCCGACCGACACCGCCGGGTTCAGGTGGCAACCCGAAATATGGCCGATGGCGTAGGCCATGGTCAGCACCGTCAGGCCGAAGGCCAGCGACACCCCGTGCAAGCCGATCCCCACGCCGGGAAAGGCGGCCGCCAGCACCGCGCTACCGCAGCCACCCAGCACCAGCCAGAACGTGCCAAAGAATTCCGCACCCAGTTTTTGCATCCTTACCTCCATGGACAGTTAGTAATTATGCAAACAGACTAGCGATAAATGGCGGATTTGACAACGGTGCGCTGTGTTGCACTGCGGAACACATGGCGCCGCCAGCGTGTTACATTGCTGAACTTTCACCCTGATAGGAATGTTATGCTGCCCTCCTTCACCCTGCGCGCCACCGTTGCGGCCGCCTTCAGCCTTGCCTGCGGCGCTGCCGCCGCCGCCCCGACCCTGATCCAGGCCGGCACCCTGCTGGACAAACCGGGCCAGGCGCCGCGCGGCAATTCGACCGTGGTGGTGGAAGACGGCAAGATCCAGGCCGTGCTGGATGGCTTCGTCGGCGCCGAGCGCTATCCGGGCGCCAAAATCATTGACCTGCGCCAGCGCTTCGTGCTGCCGGGACTGATCGACAGCCACGTGCACCTGGTGTCCGACCGCGCCGGCACCGAGGGCGCCCTGGCCAACGTGACCACCAGCCCAGCGGCCTGGGCCTTCGAAGCGGAGCAGAATGCGGGCAAGACACTGAATGCCGGCTTCACCACGGTGCGCAACCTGGGCGACAGCCGCGACGGCATCACGCTGGCGTTGCGCGACGCGATCAACAAGGGCTGGGTCAAGGGGCCGCGCATCATCGATGCCGGCACCTCGATTTCCGCCACCTCCGGCCATATGGATGGCCGCCTCGGTTATGCCGACTGGGTGCACGAAGGCATCCACACCGAGAATGTGTGCGACGGTCCGGAAGAGTGCCGCAAGGCGGTGCGCCTGCAAGTGGGCCGCGGCGTGGACGTGATCAAGATCGCCACCACCGGCGGCGTCAACAGCAAGATCGGCGCCGGCGTGGGCAAGCAGATGTTCGACGATGAAGCCAAGGCCCTGATCGAAACCGCCCACCTGTACGGGAAGAAGGTGGCCGTGCACGCGCACGGCAAGGATGGCGTGGACCTGGCGCTGGCGATGGGGGCCGATTCGATCGAACACGGCACCCTGCTCGATGAAGGCAGCGTCAAGCTGTTCCTGAAGTCGGGCGCTTACTACGTGTCCACCATGTCGACCGTGAACGGGTACAAGGAACGCCTGGCCGGCAATCCCAACGCCTACGAGCCGGCCGTGCTGGAAAAGATCAAATGGCGCATCGGCATCACCGGCAAATCGTTCCGGCTGGCGCACAAGAGCGGCGTGAAGATTGCCTTTGGCACCGATGCGGGCGTGTCCAAGCATGGCCGCAATGCCGATGAATTCGAATACATGGTCGAGTTCGGCATGACCCCGGCCGAGGCCATCAAGGCGGCCACCGTCAACGCTGCCGATCTGCTGGGCGTCTCGGCGGTGGCCGGCACGCTGGAAGCGGGCAAGGCGGCCGACATCATCGCCGTCAGCGGCGATCCGCTGAAGGATGTGAAAGTCCTCAAGCACGTGCCGTTCGTGATGGCGGCCGGCAAGGTCTTCAAGCAGGAATGATTTCCGGCACGGGGCGCCCGCGGGCGCCCCTTTTTTCGCCACAATTCGCTTGCGTTACCGAAGTGATTGCAATAAAGTCATTGCATGACCAAGCACTCCTTCGCTGAAAAGAACTGCCCCATCGCCCAGACCCTGGAACAGGTCGGCGAGTGGTGGACCTTCGTCATCCTGCGCAATGCGTTTTGCGGCATGAGCCGCTTCCAGGACTTCCAGCGCCACCTGGGCATCAGCACCAGCATCCTGGCGCGGCGCCTGGAAAAGCTGGTGGAGAACGGCATCCTGCTGCGCCAGCCATCCACGGACGATGCGCGCATCGTGCACTACCGGCTGACGGCCAAGGGCCGTTCGCTCTACCCGATCCTGGCCGCGATGACGCTTTGGGGCGAACAGTGGGCGCCCCACCCGGCTGGCCCGCGCCTCACGCTGGTGGAAAAGGCCACCGGGCAGCCGGTGGCGGGTGTCGCCATCCTGGCCGCCGATGGGCGCCCGCTCGAACCCGAACAAATCGATACGGTGGCCGGCCCCGGCGCCGATGACAAGACGCACGAACTGGTGCGCACCAGAGAGGAGACCGCATGAACCCTGAAAAAGTCTGGCTCAAATCCTACCCGAATGGCGTCCCCGCCACCATCGATCCAGACCTGTACAGTTCCCTGCCCAAGCTGCTGGAAGAGTCGTTCTCCCGCTTTGCCGAACGCAAGGCTTACGCCTGCATGGGCAGCACCATGCGCTACCGCGAATGGGACCATCATTCGCGCGACCTGGCGGCCTGGCTGCAATCGCGCGGCCTGGGCAAAGGTTCGCACGTGGCGGTGATGATGCCCAATGTGCTGCAATATCCGATCGTGGTGGCGGCCGTGCTGCGCGCGGGCGGCACGGTGATCAACGTCAATCCGCTCTACACTGCGCGCGAACTGGAACACCAGTTGAGCGATTCCGGCGCCGAGACCATCTTCATCCTGGAGAACTTCGCCACCACGCTGGAGAAAGTGCTGCCGCGCACGCGCATCAAGCACATCGTCGTTGCCGGCATCGGCGACATGCTGGGCTTCGCCAAGGGACCGCTGGTCAATTACGTGGTACGCAAGGTCAGGAAGCTGGTGCCGGCGTTCAGCCTGCCCGATGCGGTGCCGTTCCGCGCCGCGTTGCGCGCCGGCGCGCGTGCGCCGCTGCATCAGCCGGACGTCGGCCATGACGATATCGCCTTCCTGCAGTACACCGGCGGCACCACCGGCCTGTCGAAAGGCGCCGCCCTGACCCACCGCAACGTCATCGCCAACATGCTGCAGAACGACGCGTGGGCCGGGCCGGCACTGTTCCAGGCGGGCGACGGCAGGCAAGTGGTGACGGTGTGCGCGCTGCCGCTGTACCACATCCTGGCGCTGAATGCCTGCATGCTGATGGGCGCACGCTGGGGCGCCATGAACCTGCTGGTGCCGAATCCGCGCGATATGGCGGGCTTCGTCAAGGAGCTGGCGAAGTACCGCGTCAACTTCTTCCCCGGCGTGAACACCTTGTTCAACGCCCTGCTGAACCAGCCGGGCCTGGAGCGGGTGGACTTTTCCGGGCTGCGCATCACGCTCGGCGGCGGCATGGCCGTGCAGCAGTCGGTCAGCGAGCGCTGGATGGCCTTGACCGGCAGCCCGATCCTGGAAGGTTACGGCTTGTCGGAGACGTCGCCGACGGCCACCTTGTGCCGTCCTGACCAGCAAGGCTTCAGCGGCACCATCGGCTTGCCGGTTCCTTCCACCGAGGTGGCGATCCTCGACGACCATGGCGAGCCGCTGCCGTTTGGCCAGCCCGGCGAGATCGCCATCCGCGGCCCGCAGGTGATGGCCGGCTACTGGCGGCGGCCAAGCGAGACGGCCAGCGTCATGACACCGTCCGGCTACTTCAAGTCGGGCGATATCGGCATCATGGATGAACAAGGCTATGTGCGCATCGTCGACCGCAAGAAGGACATGATCCTGGTCTCCGGCTTCAACGTCTACCCGACCGAAGTCGAATGTGTGGTGGCAGCCCATCCGAAAGTGCTCGAATGCGCCTGCGTCGGCGTACCGGATGCCGGCTCCGGCGAAGCCGTCAAGCTGTTCGTCGTGCGCAAGGACCCGTCGCTGACCAGCGAACAGCTGATGGACTTCTGCAAACAGCAGCTGACTGCTTACAAGAAGCCGAAGCACATCGAATTCCGCGATGCGCTGCCCAAGTCCAACGTCGGCAAGATCCTGCGCCGCGAATTGCGGGAGGAAAAGGCGGCGGCGTAGTTTTCCTCGTACAATCCATCGCAGGGGTACCACAATCGCGAACGAGGAACAGGCAAAAACGATGATATTTGTATGGGGCAAGAAGCCGGTCTACACCCACGCCGGCTACGTCGCCGACTACTGCCCCGTGTGCCGTGCGACGCGCGCGTTCGCTGTGCAGCGCATCGGGATGGCCTGGCACCTGTGGTACATCACCGTGTCGAAAGGGGAGCTGGCGGGATACCAGCGCACCTGCTGCGATTGCGGTACGGTGCTGCCGATGGAGGCGGGACATTACACGCGGCTGAGCGCCGAACAGCTGCCGCTGGTGCAGCTGGAACAGACCACCAATCCGCATTTGTCGATCCGCCACGCCGACGCACTGGCCGCCGCCGCCCGCATCCGCGAGGCGCCTTTGCTGCTCGACGAATCGGAGCGCCGCCGCCAGATCGATGCCGCCTTGCGCCTGCAGGCCGACGCGCTGGACGAATACGAGGCGGCGACACACCTGGACCGGGAAGTGTGGTGGTCGATCGGCGGCGCGTTCGCCTTCTGCGCCGTGGTGCTTGCCGCCCTGCGCCAGCAGGCGCCGGAAAACATGGATACCGGCTTTGTCATTGCCTTTTTCCTCGGCCTGGGCGCAGTGGCCTGGCAGTTGAGCCAGATGGGCGAACGCTTCCTGCAGCGCGAGCTGTTGCCGAAGCTGGTGCGTTCGCTGGCGCCGCTGCAACCGCGCCCGGCGGAACTGGATGAAGCGTTCGAACGCTTGCGCGCGCAAGGCCGCAAGCTGGCGCGGCGGCTGGACAGCACGCGCTTGCAGCAAGCCCTTGCCCAGCCGCGCGGCTAACGCCGCCAAGCGCCCCTACGCCAGCGCCAGCGCATCGAGCAAGTGCTCGAGCTGCCCCAGGCGGGCTTCCAGTTCCTCCCGTTGCGGCGCGCGGCCGCCCATGCCGTGGAATGCCGTGTCATGCAGCAGCGCGTTGCGGAATTCCGCCAACTTGCGGGCCTCGCGCAGCAGCGCCAGCACATGCTCGCTGGCCGAAGGCGCCTGCTGTTTCAGGCCGGCCTTGATGCGGTCAAGGCGTTTGCCGAAGGTGAGTTTGCGCGTGTCGTCGGTGCCGATCTGGCGCGCGCACAGTATGAAGACGTGGGCTTCCAGCCGGGAGAATTCATGGATGAAGCTCCCCAGCAGCAGCTTCCATTGCTGGTCCGGCGTCAGGTTGGGCGTCATGCCGCCCATTCTACGCCGGGCGATAGGCCCGATTCTGAACTAATCGCATCCGATATATAATGTCCCGATGGACATCAGCGACCTGAAACTCTCCCAATACCTGTGCTTCACCGTGTATTCGGCCAACTTGGCGCTCGGCAAGGCGTACAAGCCCCTGCTCGACAGCCTGGGGCTGACCTACACCCAATACATCACCATCATTGCGCTGTGGGAAGAGAACAACCAGACGGTCAGCAGCCTGGGCGAAAAGCTGTTTCTCGAATCGAATACGCTGACGCCGATCCTGAAGAAGCTGGAAGCCATGGGCTATGTGACGCGCCAGCGCGACCCGGCCGACGAGCGCCAGGTGCGCATCAGCCTCACGCCCGCCGGCCACCAGTTGCGCGAAAGCGCCTTCGATAAGAACCTGTTCATGGAAATGGGCCTGGCCGACGACGAAATCGGCCCCTTGCAGGAAACCATCGCCCGCATGCGCGACAACCTGCTGAAATCCGTCAAAGAGCGCGGCTAGACATTTTTGTATCCCAGTGTATCTGGCGCGATGCCGGATACATAAGCTGGCATTACCGCCCACGCCGCCGACACAAGCGATACACACTGCCCCCGTAATCTGGTCACACCTTAACCAAGGAGACCACGATTATGAAAACCACTTACGCAGGACTGGCAGCAACCCTCGCCATCGCATTGTGCGCAGCATCCGCCGCGCAGGCAGAACCCAAGAAGGAAACCGAGAAGTGCTATGGCGTGGCGAAAGCCGGCCATAACGACTGTGCAGCCGGTCCCGGCACTTCGTGCGCAGGCACTTCCAAGACCGATTACCAGGGCGATGCCTGGACGCTGGTCGAAAAAGGCACCTGCACCACGATCAAGACTCCCAAGGGCTACGGCTCGCTGACGGCGAAGAAATGAAGCGCGCCGCCTCCCTCGCAATCGGACTGGCCCTGGGCTGGGCAGGCGCGGCACACGCCGCCCCCGCCGGCCCGGCGCAAGGCGTGAAGAACGTGGTCATCGTCCCTGGCGCCTTCGTCGATGCCTCGAGCTGGCGCGTGGTACACGACACCCTGAGCCTGAAGGGTTTCCACGTCACGGTGGCCCAACTGCCGCACACGTCGCTGGACGACGATATCGCCATCGCCCGCAAAGCCATTTTCCAGCAGGTCGGCAATGTGGTGGTGGTCGCCAGCGGCATCGGCGGCGTGGTGATCTCCAATGCCGCCACCGGCGACAAGGTGAAGGCGCTGGTCTATGTGGCCGCCCTGATGCCGGAGGTCGGCGAGACTGCGCAGCAATTGCTGTCGTCGATGCCCGCCGCAGGCGACGGTGCACGGGCCGACCGCGCCGGTTTCCAGTTCTACGACCGGGCGCGCTTCCACGCCGACCTGGCGGCCGACCTGACGCCGAACCGCGTCGGCTTCATGGCGGCCTCGCAAGTCCCCGTCAGCAATGTGCTGATGGGTACCCCGAGCTGGTTCGCCATGTGGCACCAGAAGCCGAGCTTCGGCATCGTCGCCACCCAGGACCGGCTGGTCAGCCCCGAACTGCAACGCTGGATGTACCAGCGTGCAGGCGCCAGGGTGACCGAAATCGCAGCAAGCCATGCAGTACAGGTTTCGCAGCCGGAAGCGGTTGTGAAAGTCATCGAAGACGCCGCAACCGGCGTCCTTTAAACCCCGTCCCATCCAAGGAGACCATCATGTCCATCGCAACCAAATCCCGCGCCAGCCTGGCAGGCGCCGCCGCCCTGATCGCCCTGGCCAGCGCCAGCCTGTCCACCCCTGCCTTCGCCGCCGAAAAAGCGAAAGAGGAGCCAGGCCGCTGCTACGGCATCAATACCTGCAAAGGCACCAGCCTGTGCGCCACTGCCAAGAACGACTGCAAGGGCCTGAACGAATGCAAGGGCCATGGCGTACTGGTGAAGACCCCGTCCGAGTGCAAGGCACTGGGCGGCACGCTGACCGAGAAGAAGTAAGCACCTGACGGAGGCACGCCATGCATGCACATCGCTTCGGTCTCGGCCTGCGCCGGGAACATTACCGCGATTTCCTCGAAGGCGCGGTCGACGTGGATTTCGTCGAAGTGATCTCGGAGAACTTCATGGTCGCGGGCGGCCAGCCGCGCGATATCCTGCGCCGCGTGCGCGAACGGTATCCGGTGGTGCTGCATGGCGTGTCGATGTCGCTCGGCTCGGCCGACGGCTTGCGGGCGGACTACCTGGCCCGCTTGCGCGCCCTGGCCGATGAGGTGCAGCCGATGTTCGTGTCCGACCATTTGAGCTGGTCGCGCACCGGCCGCTTCAATTCGCACGACCTGCTGCCGCTGCCGTATACGGAAGAAGCACTCGACATCATCTGCAACAACATCGACCAGGCGCAGCAGGCGCTGGGCCGCACCATGCTGGTCGAGAATCCCTCCAGCTACCTGACCTACGCCGAATCGACCATGACGGAATGGGAATTCATTTCCGCCATGGCGAAGCGCACCGGCTGCGGGCTGCTGCTCGACGTGAACAACGTCTTCGTCAGCGCCAGCAACCACGGCTTCGACCCGCAGGACTTCCTGCGCGGCGTGCCGATGGAGCGCGTACAACAGATCCACCTCGCCGGCCATAGCCAGGGCGACGGCCTGCTGATCGATACCCACGACAGCGCGGTCAACGACGCGGTCTGGTCGCTGTACGCGCAAACGATCGCGCGTTGCGGCCCGGTCGCCACCATGATCGAACGCGATGGCGATATTCCGCCGCTGGCCGACCTGCTCACCGAGCTGGATGTCGCGCGCGGTCTCGCAACGCACAGGGAGGCAGCATGAACCTCGCCAATATCCAGGGCGGTTTCCACGCCATGCTGGCCAGCGGCGCCGCCCCGTTGCCCGCATCGGGCGTGCCATCCGGCTCCGGCCGCGCCGTCTACCAGAACAACTACCGCGCGCAGCTGGTCGGCTGTCTCGAAGAAAGCTATCCGTTGCTGCGCACCTTCATCGGCGAGGAAGCCTTCCTGCACGCAGCCGCAGTCCATATCCGCCGCCGCCCGCCACATGCGTGGACGCTGGACGCCTACGCCGACGATTTCGGCGACACACTGCAAGCCCTCTTCCCCGACAACCCGGACCTGCAGGAGCTGGCGTGGATCGAACTGGCACTCGGCCAGGCATTCGTCGGCCCGGACGCCGCGCCCGTTGCCGCCGATACGCTCGCCGCCATCGACTGGGATCATGCCCGCCTGCAGCTTACTCCCACGCTCCACCTGCGCACCGCGGTCACCAACTCCGCCGACCTGTGGTTCGCGCTGCGCGATGCCGGCGCCGAAGCAAGCGGCAGCGCGGCCCACGTGGTGCCCGAAAGCGAGATGCTGCTCGCGCCTGGCGGCTTGCTGGTCTGGCGCCGCGGCTTCACGTCCTGCCTGCGTGCGCTGGACGCCGTTGAATTTGCCGCGCTGACGCATCTGCAGCGCGACGGCAGCTTCGTCGGTTTATGCGCCATGCTGGTAGACCGCCTGGGTGAAGAGCAAGGCATTGCCAGCGCCGGCGCTATGCTGGCCGACTGGCTTGGCAGTGAGTTGATCACAGGAGCCTCCAATGAATGACGCACGTCGCCTCTTCCTGCTGTCGGCGCTCACCGGTCTGGCAGGTACCGCAAGCCTCGCCTTCGCGCCCGCCCTTGCGAGCGCACTGCTGCCAACCGGCAGTGCCGCCGACGCCTTGCGCGCCGTGGCCGCCGCCCAGCCCGCGCTCAGCTACCACACGGCCGGCCCCGAAAGCGGTCGCCCCATCGTGCTGGTCCGCGCCCAAGGCGAGCCCGTCGACCGCTACGCCGAAACCGCATCCCTGCTCGCCGCACAGGGTTTCAAGGTGCTGTTGCCCGCATTGCGGGACGCCGAACCCGCCACGCTGGGCCAAGACCTGATCGGCTTTCTCGACAGCCTGCACATCCCCGAAGCAGTCTTCATCGGCAACGCCCGGGGCGCCAACGCCGCGCGCGCTGCTGCCAACGTGCGCCGCTCGCGCATCGTCGGCCTGGTCCTGGCAGATGGCAGCGCCACACCAGCCGCTGCCAGCGCGGCCGCCGTCCCGCCAACGATACGGCTGTCCGCAAACGCCACACCACAGGAAATAGCCGACGCCACCGCCACGCTGGTCCGCCAGGGCAAATGGCGCACCTGACACCACACATCAAGGAGACCAACATGAACACCAACATCGCCCCCGCCAACGCAAGCCAGACAGCGCATGCCGAGCGCAGCGCCTTCGCCGCCCTGCCCGCCCTCGCCGCGCGCCTGCTGCCGCCAAGCCTGCAGCTATTGGCGGCCCGCCTCGCCGTCGCAGCGATTTTCTTCCTCTCCGGCCGCACCAAGGTCGAAGGCTGGTTCACCCTGAAGGATTCGACAGTCGACCTGTTCCGCCACGAATACATGCTGCCGCTGATCCCGCCGGAGATCGCCGCGCCGATGGCCACACTCGCCGAACACGCGCTGCCCTTGCTGCTGGTCGCCGGCCTGTTTACCCGCACCGCCGCCCTCGGCTTGCTGGGCATGACCGCCGTCATCGAAATCTTCGTCTATCCGCAAGCCTGGCCGACCCACCTGAGCTGGGCCGCCCTGCTGCTGCCGCTGATCGCGCAAGGCGGCGGCAAATTCTCGCTCGACCAATTCATCACGCGCAAATGAAAAGCCCAGCCGGTAAGGGCTGGGCTTGGGTGTTGCTGGTGCCGGCTGCAGGACTCGAACCCGCCACCTGATGATTACAAATCA
>CBFGQI010000099.1:0-19901 GCA_965650885.1 uncultured Oxalobacteraceae bacterium
ACTTCATGCTGCACTACAACATGCCTCCGTTCGCCACCGGCGAAACCGGCCGTGTCGGCACGCCTAAGCGCCGCGAAATCGGCCACGGCCGCCTGGCCAAGCGTGCACTGGTTGCCGCGCTGCCGTCGCAGGAAGAGTTCTCCTACTCCGTGCGCCTGGTATCGGAGATCACCGAATCGAACGGTTCCTCGTCGATGGCTTCCGTCTGCGGCGGCTGCCTGGCGCTGATGGATGCCGGCGTGCCGATGAAGGCGCACGTGGCTGGTATCGCCATGGGCCTGATCAAGGAAGGCGGCCGCTTCGCCGTCCTGTCCGACATCCTGGGCGATGAAGACCACCTGGGCGACATGGACTTCAAGGTAGCCGGTACCGCCAATGGCATTACCGCGCTGCAGATGGACATCAAGATCCAGGGCATCACCAAGGAAATCATGCAGGTGGCACTGGCCCAGGCCAAGGAAGCGCGCATGCACATCCTGGGCAAGATGCAAGAAGCCATGGGTGAGGCCAAGACCGAAGTGTCAAACTTCGCGCCCAAGCTGTACACCATGAAGATCAACCCCGAGAAGATCCGTGACGTGATCGGCAAGGGCGGCGCCGTGATCCGCGCGCTGACCGAAGAAACCGGCACCCAGATCGACATCAGCGACGACGGCATCGTCACCATCGCTTCGGTCGACGCGGCCGCCGGCCAGGAAGCCAAGCGCCGTATCGAAGAACTGACCGCTTCCGTGGAAGTGGGCAAGTGCTACGACGGTACCGTGCTGAAGCTGCTGGACTTCGGCGCCATCGTCCAGGTCATGCCTGGCAAGGATGGCCTGCTGCACATCTCGCAGATCGCCAACGAGCGTGTGAACGCCGTTGCCGACTACCTGAAGGAAGGCCAGCAAGTACGCGTGAAGGTCCTCGAGACCGACGAGCGCGGCCGCCTGAAACTGTCGATGAAGGCCGCCGCTGAAGAAGCTGCCGCCACCGCCGCACAGTAATCAGCCGGGCTGGATGGAGAGCCGCCGAGCGCAAGCCCGGCGGCTTTTTGTTTTTCTGCGGGCCACGGTGGTGACGATTGGAGAGTTTTAACGTGCGGCATGCAAGTTAAGATGGATGGTTCTCCTATCGTGAATTCGCCGGCTGCACATACACATGCTCACTCCCGAAAACTCCGCTTCGGCCCCGCCAAGCCAGCGGCTGCACCTGATCCTGCTGGGCGTCGACAGCGTCGCCCGATCCGTCCAATTTTACGAAGCCCTGGGATGGCGCAGATCGCCCACCGGGCATGACGGCTTTGCCAAATTCGACCTCGGCGGCTTTGCGCTCTGCCTTCTGCCGCGGGAGGATTTCGCCAAGGATGCCTTGGCCCCCACCTCCTCCGGGAGCGGCTTTTCGGGTGTCGGCCTGGTGTACCTGGCCAAATCCGCCGACGAAGTGCCACGCATCCTGGAGTGCGCCATCGCGGCTGGAGGGACGCTGGTCAAACCCGCCACCATCACGGAGTGGGGCGTGGCAGCCTATTTCAAGGATCCGGACGGCCACCTGTTCGAGATCGACTATGAGGATGCATGGGTGTTCGATGCCGAGCACAGGCTGGTCGTGGACAAGGTGAACAACAAGTAGAACGCTGACCGATGGAGAATTTGATACGCACGGCCAGGCGGATGCAGGAGACACGGGCGGCGCTGCCGTTCTCGGTGTATTCATCGATCAGGGAGCAGCAGATCGTGAATGTCCCGATCATCAGGCCAATGCTGATCTGCGTACTCGATGGCAGGAAGATGCTCGGTGAGATTGATTGCCCGGGCGGGAGCTTCGTAATTCTCTCGAACCGCCCGCGCATCAATATGCGCAATATTCCCGGCGACACGGAATATCTAGCGCTGCTGGTCGAATTCGACTATGACGATTTCAACAGCCTGCCGCCCAGGCAGGCGCGGACCGAACCTTTCGTCCAGGGGGAAATCGGGCAAAGCCTCCTGCAGACGCTGCAGCAGTTCGTCGAGTGGTCGGCTTTCGCGCCGCCCGCCATGTGGGCCTTGCGCCGGCGGGAGATCCTGCAGCTGCTTTATCACCTGGGTCATGAGAAGGTGGGGGCGGTGGTCGAAGCGCCCAGCCTGGGCCACAAAGTGCACTGCATCATCAATGCCGATGTCGCCCATGACCTGCAGGCAGCCGAACTGGCTTCGCGCCTGGCGGTCAGCGAGTCGACGCTGCGCCGCAAGCTGGCGGCCGAAGGGACTTCGCTCCAGGAAATCAAGGACAGGGCAAGGCTGGGCCACGCCCTGCACCTGATCCAGACAACGTTTGAACCGATCGGGCGCGTGGCGGAAAGGTGCGGCTATCAATCGCAATCGCGCTTTACCGACAAGTTCAAGCAATTCTACGGCGTGACGCCGACGGAACTGCGCAGGACACGGATGCGCGATTAGGGCGAAAACTTGGCTGGAATTGGCCTAAACGTTTTCGCACCCGCTGCATACCATATGCGCTCCAGATCAACGAAGGAGCACTTATGCGTTACCTCATTATTGCAGCAGCCCTCGCGTCCGGCCCGGCGCTTGCCGCCGGCTCGCTGGCACTCACCAGCACCGACATCGCCAACGGCACATTCATGGCCAAGGCGCAGGAATTCCAGGGCTTTGGCTGCAGCGGCGGCAACCAGTCGCCCCAGCTGTCCTGGTCCGGCGCGCCGGAAGGCACAGCGGCATTCGCCGTCTTCGCCTATGACCCAGACGCGCCAACCGGCAGCGGCTGGTGGCACTGGCAGCTCGTCAACATCCCGAAGGACGTCACGACCATGGCGGCTGGCGCTGTGGCGCCGGCCGGCAGCCGCGAGATGAACAACGATTACGGCGTGAAAGGCTTTGGCGGCGCCTGCCCACCGCCGAAGCACGGCGTGCACCGTTACCTGTTCACGGTATACGCACTTTCGCAGAAGCTCGACCTGCCCGAGAACGCTTCGGCGGCGTTGACCGGCTATATGGTGAAGGCGCATGCGCTGGGCTCCGCCACGATCGAAGCCTTGTACAAACGGGATTAAACAAGGCATGGTAATGTGTCGGCACGCCAACCAAGCCGCTGTTCGGGGCGGTATTCATGCGGTGGAAAAGCATTCCGGCAGCAGTGGGGATCCACGCCGCATGGAATTTTTCGCGCGACCTTTGCCTGAGCGAACGCCCTGGTGGCGCGGCAATCTGGTATCCGGTTGGCATCGACCAGTGGTCGCCGGCGCATTGGAATACTGCTCAAGCCATCATGGTGGCGGTAACGCTTTTGGCATGGGGCATCGTCGCTGCAGGCCGTGGTCCCGCAAGCGTGCGCCGGCCTTAAGTGCCGGCCTTACTTCGACAGGCGATAGCGCTGTTCGCGGTACATCAACGATGGCGCGATCACATGCGCCATGGCTTGTTCGACCTGCGCAGTGGTCGGCTTGATATCGGTCAGCTGCAATTCGCCTTTGGCGAAATCGTAGTTGCCGATCAGCGGCGCCTGGCTAGGCCGCAGGATGGTGGCCGTATTCCCTTCCAGCCAGGTGAAGTAATTGTCGAACTGCAGGATGGCGCGGCCAGGTGTGGTGCTGTCCTTGACGAAGTCGCGGCCAATCATCGGGTGCGTGCTCGATACGCCGATCATGGAGAGCAGGGTAGGGCCAAGGTCGATCTGGCTGGCCAGGGGCGTGATGCGTTTCGGCGCCACGTCCGCACCGAGGATCAGGCCGGGGATATGGAACTTCTTGATCGGCACCAGGCTGTTGCCGTACACGCGGTTGTCATGGTCGGCCACGATCAGGAAGACAGTGTCTTTCCAGTAGTCCTGCTTCTTGGCCTCGGCGATGAACTTGCCCAGTGCGTAATCGGCGTATTTCACGGCATTGTTCACCGTCTGCTTGGCGGGATCGTGCAGTTCGATTTTCCCATCCGGGAATTCGAACGGCTCGTGGTTGGACGAGCTGAAAATCAGGCTGAAGAAAGGCTTCTTTTGCGCGTGCAGGACCTTCAAGCGCTCCAGCGACTTGTCGAACAAGTCCTCGTCCGACGCGCCCCAGCTGCCGACGAACTTCGGCTGCATGTCGCCGCGGTCGACCACGCTCTGGAACCCGTTGCCGGTGAAGAAGCCGCGCATATTGTCGAAGTGCGCTTCGCCGCCATAGACAAACTCGGTGTGGTAACCCTGCTTGCCCAGGCCCAGCGCCAGTGTGTAGAAATTCTGCTGCGCCAGCGACAGCTTGACCACACTGCGAGCCGGCGTTGGCGCATAGCCCGCCACCACGGCCTCGATGCCGCGCACCGAACGGGTGCCGGTGGCGTACAGCTGTTCGAACCACCAGCCTTCGCCCTTCAATTTCTCCAGCTCCGGCGTGACGGGCAGGCCGCCCAGCGATTGCACGAAGGTCGCGCCCAGGCTCTCCTCCAGCACGATCACCAGGTTGAGCGGCTTGTCGCGCTGGATGGCGGCCTGCTGCGCATGCAGGGTTGGCAGCTCGGGATGGTTAAATCGGTAATCGCGCAGCCACGGTGCGGAAGTCACCGTGGGGAATACCATCTCGCGCGGGAACTTGCCATAGATCTCGGAAGAGTTGGCTTCCTTGCGCATCGAAGTGATCGCATCGATCACCGACCATGGCGAGTTGATGATCAGCGAATTGACCATGGCGTCGCCCGTCAGTGCGAAGGTCGCCGGGTTGGCCGGCCGATGCTCGGTGGTGGAACGGATCTGGAAAGCCACCAGTGCCACGAGCAAGGGCCATGTCAGCAGCAGCACCTTGGGCGGCCACATGCCGGTGCCGGCCGATGCCGCCCTCAGCGTGCGGAACACCAGCACGGTCAGCAGGGCAGTGCCGCCAATGCCCAGGATGACGGCAAGACGGAAGCCGTTCCACAACGTGGCGGCCACTTCCCTTGGGTAGGACAGGTACTCGACGAACAGCCGGTTCGGGCGGAAGTCGTATTGCATGATGAACTGCGGCGTGGACAGTTCCATGAAAATGATGAACAGCAGTCCGGTGCTGGCCCAGGCCACGCTGAACAGCTTCCATGCGCGCGCCGCGTAACGCTGCGCCAGGAAGGGCGCCAGTGCCAGCGGCAAGGCCAGCAGGTAGCCGAGCAGGATCAAGTCCGCACGCACGCCTTGCGCCATGATCTGGCCCAGGATGCCGGTCGCGCGCACGCGCTCCCATTGCCAGGCGACCAGCCCAAGGCGCGAGACCGACAGGATCGCCAGGCCGGCCAGCACCATCTGCAGCAGCGTGGCGTAGGGCCCGGCCCATTGGGTCAGGCGGGCAATGCGGCCTGCGATCCGGTTCACGATGCCAAATATTTCTCGACACCGGCACCGGCGCTGAGCAGCCAGGCGGTCAACAGCAGGAACAGCATCAGGCAAGCGAACAGCTTTTCCACCAGGCGCGATTCGGTGGCCTGCTGGAACACGGCAGGCTGGCCGTAACCGAAGCCCACGAAGTAAGCGCTGAACACGGTGGCCATATAGTGTACGGCGCCGAACATTTCACCCAGTTCGCCTTTGCGCGGATGGGCGATCAGTACGTGCGACAGGATCACCAGCGCCAGGTAGATCAGCGCAACCGGCAGCGGCGGCAGGTAGACGCCGAACTTTTCGACGAAGTCGCGCACGGCAGGGCGGCTGCGTGCCAGCAGCGGCAGGAATACGTTGTGGGCCAGGCCGGCCAGCAGGATCGCCTTCAGCATGAGCGTCTTGTGGATGCTGCCGGAACTGCCGATGGCAAGGTTGTGCAGATTGGTTTCGCCCTGGCGGTTGTTCTGCATGAAGAAGTCGGACGATTGCACATGCAGGATGCGCTGGAACCAGCTGATTTCCTCCATGGCAGCCGCCGCGACCACGACCCCCAGGCCAAACAGGCCCAGGACGGCGAGGTCGATCCTGCCGCCGCGCTTCCAGCGCTCGGCGCCCGCGAACAGCAGCAGGCCTCCAGTCATCGCAAAACTGAGGAATTGCATCCATTCGACGATGCCATCCTCGCTCACCACGCGGTCCAGCTGTTCGCTCGTTCCCTTCGCTGCGATCGCCAGCAACAGCACAAAAATATTAATGGCAATGCCAGTCAACAGGACTGGGTGCGAATACCATTTGCGATTTACCACTGACCTACTCCTTGGTTGATTTTATTCGTAGCGGAATTGCCTTCCCATTTGCGCCGTGCCCTGGCCGCGAGCGAGTACAGGGCCCAGATCCACAGCAGGGGATCGAGCAAGGCATCCCACAGGTTTCCAGTAGGCAGGCGCAACAGGGTGAAAAGGGTGAGGGCGCCCAGCGCCGCGAAGTACTGCGGGCGCGAGCGGCCCTGGACGATCGCTGCCACGCATAGCGCCATGGCGGCCAATGCGAACATGGGGGCGCCGCGCGGGCCGAATCCCCAGAAATACAGGCCGAGCGAAGCCAAGCCGAGGGCATCCATGTAGAGCACGGCACCAAACAGGGCGAGGGTGGCGGCCAGCGCCACGCTCATGCCTTCGCTGGCGCCGGGCTGGCGCCAGGGGCGCGCCAGGCGTGCCAGGCAGAGGCCGACCAGCATGCCGCTCGGCCATTGGAATGCCAGCGCGATCCAATAGGCTGGCGAGAAATGTCCCGGCAGCAGCGTCAGCAGGATGGACGCGCCGGCCAGGTGCAGGACGCCGCGCCGCGACAGCTGGAGCGAAGCGGGAAGCAACTGCACGATCAAGGTGGCGATCACGATGCCCCAGGCCACCTTGCCATAGGCGTTTTGCAGCAGCAGGTCAGGCAGGGTCATTCGGCAACGCCTTCGAAATCCAGTTCGATCACGTGGTGGGCGATCGCCTCGCGGCGCGAGGTATAAGTGATGTGCAATTCGTCGCCGACCTGGTGCAGGTCGGGATAGGAATATTCTTCGCCGGCGCTGCCTTGGGCGATGTCGATCACGCGCGACCAGTTGCGTCCGTCATCGGTGACGGACAGGCGCAGCACGTTGCGGTCGGAGCCGCCGGGCAGCACGTGGTTGTGCAGCAGCGCGATACTGCCGTTGCTCAAGCGCAGGGCGCTGAGGGAGGTACTCTGGTTCGGCAAGTCCAGCGGCGGCAAGTCGTCCCAATTGACGCCGCCATCGCTGCTGCGTGCATGCTGTACACGCTGCTCTTCGCTGGCATCGCGCATCCATGCGTGCACTTCGGAAGAGGAGAAGGGGACCACCGTCGGCTGCAGGGCTGAAGTGCGGTTGCCAATGCGCGCAATCCAGCGCGGATCGCCACTCTGGTCGAAGGCCAGCATCAGCGGATACTTGATGCCCATTTCGAAATAGGCCGGCAGCAGCCACCCGCCATCCGCCAGCCCGACCGGCGTCGAGCGCACCAGCATGCTGGTATTGAACAGGGGCGACATGGGCAGCAGGCGCTTGACCGTGAAGCTCTTGCCAAGGTCGGCCGACACCAGCTGCACGACGCGCGAAGCGGCCCATCCGCCGAGGCCGGTCGCCACCACGAACAGGTTGATGCGGCCATCGGCCGATGCCCAGGCCACCGGGTTGCCGACGCGCCTGACGCCGTAGCCCAGGGCGGCTGCCAGCGTGTCGCGGCTGGCCACTTCCCAGGGCTGGGCCCATTTCCCGTCCATCCAGTGCGAAGCATAGACCTTCACGTCCGGTCCGCTCTCGCGGCTGCCCGCCCACCAGAAGGCGGCCATGTGGCCACCGGGCAGGGGCGTCAATGCGCTGGCATGCGCGGAGGGGGCGTTGGGCGGCTTGGGCAG
The DNA here is from genome assembly GCA_965650885.1 of uncultured Oxalobacteraceae bacterium. Taxonomy (GTDB): domain Bacteria; phylum Pseudomonadota; class Gammaproteobacteria; order Burkholderiales; family Burkholderiaceae_D; genus Rugamonas. The sequence goes on from CBFGQI010000099.1 coordinate 7,726, forward strand.
CAGGGTGGCCGAGCGCGGAACGAAACTGACTTTTCCAGGCAGCGCCGGCGTGACCAGCACTGCCGGACTGGCCTGGCGGGCGCTGGCCCAGCGCGTCGATTCGACGCCCGCGGCGACGGCCAGGATTGCCATGCAAAACAGCTTCGCATAAAGGGTGGCCTTGCTGGTTTGGCGGTGAGCGCTATCAGGCCTGGTAATGGCGCTAGCGCCCAACCGGAATTCCATCCTATATCCCTATCCCAGAAGTTCAGTATGCAAGTGAATCGTTGGTAAGTGGAGCATCCTACAATAAACAAGAGTGATTGCGGGAACTTTCTGGAAAGCCGTTTTATCAGTTTGCAAGTCTTAGTTGTGGGATAGAAACGTTCCGGGTCATTAAGCGGAAATATTGACTGCGTAACATCGGGAACAGGCCACTTCAAGGAGGCGTCATGTTCTTCATCCGTTACAACTGGACCTTGCCGATGAAGCTGCAGTGCGCCATTGGTGTCGCATTGCTGGCCGCCCTCGCATCGGCCCATAGCTCGTCGACCCAGGCGGAAGATTTTGCTGCGGCGCATCATGCGCGCTGCATGCGCGAGCGCGGAACCGCGGGCCCGGAAACTTGTGCAATGCGCACCATCCAGCTGGCGTCACACCTGCATGGCATGGCGTTTGCGGACCAGGTCGCCGAAGCGTTGCGCTGAAAGCACGGCGCTTGTCCCGGTCAGGCATTGAGCTGCGGTATGATTGCAAAAAATACTAAGGGAGCCTGCCTTGGGAACTGGATTCTGGATCAAACGTTTTCTTTTGGTGCTGGCCGCTGCCTGGGCGCTGATTTGCCTGGCGCAGATGTTGAGGGGCCATGACTTTGCTTATTCCGCTGCACAAGCGGCCCTATGGGGCGCGATCAGTGCGGCCATCTTCACCGTGTCGCGTTTCATGCAGGCGCGGAGAGGGCAGCATTGTGCGCTTTGCCGGGATACACCCGAAATGAGGGATGAACGATGAGGCGGATCTGGCCTGCCCTGGCGCTTGCCGTCCTGGCGTTTCCGGCCCTGGCGCAGACACCACCGGCGCCGACACCGCCGGCCTACGACCCGGAGCTGGCCAAGTCCCTGGGCGGCAACGACAATGGCATGCGGCGCTACGTCTTCGTGGTGCTGCGGACCGGCCCGAACAAAGTGCCGGCAGGGCCGGAACGGAGCGAAATGTTTGCCGGCCACATGGCGAACATCAAGCGCCTGGCCAATGAGCGCAAGCTGGCTTACGCCGGCCCGCTGGATGGCGTCGATGGCGCGCGCGGCATCTTCATCCTGGCCGTCGACAATATCGACGAAGCGAAAGGACTGGTCGCTACCGACCCCGTCATCATCAAGGGCGAAATGGTGGCGGAATACCACACCCATTTCGGCTCGGCCGGTCTGATGATGGTGAACCAGGTCCATTCGAAGATCACCAAGCCGTGATGCGGGGATATGCGCGTCGTCGCGGCGCGCTGCTGGCGCTGGCGCTGGCGGCAAGCCCGCCGGCGTGGGCCGGGCAAACATTGGCCGAGCGCATCGATGCCGCGCTGGCGCCATTGTTCAAGCGCGACGCGCCGGGGGCGACGGTGATCGTCACCAAGGATGGTGTGCCTGTGCTGCGCAAGGCTTACGGCCTGGCGGACGTGGACAGCAAGACCCCCATGCAGCCGGAGATGCAGCTGCGCCTCGGCTCGGTCACCAAGCAATTCACGGCGGTGGCGATCCTGATGCTGGCGGAGCAGGGCAAGCTGTCCTTGCAGGACGAGCTTACGCAATGGCTGCCCGACTATCCGGTCCACGGCAAACGCATCACCATCGAGCAGTTGCTGCAGCACACGGCCGGCATCCGCAATTACACGGGCATGATGTCGTACTGGCTCACTGCCGGCAGCGACCGCAGCGTGCAGCAGATGATCGAGCTCTTCAAGGACGACGCGCTGGATTTCGAGCCCGGCGAGCGCTGGGCGTACAGCAATTCGGGATACTTGCTGCTGGGCGCAATCATCGAGAAGGTGTCCGGCACCGGTTATGCGGACTTCCTGGCAAAGCATATCTTCGAGCCGCTCGGCATGCACGACACGGCTTACGAAGGGCACGAGCGCAACGCCAAGCGCCGTATCACCGGCTACCGCGAGGGCTTCCTCAGCGCCTACAGGCCGGCGGAGCGGATCAGCATGACCCAGCCCTTCGCGGCGGGCGCGCTGGTCTCCACGGTGGACGACCTGGCGCGCTGGGACCAGGCCATCACCGCCGGCCGGCTGCTCAAGGAGGACAGCTGGAAGCGGGCATTCACGCCCTGCGCCTTGCCGACAGGCGCCAGGTGCAGCTATGGCTACGGCTGGCGGATCGGCGACCTGCGCGGCCACCGGATGCTGGCGCATGGCGGCGACATCCCGGGCTTCAACAGTGAGGCGGTCCGGCTGCCGGACGATAAGGTGTTTGTGGCGGTGCTGGGGAACAGTAACCGCAATATGCTGAACACGGACCGCGTGGCGTTCACCGCCGCGGCCATCGCTGTCGGCAACCCATTCCCCGAGCAGAGGGTCATCCCGATGACGAAACTGGCCATGAGCGCTTTCGCCGGCACCTACCAGTTGTCGGAAAGCGGTACGCGGATCATCAGCTTCGACGGCTGGTCATTGCGTTATGAGCGCAAGGGACGCCCGCCGGTGGCCATCCGCCCATACGCGGCCGACAAATTCTTCCTGGAGGGGACGCTGGTCACGCTCGATTTCCAGCGCGGGCCGGATGGCGCGGTCACCGGCTTCCAGCTGCACAGCACCTCCGGCGACGAGAGCGCCGAACGCATCCCCAACTAGACCATTCGTCCCCCGAAATCGACCATTCGTCGTACGGCACGTCGGCGCGGGACGCAGCGCAGTTAGCATCAGGTTTTTTGAGGAGGACAGGCCGTGACGAAATTCCCCGCAATGCTCATCGCATCACTCTCTCTCCTGCAAGCCAGCTGCGCGATGGCGGAAACGCCGCTGGAACAGCGCCTCGATGCCGCGCTGGCTCCCATGTTCAAGCCGAACTGGCCGGGCGCCACCGTCATCGTCACGCGCGATGGCAAGCCCGTGTTCCGCAAGGCTTACGGCCAGGCCAACCTGCCGGAAAATACGCCGATGCAGCCGGACATGCAACTGCGCCTTGGATCGATCACCAAGCAGTTTACCGCGGTAGGCATCCTGATGCTGGCGGAGCAGGGCAAGCTGTCGCTTCAGGACGATATCCGCAGGCACCTGCCGGACTTTCCGGACAAGGGCAAGACCATCACCATCGAACACTTGCTGCAGCACACTTCCGGCATCCCGAACTACACCTCGCTGAAAGCCTTCCGCAATCTCCCCGATGAAGGCGTGACCATTGCGCAGGTGGTGGACTTGTTCAAGGACGAGCCGCTCGATTTTGCGCCGGGAGAGCGCTACAGCTACAGCAATTCCGGCTATTTTCTGCTGGGCGTCGTCATCGAAAAGCTGTCCGGCATGAAGTACCATGACTTCATTGCGCGCAATATCTTCGAGCCGCTGGGTATGACGGATACCGCGCAGGAAGGCTTCGAGCGCAGCGGCAAACGCCGCATCAAGGGGTACCGCCTGAGCGGCGACAAGGTCGTGCCGGTGGCGGACATCGACGTGACGCTGGCGTATTCGGCCGGGGCGCTGGTCAGCACGGTGGACGATATGGCGCGCTGGGATGCGGCGGTCAGCAGCGGCAAGCTGCTCAAGCCGGACAGCTGGCGCCAGGCGTTCACCGCCTGCCGCTTGCCGCACAATGCGCCGTGCAACTACGGCTATGGCTGGAACATCGGGACGCTGGCGGGCCACAGGATGATCCACCACGGCGGCTCGATCCCGGGCTTCACGGCGCAAGCCTTGCGGCTGCCGGACGACAAGGTGTTCGTGGCGGTGCTCACCAATGGCAACGGCGGGGCCGTCAACACGCCAGTGATTGCGTACAAGGCGGCTGGCATCGCCATCGGCCAGCCGTTCCAGGACTATAAGCCGATCGCCGTGGCGGCCGAGGCGCTGGATGCATTCGTCGGCACCTACGTCGGGCCGGACAAGGTCAAGCGCGTGGTGCGGCGCGATGGCGACAAGCTGACCATGCAGCGCGATGGACGCGATGCGGCGCCCATCATGGCGCATGCACCGGACAGCTTCTTCATGGAAGGCTCGCTGGCCAACCTCGTGTTCCAGCGCGATGCGGACGGCAGGGTGCAAAGCCTGCAGGTGCGGCAGCCCGGCGCGGACGAAACCGCGCTGCGCCAGTAGCGTCGGCCTTCCTGCGCACCCCTTGCCATTCAGCGCAAGGCGACCCTGATCTGCGTGGGCTGCGGCCGCAAGCCGGCGACCGCAGGCGCTTCGTCGATATAGGACAGGTGGCCGCTGACCGAATCATCGTCGGCGCGCACCAGGTTCATCGACATCGTTCCGTCCAGCGCATGGAAAGTGTCCCGCGCAGTGGGGGTAATTTCGTGCATGGTTTGCTGGTCAACCATGGCATACATGCGCGTCGCCTTGCGGATCAGGTATAGGGTCTTACCGTTGGAAAGATCATATGCCCCTTTGTAGCGGGCGAAGTCGTCCGCGGGCATATACGACCGCTGCACCGCTTTCGAAGCGGGAACAACGACCTGCTGATCGGCCGTGCTTTGCGCCCACGACGTCAGGGCGAGCGCAAACAGGCTTGCCGTAGCCACCAGATGCTTCATGATTACCTCCGTTTTAGCGTTGGGCCAGGTTCAGCGTGGCATGGAACGGCAGGCTGCCGGCCATGCGTGGCGAATAGTTCAGCTCACCGGCGGCAGTGTCATCGTCGAGCCAGACGATATGCATGGCAAGGCTGCCGTCGGCAGTGCTGAACTTGCCGTCGCCGTGCCAAAAGATTTCCTGCCGTGGGTGCTGGCCAAGCTGGGCGTAGAGGCGGACTGCGCCGCGCGACAAGCTGAGGGTTTGGCCGTTGGACAGGGCGTAGGCGCCCTGGTATTGGTAGAACTCTTGCGGTGAAATGAGCTTGCGCTCCATGCCGAATTGCTTTTGCGCGGGCACAACCACCGATTGGCCGGTGCCGGTGCTGCTTTGTGCCGCTGCGCCGGCAGCGAACACACAGAGCCCGGCGGCAGCGAATAGCCGCTTCATGACTGCCTCCCGTTTGTGGACCAAGGGTGCCAGGTCCAATTGTTGCCTGGCACTTTTCAATATAGCCTTGGTCCGCGCAGGTGACAGTTCAATATTTTGATGAAAGCCAGACGGTCGATTTGCTTCTGTTATGCCCGTTCAAGGACGGTAGCTCACCCGATACACTTTGTGCGCATGGTCATCGGAAACCAGTATCGAACCATCGGGCATGACGGCGATATCGACCGGGCGGCCGCTGACTTGCTCGTCCTGCAGGAAACCGTCGATGAAGGCGGTATCGCTGACCAGCTTGTTGCCATACAGGGTGATCAGGCGGACCTGGTAGCCGATCTTGTTGGCGCGGTTCCAGGAGCCGTGCTCGGCGACCAGCAATTGGTTGCGGTATTGCGCGGGGAACTGGGTGCCGGTGTAGAAGGCCAGGCCGAGCGGCGCCACGTGCGGCCCCAGTTGCGCCACCGGCGCGGTATAGGCGTCGCAGCTCTTGCCTTTGCCGAACTGCGGGTCGGGCAGCACGCCGGCGTGGCAGTAGGGGAAGCCGAAATGCATGCCGGCTTTCGGTGCGACATTGAGTTCGCACGAAGGCATGTTGTCGCCGAGTTCATCGCGGCCATTATCGGTGAACCACATTTCCTTCGTGACCGGGTGCCAGGTGAAGCCGACGGTGTTGCGCACGCCGCGCGCAAACAATTCCCAGTTGCTGCCGTCCGGGTTCATGCGCCAGATCTTGGCGTAGGCGTCCTCTTCCTTGTCGCAAACGTTGCACGGTGCGCCGATCGGGATGTAGAGCTTGCCGTCCGGGCCGGCCTTGATGTACTTCTCGCCGTGCCAGGTATCGCTGGGCAGGTCGTCCTTGATGACCTTGTAGGCCGGCTTGCCGGCGTAAGTCTGTTCGATGTTGTCGAACTTGAGGATGCGCGAGATTTCGCCCACGTAAAGGGCGCCGTCCAGCAGGGCGACGCCGTTGGGCTTGTTCAAGCCTTCGGCGACGGTGACCACTTTCTCGGCCACCCCGTCCCGGTCGGCATCGACCAGGGCATAGACCTTGCCGGCCTTGCGCGAACCGACAAAGACCAGGCCGCTGGCCGTCACGGCCAGTTCGCGTGCGCTCTCCACCTTGTCGGCATACACCGCGATCTGGAAGCCCTTGGGCAGTTTGAGGCCGGCCAGGCCGGCAGGCGCCTGGGCCGCTGGGCGCGCGGCGCCCGCCACCGCCGCTGCGGCGGGAGCGCTGCCGGCGGGCGCGGCGACGGCGACTGGCGCCGCGCCGCCAGCGGCCGCCTTGCGGGCGGCGGCGTTGGCCGGCAGCAGGTAGTCGGCCAGTTGGCTGATCTGGTTCGCGCTCAGCTGATTGGACCAGGCGGGCATCCCCTTCTCGGGCACACCCTTGCCAATCAGGCGCACCAGCTTGGCCTTGCTGGGGGCACCGTGCAGCCATTCCGCGTCGGCCAGGTTGGGGCCGGCCGCCCCTTCCAGGTCCTTGCCGTGGCATTGGGCGCAGTTGGCCAGGTAAAGCTTATGCGCGGCGGCGATGCCGGCCGGTACGGCAGGCGCCGCTGCCATGGCGGCGGGTGCGAGGAGGGCGGTGGCGCAGGCCAGGGCGGACAGGATCGTGAGTTTTTTATCCATTCTATTTCTCATGGGAATGTCGGAAAGGCAGGCGAATTATCCGCCTGTTCCTTATTTTTTGCATTTCGTCGCATAGGGCGGGACGCTGGCGGGCACCGCCGATAAGATGAAACCATCGAATAACCAATCAATCGGGGAAGCAAAATGAACATCGCTAAACACATGGAAGCCATCTTTGTCGCCACCCTGCTGGTCCTTGGTGGTATTAATATGGCAACTGCGAAGGCAATCCGCCCGGCGCCGACCCTGTCGCCGGCCGATGCGGCTGCCGAAGCCACCAGCGCGATCCCCGAACTGCCCTATGTCCTCGTGGCGGCCAACCTGTGATCACGCGCTGCTGACTTTCCAAGGATACAACGATGAAGAACCCATTCCAGATCGGCTTGCTGTTCACCGCCTTCTGCCTGTGCCTGGGCCTGGCCCGTGCCGACGAGACGACGACCGAAAGCCGGGCCATCGATGCGCGCGTGGTGCGCGTCAAGCTCGATGGGGTGATCGACCTCAAGCTGCGCCGCGGCGACACGCCGGCGCTGAACATCACCACCGACAAGCGCTACGTGAACAAGGTGACGGCGGTGCAGACCGGCGACACCCTGTATCTCGATACGGACAGCCGGGGCGTCAAGCTGAACCGCTCGGCGGTGAAAGTGGAGCTGGTGCTGCCGCAGTTGCGCGAACTGGTGTCCGAAGGCGTGGGCACGTCGGAGGTGAGCGGCTTCAGCGGCGACAACATCGACCTGACGCTGGATGGCGCAGGCAGCATGAAAGTGGTGTGCGATTACAGGAAGCTGAAGGCCAACCTGGGCGGCGTGGGCAGCATGCACGTGTGGGTGACGGAGAACGAGAACGTCGATCTCGACCTGCAGGGTGCCGGCTACATCACCATCGGCGGCCGCAGCAAAAACCTGAAGGCGACGCTGGGCGGCCTGGGCGGCCTGAACGCGCAGCAGTTCAAGGCTGAGGATGTGAGCCTGGATTTGAGCGGCCTGGGTAACGCGACCATCAACGCCAGCAATAACGCAAACCTGAATTTGAGCGGACTGGGTTCCGTCACCGTGTACGGCAAGCCGGCCAACCGCAACGTCAGCGTGGACGGTCTGGGGAAGGTGAGCTGGAAGTAAACGACATGTTGTAGTGCATAAAACAGAATAATCCAAAGCACCATGAAAAAACTACGAGGCGTGTTATTCGCGCTCGGGATCGCGCTGGGACTGCAGACCAATGCGCATGCCGGATTCGCGGAAGGGGCCACGGCGTATAACAACAAGAATTATGCGCTGGCCTACAAGGAGATCCTGCCGCTGGCCAAGGCGGGGAATACGGACGCCGAGCATCTGCTCGGTTTGATGTATTACATGGGCCGCGGCGTGCCGCAAGACTACAAGCTGGCGCTGAGCTGGCACCGCAAGGCGGCGAGCAAGGGCAAGGCGGATGCGCAGTATGTGGTCGGGGCCATGTATTACACCGGCAATGCGGTGCTCCAGGACCATAAGGAGGCGGTGACCTGGTTCCGCAAGGCCGCCGAACAGGGGCATCCGGAAGCGCAGCAAGTGCTGGGGCTGATGTACCGGTATCACATTGGCGGCATGCCGCAGGATAATGTGATTGCCTATATGCTGTGGAACCTGGCGGCGGCCGGCGGTTCGGCCAATGCGGCGGAACAGCGCGCGGCGGTGGCCCGGGGGATGACGCAGGAGCAGATCGAGGAAGGGCAGGCGCTGTCGTCGGCGTGGAAGAGGGGGACGCCGTTGCCGCGGTCTTCGCGGACCGGGGGCGGCTAGAACCGGTAGGGCGGGGTCTGACCCGCAGGGTCAGACCCCCTTCTGCGCTGCTGCCGCGGGCGGGTTTGAGGCTTTTGACGTTCGCTGAAGATCAACATCGCCCAACCCCAATCCGCAAGCCCCTGCATGGCCGGGGTCTGACCCTTCGGGTCTGACCCCGTTTTACCGGTTTTTGCGGTACAATCCCGCCCGTCATCGGGGAGTAGCCTCTCCTTCAGCAAAGAAGGAGGCCTATGTCAACACACTTGGCCCACAGGCCATGGCATATGCGGTCCCATACTTGGCAAGACCTTTGACCACAGCGCCGCCGATATAGGCCGGGGGTGAGCTGTGGTCATGCGTCCGTGCCCGGCCTGGAAACACACAATGGAATCCCTCCTCATCTCCACCGGCGTGGTGGCCCTGGCCGAAATCGGCGACAAGACCCAACTGCTGGCCTTCCTGCTCGCCGCCCGCTTCAAGAAACCGCTGCCCATCGTCGCCGGCATCCTGCTGGCCACCATCCTCAACCATGGCATGGCCGGTGCGCTGGGCGCCTGGATCACCTCCCTGCTCACGCCGGAAGTGTTGCGCTGGGTGCTGGGCCTGTCCTTCCTCGGCATGGCGGCATGGACCCTGGTGCCGGACAAGATCGAGGACGACGAGGCAACGGTCGCCAGCCGTTTCGGCGTGTTCGGCGCCACGCTGGTGACCTTCTTCCTGGCCGAAATGGGCGACAAGACCCAGGTCGCCACCATTGCCATGGCGGCCCATTACCCCGATCCCCTGATGGTGGTGGCCGGCACCACGCTCGGCATGCTGCTGGCCGACGTGCCGGCGGTGTTCGCCGGCGACAAGCTGGCGGCGAAGATCCCGCTCAAGCTGGTGCACGGCATTGCCGCCGCCATGTTCGCGGCGCTGGGCCTGGCCGCCTTGCTCGGCATGGGCGCGCGCTTCGGCGTGTAAGCGCTACAATCGCCTCTTTCCCACAGAGGTGACACCATGATGCGAGCGATCGAAATCCCGAAACCCGGCGCGGCCGACGTGCTGCGCCTGTGCGAGCGTCCGCTGCCGGTGGCGGGGCAGGGCGAGCTGCGCATCCGCGTGCACGCGGCCGGCGTCAACCGCCCGGACGTGTTCCAGCGCATGGGCAGCTATGCGCCGCCGCCGGGCGCCACCGATATCCCGGGGCTGGAAGTGGCGGGCGAAATCGTCGATGGCGACCTGGCCGCCAGCGGCTTCAAGGTCGGGGACATGGTGTGCGCGCTGGTGCAGGGTGGTGGCTATGCCGAGTACGTGACGGCGCCGGTCGAGCAATGCCTGCCGGTGCCGCGCGGCCTGTCACCATTGGAGGCGGCTTCGCTGCCGGAAACCTTCTTTACCGTCTGGAGCAATGTGTTCGACCGCGCCGGGCTGGGCAAGGGCGAAACCTTGCTGGTGCAGGGCGGGACGTCGGGCATCGGCGTGACGGCGATCCAGCTGGCTCGGGCGCTCGGGCATCGGGTGTTCGCGACCGCGGGCAGCGATGAAAAGGCGCGCGCTTGCGAGAAGCTGGGGGCGGCGCGCGGGATCAATTACCGTACCGAGGATTTCGCGGCGGTGGTGCGCGAGCTGACCGGCGATATCGGGGTGGATGTGATCCTCGATATGGTGGGCGGGGATTATCTGCCGCGCGAGATCAGCTGCCTGGCCGACGACGGCCGCATCGCCATTATCGCTTTGCTGGGCGGCGCCAAGGGGATGCTGGATATGGGGCAGGTGCTGAAGCGGCGCTTGACCATCACCGGGTCGACCTTGCGGCCGAGGTCGGTGGCATTCAAGGCGGCGATGGCGCGGCAGTTGCGCGAGAAAGTGTGGCCGCTGATCGAGGCGGGGGATATCCGGCCCGTGATTTATGAAAGTTTTCCGCTCGAACAGGCGGCCAAGGCACATGCGCTGATGGAGAGCAGCAGCCATGTGGGGAAGATCATGCTGCAGGTGTTGTAAAGGCGCGAAACCGCCAAACCCGGTTGTGCGTCCTTGATTTTCGACGCAAGTCAACGGCTTGGAACCGGACTTGCAGCCGCCGTGTTGCCCGGGGTCAGGCCCTGAGGGCCTGACCCCGCCTTGCCGGTTTTAGGCGCCTCAAGTTACAATTACGGGTTATTGGAAATTAAGCTACTATGCGACGCAAACTCGTAATCGGTAACTGGAAAATGAACGGCAGCCGTGCCGCCAACACTACCCTGTTGGCAGGCATCAAGGCTGGCCTGGGCGATGCAAAGGCCGATACCGCGGTCTGCGTCCCGGCCCCGTATCTGGCACAATGTCAGGCTGAACTCTCCGGCAGTGTCATCGGCTGGGGTGGGCAGGACGTGTCGCCGCATGCTTCGGGCGCCTATACGGGGGAAGTGTCGGCCGCGATGCTGTTGGACTTTGGCAGCAAATTCGCCATCGTCGGCCACTCCGAACGCCGCTCCTACCACCAGGAAAGCAGCGCACTGGTTGCGCAAAAGGCGCTGGCGGCCGTGGCTGCCGGCCTGGTGCCGGTGGTGTGTGTCGGCGAAACGCTGGAAGAGCGGGAAGCGGGCAGGACTGCCGAGGTGGTGGGCGGGCAACTGGACGCCGTGCTGGAAGCACTGAGCGTCGAGCAGCTGGCGAAAATCGTGCTGGCCTACGAGCCCGTTTGGGCGATCGGCACCGGCAAGACCGCCACGCCGGACATGGCGCAGGAAGTGCATGCACTGTTGCGCGCCCGGGTGGCGAAGAAGGATGCGGCGGCGGCCGCCGGCATGCAGATCCTGTATGGCGGCAGCATGAAGCCGGAAAACGCCAGGGAATTGTTGGCCCAGCCCGATATCGACGGCGGCCTGATTGGCGGTGCGGCATTGAAGGCGGCGGATTTCCTCGCCATCATCGCTGCTGCGTAAAGCAGTAGGGCGGGGCGCCATGCGCCCGCGCCAGCCGGGCCTGGCCCGGTAAAGCAGGGTAAATTTGTTAACTAAGGAATAGCATGAACACTTTGTTCAATCTGGTCATCGTAGTGCAGGTCATCTCCGCCGTGGCGATCATCGGCCTGGTCTTGCTGCAGCATGGTAAGGGCGCCGATATGGGCGCAGCCTTCGGCTCCGGCGCTTCCGGCAGCCTGTTCGGCGCCTCGGGCTCCTCGAACTTCCTGTCCAAATCCACCGCCCTGGCCGCCGCCATCTTCTTCGGCGCCACCCTGGGCCTGTCGGTCCTGGCGGGCAAGGGGGATGTGCCGTCCGGCGCAGCCAACGTGATGGAGAACGTCAAGGCTCCAGTCCCGGCTGCCGTGCAAGGCGCTGCCGCGATCCCTTCGGCCGCCCCGGCCCCGGCTGGCACCACCCCGGCCCCGGCTGAGGCACCAGCCACCGCACCTGCGGCTGCTGCGCCTGCTGCCCCGGCAGCGTCGGCGCCTGCGGTGCCGGCGGCGGCGGCTCCTGCCGCGTCGCCAGCGAAGTAAAACTGGCAAGTTTGAACTTTTTTCCGCTTTTCTTCTTGATTATGCGCAATGTGCATTAACAAAGCATTGATCACAGTGTAGAATAGCGGCCTTAATGCCGACGTGGTGAAATTGGTAGACACGCTATCTTGAGGGGGTAGTGGCGCAAGCTGTACGAGTTCGAGTCTCGTCGTCGGCACCA
>CBFGQI010000100.1:0-19372 GCA_965650885.1 uncultured Oxalobacteraceae bacterium
TCCTTGGTCTCGCCCATCGAAGCGTAGCCGTGGCCCGGCTGGTAATGCACGTCCACCCGGTCCAGCACCACCTTGGCGGCCTTGTCGCCCTTGAACTGCGCAATCGCCGCGGCCACGTTCCACTTGACGATCTGGCTGTCCAGGAACAGGGTGGTAAAGGCATTGCCCTTGCCGTCGAAGGCGGTATGCAACGGACCCAGGCCGATTTCCGGTTCCGCCACCACGGCATCGCGCTCGGTCTTGAGCTCGCCGTCGAACCACTTGGCCACCAGCGCCACCTCGATCACCGTGGCGGTGGGCGACAGCTTGCCCGAGCAGACCATGTACTTGCCGTCCGGCGAAGCGTTGACGCCGTGCGGGTTCTTGCCGACCGGGACGTAGCAGGTGACTGCGGTCTTGGGATCCGCATTGGCCGCCTTGCGGCCGTCGACCACCGGCACCTTGGAGGAACCGATGGTGGTGAACTTGCCGGCCTTGACCAGGGCTTCGATGCGCGCCACGTCGAAGAATACGCAGGCATCGCGTTCGGCAGCCATCATGCCCGCCTGGTCCGGCGCGTTCTCGGTGTTGTACTGGTTGGAGCAGGCGAAACGCCCGTCGTAGGAAGTCGCCACCAGGTCCATATTGCCGTCCACGCGCACTTGCCAGCGCACGCCCATGGTTTCCGCATCGACGCAGGTGAACAGCGAGCCCCACTTGGAAGGATCATCCAGGTCGCGCCCATCGTTCGGGAACGGGATGCTGAATTCGGCGCCGCAGAACACGCGCGTGGTGTGGTTGATGCTCTTGTCGACCGGGTCGCACTTGTCAGGGAAGGTGCCGTGGAAGCCCTGCACGTTAGGCAGTTCGGTGATCTTGTCGCATTCCATGGTATCCATGCGGATGCGCGCCAGGCGTGAATGGATCTTGTCGTTGACCCACAGGTAGCGGCCATCGTAGGTGCCGTCCTTGTAGCTGCCGTGCACGTGGTGGGTATCGCCGGTGGTGTATTTCAGGCTGCCGTCGGCCTTGGTGCCGATGATCGCCTTCGATTCGTTGGTGATGCCCCAGCCGACCATCGGGTCGATATTGAAGACAGGGATGCGGCGCAGTTCGCGCCCGGAGGGAATGCCGATGATGCGCGCCTCGCCCGAGTGGCCGCCGCTGGAGAACAGGTAATAGTCATCCAGCTGGCCGGGCTCCACGTGCGCCTTGCTGCCGCCGTGCGCCTTGGCCGCAGCAGCACCGGCGGCCGGCGCGGCACCCGGCGCTCCCGCCCCCTTCTCCTTGCAGCCCGCCAGCACGCCGGCGCCGGCCAGGCCCAGCGCAGCACTCTTACCCAGGAAACGACGACGGCTGCCTACTGCCGTGTCGTGCACATCGCGATCGCTACCCATGTTTCAATACTCCTACTCTGTGTTTATTCCAGAGCAGGACTGTACGGAGTTTGCCAACAAATTAAATTGATTCAGGTCAAGCGCTTTCAATTGAGAGGAGCTTCAATGAAATCCATCCTGTCCTTCTTCGCCGCCTTGCTCGCCGCCGGCACGGCCTGGGCGGCGCAGCTGCCGTCGCTGCAGCTCAACGACACGTCGACGCAGGCGCAATCGCGCGTGCCGGTCACCGTCGGCCATGTGTTCGCCAAGGGTGATGTGAAAGCCGGCGAAACGCTCACCGCGACTTTCAAGGGCGTCGCCATCCCGCTCCAGGCCGACATCAAGGCCACCCATGACGACGGGTCGGTGCGGCACGCCGTCCTGAGCGCGGTACTGCCGCAACTGGCCGGCGGCGAAAGTGCCAGCCTGCAGCTGGCATCCGCGCCGGCTGTCCCGGCGCGGGCGCCCGCGCGGCCGGACACCTTGCTGGCCAGCGGCTTCAATGCCTTGGTGCGCCTCAACATCGGTGGCGTCGCCTACAGCGCCGATGCTGCCCAGCTGTTGGCCAGCAAACCGTACAAGAGCTGGCTGTCCGGCCCCCTGGTCAATGAATGGCTGGTGTCGGGTCCGGTCACGGCCGGGGGCGTCGCCCACCCGCACCTGTCGGTCCGCTTCGCGATCCGCCATTACCCGCTGGCCGGCAATGGCCGTCCCGGCGCGATCCGCGTCGACGTCACGGTCGAAAACAATTGGGCTTACGAGCCCGATCCCAAAAACGTCACTTACGATGCCGAGATCCTGGTGAACAACCAGCCGGTGTACGCCAAGCCGGCACTCACCCATTACCACCACGCCCGCTGGCGCAAGCTGTTCTGGGCAGGCGCCGAGCCCGCCGTGCATGCGCGGCATGACATCGGCTACCTGATCGGCACCCGCGCCGTGCCCAATTACGACCAGAGCGTGGTCCCATCGCAAGCCGCGCTGGCGAAGATGAAAACCGATTGGGACGCCGCCGACAACGGCCCGATGGCCATGCCCTTGATTAACAAGTACATGCCCACCACCGGCGGCCGGCCGGACATCGGCCTGCACCATGCCTGGGCTGCCATGTACCTCCTCAGCATGGATCCGCGCGCGCGCCTGGTGACGGTCGGCCTGGGCGACCTGGCCGGCAGCTGGCCGGTGCACTTCCGCGACAGGAACACGGATGAAGTGGTGTCCATCATCGCCTATCCCTACGTGCGCGACCAGCGCATCAGTTCCGACAGCTACAACCCGGTGACGAAGAAATACGAAGACATGCCGCGCTGCACCGCGGCCGGCGCATGCGCCACGCCCTATACGCCCGATATGGCGCACCAGCCCTCCTTCGCTTACCTGCCTTACCTGCTCACCGGCGACGCCTATCACCTGGACGAACTGCTGTTCTGGGCCAACTGGAACCTGGTGACCATGAACCCGCATTACCGCTCGCTCGCCAAGGGCCTGGTCAAAGGCAACCAGGTTCGGGGCCAGGCCTGGTCGCTGCGTACACTGGGCCATGCCGCCTACATCACGCCGGACAACCATCCGATGAAGTCCTACTTCAAGCAGATCCTGCAGAACAACCTGGACTTCTACAACGCCACCTTCGCCGGCGGCGCCACCAACCAGCTGGGATTCATCGACAACACCGCCACCAGCTATGCGGTGGCCTACGGCGGCCCGACCGGCGCCAACACCGGCGTCGCACCCTGGCAGGATGACTTCTTCACGTCCGCCGTCGGGCACTTGCACGAGATGGGATTTGCCGCCGCCAAGCCTATCCTGGACTGGAAGGCGCGCTTTCCGATCGGCCGCATGGTGGCCAGTGGCTACTGCTGGATCGATGGCGCCGTGTACGCCCTGATGGTGCGGCCTGGCGCTAGCGCCGCCTACTTCACCAGTTTCGCCGACGCCTACCAGGCCACCATGCGCAAGCTGGACGGCTCGGCGATGGTCAACAGCACCGGTGCGCGCTACCTGGACCAGCCTTGCGGCAGCCAGGCGCAGGCCGACTGGCGCACGCAGCTCGACAAGGACAACAAAACCTGGCGCACGCCCTGGTTGCCAGGCGAAATGACCGGCTACGCCTATTCGTCGGAAGGCATGCCGTCGAATATGCAACCGGCGCTGGCAATGGCCGCCGCCACCGGCTTGCCGGATGCGAGGGCAGCTTGGGAGCGCTTTAAGGCACGCAGCGTGAAGCCCGATTACAACGCGCGCCCACAGTTCGCCATCGTGCCGCGCTAGCGCCCACCGACGCATCGCCGCATACCCGGCGCGGCTGCGCCGGCAACGGCGGCAGCCTCAAGCCGCCGCCTGCGCCGCTGCGTACTGCGCCACCTGGTCCGCCAGCGCTTTCCGGTATGCCGGCCGCGCGGTGCAGCGCGCCTGGTAGCCGCTGACTGCCGGGAAATCGTCCTTCAGGCCACTGGCGTCGAGCAAGCGCAGCACGCTCACCATCAGCACGTCGGCCACGCTGAACTGGCCGGCCAGGTATTCGCAGCCGCACAGCCATGCCTCCAGGTCACCCAGGCGGCGCCTCGCCATGGCTTCCAGCGAAGGCCGGCGCGCATCGACCCAGCTTTCGCCCGCATGGAACACGTCCAGTTCCGCCACGCCGGCAAAATAAGGCTCGACAGAATTCAGGGCCGCGTACAGCCACATCTCGGCCCGCTGCCGGTCCGCCGCGCCGCCCGGCATCAATAGCGGATGCTTGTCGCCAAGGTGACGCAGGATCGCGCCGGATTCGAAGATCGACAAAGCCCCATCCTGCAGCACCGGCACTTGCCCGAATGGCTGCAGCTGGCGGTAGCTGGACGATTTCTGCTCGTCCGGCCCGATGGTGCGCACGCTGTAGGGCTGGCCGGCTTCCTCCAGCGCCCAGCGCACGCGCAGGTCGCGCACATAGCCCACGGCGAAATCGGGCACGGCGCTCAGGGTCATCAGGGTATACATGCTGGTCTCCTTGGTTTGGGTGGGAACATGCGGCCAGATTACGGATTCACTAAATATGTTCAAGAACATATTTAAGATCGGACGCATAATGCACAGCGAGGAGGAAACCGCAATGCCTTATACCGCAGAGCACAAGGAACGCACCCGCGCCAGGATCGTCGAGTCGGCGCGCAAACTGTTCAACCGCCACGGTTTCGAGCAAGTGTCGATCGAGACCATCATGTCCGAGGCCGGCCTGACGCGCGGCGGCTTCTACAACCATTTCGAAAGCAAGGATGAGCTGTACGCGGCCGCCGTGGCCAGCTTCACCAGCTGCAACCCGTTCCGCAAGGACTTCACCGACACGCCGGCGAACGAACCGCGCGAGATGGCAGACCGCCTGCTCAACCTCTACCTGAGCGACAAGGTGCTGGACGATATCGAGAACCACTGCCCGCTGTATGCCTTGCCGGGCGACGTGGCGCGCGCCGGGCTGTCGCCGCAAAAGGCGTACACGGACTTGATCCGCAACCTGGTGCGCGTGTATGCCGGCGCGTTGCAGGACTTCAGCGACGGCGAGCAGCGCGCGCAAGCGATCGTGGCGCTGTGCGTCGGCGGCATGGTGCTGGCCCGCACCACCGACGATCCCGCGCTGCGCGAGAGCTTGCGCGCCGCCGCCCGCCAGCAGGCCCTGGTCCTGCTGGGCGCGAATTAAGGCTTGATTTCAGTTCCCAGCAGTTTGAGGAACTGCGCCATCCATTGCGGATGCGCAGGCCAGGCCGGCGCCGTGACGAAATTGCCGTCGGTAAGCGCCTGGTCCATCTCGACCGCAACGTATTCGCCGCCGGCCGCGCGCACTTCCGGCGCGCAGGCAGGATAGGCCGAAATGCGCTTGCCCTTCACCACTTCCGCCGCCGTCAGGATTTGCGCACCGTGGCAGATGGCGGCAATCGGCTTGCCCGCCTTGGCAAATTCCTGCACCAGCTCCAGCACGCGCGGGTTCAGGCGCAGGTATTCGGGCGCCCTGCCGCCGGCGATCGCCAGCGCGTCGTAGCCGGCTGCCTGCGCCTTGTCGAAGTCCGCATTCAGCGCAAACTGGTGGCCCGGCTTTTCGGAATAGGTCTGGTCGCCTTCGAAGTCGTGGATCGCCGTCTTGACCTTCTCGCCAGCCTTCTTGCCGGGGCACACAGCATGCACCGTATGCCCCACCATCTGCAGTGCCTGGAACGGCACCATCGTTTCATAGTCTTCCGCAAAATCGCCCGTCAAAAACAGGATCTTCTTGATAGCCATTCCGATCTCCTTTTCAACACATCAGCAGGGAAGTGCACTGTACACCGGTTTGCCGCCACGGTTGCAGATGCGATTGATTCTCATTTATAATTAAAAATTGATCAATACAGCGCCTCCCGCCACAAGGAAATCCATGACCGCAGTCCAGCTCACCGGCCAGCCGGATGACTTGCATCTTCAAGTCCAGCAGCTGTACCGCCACCACCACCATTGGCTGAAAGGGTGGCTGCGCAATAAGCTTGGCTGCACGTCCCGTGCCGAAGACCTGGCGCACGATACCTTCATGCGCCTGCTGGCGCGCGACGAGACGGTCGAGCTCAGGGAGCCGCGCGCCTTCCTCACCACCGTGGCGCATCGCGTGCTGTTCAACCATTACCGCCGCGAACAGGTCGAGCGCGCCTACCTCGACGCCCTTGCCGTCCTGCCGGAAACGGCCGTGCCGTCGCCCGAAGAGCGCGTCCTGCTGCTGGAAGCCCTGTGCGAAATCGACAGCCTGCTCGACGGCTTGCCGGTGCCGGTGCGGCGCGCCTTCCTGTACGCCCAGCTGGACGGCTTGGGCCATGCCGAAATCGCCGAACGGCTGGCGATCTCCGTTTCGACGGTCAAACGCCACCTGGTGCGCGCCATGGCGCAATGCTATTTCGCGCTCAAGCTCGCATGACGCCGCAGGAAGCGCGGCGCGCGACCGATGCGGCGCCCGCCGTCCCGCCCGAGGTCGCGCAGCGCGCCGTCGAATGGCTGGTCGAACTGCAGTCCGGCGAGGCCGGCGCGGAGACCCGCGCCGCATGGCAGCAATGGCGCGACGCCCATCCCGACCATGAACGGGCCTGGCGCCATATCGAAACCGTCAATGCCCGCTGGCGCGCACTGGCTTCGCCGCTGGCCTCGGCCACGGCGCATGCCGCGCTGGCCCCTGCCGGTTCGCCGCAACGCCGGCAAACGGTCAAGACGCTGGCCCTCATGCTGTTTGCCGGCGGCGCCGCCTGGCTGGGCGAACAGCACGCCCCCTGGCACGCCTGGATTGCCGACGAAAGCACCGGTGTCGGCCAGCGCCGCACCCTGCAACTGGACGACGGCACGGCCGTCACGCTGAACACGGCCAGTGCCGTGTCCATCGATTTCGGCCCGCAGGCGCGCCGCGTACAGCTGGCCGCGGGCGAAATCTTCGTCGCGACCGGCCGGCGCGGCCATGTTGCGCAGCGCGCCCCCTTCCTGGTCGAAACCCGCTACGGCACCCTGCGGGCGCTGGGCACGCGCTTCAACGTGCGGCTGCTGGAGACCGGCTGCCGCGTCGCCGTATTCGAAGGCGCGGTGGAGGTGCAGGCGGCCGATGCCGGGCCCCTGGTCCTGCCAGCCGGCCGCATGCTGGAGTTTTCCAGCCGGGAGATCGGCGCTCCCCGGCCCGCCAACGAAAGCGAGCACGCCTGGACCGATGGCATGCTGATTGCCAGCGGCATGCGCCTGCAAGACTTTGTGGCCGAACTCGGGCGCTACCGGCGCGGCGTGCTTGCCTGCGACCCGGCAATCGCCGGCCTGCGCATCTCGGGCTCCTACCCGCTCGACGATACCGACCGTGTGCTGCAAGCGGTCAGTGCCGCCATGCCGGTCAGGGTGCAGTACTTCACGCGCTACTGGGCCACCTTGCGTCCGGTGAGCTGATTTTCGATCTCGCGGGACATACAGTGAAGAAGGCATTTTTTTCACTTATCCGTCCAAGGCATTCCGCATGAACCAGTCAGACCGCAACAATACCCCCGCCTCCCATCCCCGCCTGCGCCGCGGCGTGCTCGCCCTGGCCCAGGGCCTGGCGCTTGGCCTGCTGGCCGCAGCCGGCAGCGCGCAGGGCGCCGAACCGCCCGCCCAGGCCCAGGCCGCAGCCCGCAAGGCGTACGCGATCCCGGCCGGCGGGCTGGAAGGCGTCCTCAACCGCTTCGGCCGCGAATCCGGCACCCTGCTGTCCTTCCCCGCCGCGCTGACGGCGGGCCTGCACAGCGAAGGCTTGAACGGCAGCTACACGGTGCCGGAAGCCCTGCAGCAACTGCTGCGCGGCACCGGCCTTGCGCCAGCCGCCCAGGGCAACGGCAGCTACACGCTGGTCAAGCGCAGCGAGGACTCGCACGCCGCGGCGGAAGCCACGATGCCCCAGGTCACGGTCAACGGCGTGGCGGAATCCGCCACCGGCCCCGCCGGCGGCTATGCGGCGAAGCGCAGCGCAAGCGCCACCAAGACCGATACCCCGATCATCGAAACCCCGCAGGCCATCGCCATCATCACCGCCGAGCAGCTGGCCGTCCTCAAACCGACCAGCCTGGGCGCGGCCGTCGCCTACACGCCGGGCATCGTGGCCGATGCCGGGTACAGCAATTCCTTCGACGTGTTCTACAGCCGCGGCTTTCGCCTGTCCGACAGCAGCGGCGGCATTTACCGCGACGGCTTGAAGTTCGGCGGCGCCGGCTGGGCCTCCGGCCAGCAGGAACCCTACGGCCTGGAGCGCATCGAGCTGATCAAGGGCGCTGCGTCCGTGCTGTATGGCGCCGCGGCGCCGGGCGGCGTCTTGAATACCGTGACCAAACGCCCGGGCGCCGACATGGTGAACGAGGTGCGCGCCTCGGGCGGCACGTTCGGCCGGCGCGAGCTGGCGGCCGACCTGGGCGGCGCCATGGGCGGCGAGTGGAGCTGGCGCGTCACCGGCGTGGCGCGCAACGACGGCACCCAGATCGACTACATCCCCAACAATGCCCGCTACTTCGCCCCGGCCCTGAAATGGCAGCCTTCCGCCGCCACCTCGCTCACCCTGATGGCCTACCTGCACGAGCGCCGCACCGCCTACCAGTACCCGCTGCCGGCCGAAGGCACGCTGCTGGCCAGCCCTTACGGCCGGCTGCCGCGCGGCCGCTTCGTCGGCGAGCCAGGCTTCGACCGCCAGGATGCGCGCCAGCACGGCCTGTCTTACTTGTTCGAGCACGCATTCTCCGGGCAGACGCGCCTGCGCCATGGTGTGCGCTACGTTGAATCGAAAAACCATGTGCTGTTCACCGGGCTGGATGGTGCCGACGAAAGCAACCCGCGCCTGCAATACCGCACCGCCTACGACGAATGGGAGCGCACCTCGGGCATCAGCAGCGATACCTCGATCGAGCACCGCTGGAACGCCGGCGGCCTGGCGCACACCACGCTGGCCGGCATCGACTACGCACGCCACAAGCCGGAAAGCGAATGGTCCTTCGCCGGCATCGCCTCCCTCGACATCTTCGCGCCGGTCTATGGCGCCAAGCCAGGCGAGATGACGCAGGTGGCGCAGTATTCGACGCGCGCCAAGGCCACCCGTACCGGTCTGTATGTCCAGGACCAGATGAAGCTCGGCGAACGCTGGGTCTTCCTGCTCGGCGGGCGCCACGATTGGGCGCGCGACGCCAGCTCGCTGCTGGCCGGCGCACCCAAATGGTCGGGCGAATCGAGCGAAGCATTCACCGGCCGCGCCGGCGCCGTGTATCTTGCCCAAAACGGTCTGGCCCCGTTCGCCAGCTTCAGCCAGTCGTTCGAACCGCAAAGCGGCACCGACGCCGCCGGCACCCGCTTCAAGCCGACCCGCGGCGAGCAGGTCGAGTTCGGCCTGCGCTGGCAGGTGCTGGACACCGGGCTGCTGCTGTCGGCCAGCGCCTACCGCCTGACCCAGCAGAACCTCGTCACCAGCGATCCGCGCCAGCCCGCCTTGCGCCTGCAGACCGGCGAAGTGCGCGCCGACGGCGTCGAGCTGGAAGCCAAGGGCCGCGTGAACCAGCATGTGAACGTGATCGCCTCGTATGCCTACACCGATGCCCGCACCACCAGGAGTTTGCGTCCAAACGATATCGGCATGCGCCAGCCTTCCATGCCGATGCACCAGGCCGCGCTGTGGGGCGACGTCTCGCTGGCGGCAGTGGGCCTGGGCGGCATGAAAGCGGGCCTTGGCGCGCGCTATACCGGCACCACCATCGACGTGCGGGGCAGCGGCGCCAAGGTGCCCGCCAATACCGTGCTCGACGCGCTGCTGGGATACGAGGCCGGCCAATGGCACGCTTCGCTCAACTTCTCCAACCTGGCGAACCGCGGCACGCTGTCCTGCAGCTACGGCAGCTGCGCCTACGGCGAGGGTCGCCGCGTGACCGCGACCGTCGGCTATCTCTGGTAAGCCGCCATGCGTGCCTGGCTTGTCATCGCGCATCGTTACTTCGGCCTGGTGCTGGCCGGCTTCCTGCTGCTGGCCGGCGCCACGGGCAGCCTGCTGGCCTGGTACGAGGAGCTCGACGCCGCCGTCAACCCGGCGCTGTTCCGGGTACAGCCGCCGGAGCCGGGCGCGCGGCCGCTCGACCCGCTGCGGCTGCGCGAGGCGGTGGCGGCGCATTACCCCGATGCCCGCGTCGACTTCGTGCCGCTCCTTCAGGTGCCCGGGCATGCGCCGTATTTCCTGCTTGCGCCCAAGCCGGGCAAGCAGCTGGTGGATGACCAGGTCTTCGTCAACCCTTACAACGGCGCGGTGCTCGGGGCGCGCAGGTGGGGCGACATCGGCCAGGGCAAGACCAACCTGCTGCCCTTCATCTACCGCCTGCATTTCTCGCTCGCGCTGGACACGGTGGGTCCCCTGGTGCTTGGCCTGGTCGCACTGCTGTGGACGGTGGACTGTTTCATCGGCGCCTACCTGACCTTGCCGCCCAGGCGCTGCGGCGCGCCGCCTGCGACCGGCAAAGCGTGGCTGGCGCGCTGGTGGCCGGCCTGGAAAGTGCGCTGGAATGGTGGCAGCTACAAGCTGAATTTCGACCTGCACCGCGCCGGCGGCCTGTGGCCATGGGCCATGCTGTTCATCCTGGCCTGGAGCAGCGTCGCCTTCAACCTGGGCGAAGTCTACCAGCCGGTCATGCGCACGCTGTTTGCGCACCAGCCGACCGACGAGGCAATGCCGAGGCGCACGGTGCCGCAGGCGCAGCCCGGCATGTCCTGGGAAGCGGCGCTCGCCACCGGCCGCCGCCTGATCGCATCCGAAGCGCGGGCGCACGGCGCCAGCGTGGTGGAGGAAACCCTGCTGCGCTACGACCCGCACAGCGCCACCTTCCGTTACATGGTCAAGAGCAGCGCCGATATCCGCGACCGTATTGGCAGCACCTCCGTGGTGTTCGATGCCAACACCGGCTACCCTTACTACTTCTGGTGGCCGACCGGTGCCGCTGCCGGCGACACCATCCGCACCTGGCTCACCAGCCTGCACCTGGCTGCGCTGTGGGGCGTGCCCTTCAAGATCTTCATGTGCCTGCTTGGCCTGGCGGTAGCGATGCTGTCGGCAACCGGCATCGTGATCTGGTCGCGCAAGCGCGCCGCGCGCTACGCCGCGTCACCTGCCTGGTACCGCCGATTTGCACGGAATTGAGCTTTGCATCTAAGATGTCCTTGCTATGCTCAACATCGGATTCGTCCTGCCGCAAGGCTTCCAAATCATGGGACTGGCCGCCGCATCCGCCTTTGAACTGGCGAATACGACGGCCGGCTCCCGCCTGTACGACATCGGACTCTTCTCCGAAGCCGGTGGCCCGGTCGCGAACTCTTTCGGCGCCTCCGTCGATACCCGGTCCCTGGCCCGGCGCCGGCTCGATACCCTGATCGTCTGCGGCCTGGTCGCGCCCGCGCCAACCAGTCCGAAGCTGCTGGCCCGGCTGCGCGCCGCCGCCAGGATGGCCCGCCGCACCGCCTCGGTCTGCACCGGCACCTTCCTGCTTGGCGAGGCCGGACTGCTGGACGGCCGGCGCGTGACGACACACTGGATGTTCGCCCGCGAGCTGCAGGAACGGTTCCCCGCCGCCCAGGTCGACGCCGACCGCATCTTCGTCAACGATGGCACGCTGTGGACTTCCGCCGGCATGAGCGCCGGCATCGACCTGGCGCTGGGGATGGTGGAAGCCGACTTTGGCGCCGAGCTGGCCGCGGCCGTGGCGAAGAAGCTGGTGGTCTACCACCGTCGCGCCGGCGGCCAGTCGCAGCACTCCGCGATGCTGGAACTGGGCGCCACCTCCGACCGTATCCAGCGCGTGCTCGTGTATGCACGCAGCCACCTGTCCTCCCAACTGTCGGTGTCCGAACTGGCCGCGGTCGCCCACCTCAGCCCCCGCCAGTTCAGCCGCGCCTTCAGCATGGAGACCGGCCAGCCGCCGGCCAAGGCCATCGAGCGTCTGCGTGTGGAGGCCGCACGGCTGATGATCGAACAAAGCCGCCGTACGGTCGAGGAAGTCGCGGCCGAAACCGGCTTCAGCGATACCGAACGCATGCGGCGCGCCTTCCTGCGCGCTTTCGGCCAGCCGCCCCAGGCCCTGCGCCGGACGGCACGAATGTCCTGAAACGAGGGATTTAGGACATTTACGCCATCGGCCGCTGAGCCTATATTGGACGTATCCGTTTCCACAGATAAGGATCACCAATATGTCCGCGCTCAAGAAAACCTTTGCCGCCCTGGCGGCCGCCGGATCGCTTGCCGCCGCAGCCTGCGCCAGCGCCGCCCCGAATGAGGAAGTCAGCCTGGTCAAGGTCAGCCCCGAGATCACGCTGCGCCGCATGGTCGTCGGCACCCCGCATCCCAAAGGCGTGGTGCTGCTCCTGCACGGCTTCCCGGAAACGATGCTCACCTGGCGCAGCCTGTCGCTCGAACTTGGCAAGGACTATGAAGTCCACGCCTTCGACTGGCCCGGCTACGGCCAATCCTCGCGTCCGTGCGCCGACAAGTTTGCCTACGCACCGCGCGACTATGCGCAAGTATTGAAGGCCTACATCGAAGCCGCCGGCATCGACCGCTCCAGGCTCGTGATTTACGCCACGGACATCGGCGCCCTGCCCCCGCTGCTGCTTGCCCTCGACCAGCCCGATATCGCCAAACAGATCATCGTCGGCGATTTCGCACCGCTGGACCGGCCACAATACATGTCCGACCGCCTGCGCAGCCTGAAAGCGCCACAGACGGCCGAGGCGACCCGCGCGGCCATCAACCAGAACCGCAACGACATCCTGGAAAACGCCTTCCGCCGCGGGCTTGAAAGCAGCGAGCAATTCCCCATCCCGCAGCACGCCAGCGCCGACATGTACGCCGGCTGGTCGCAAGGCGCCATGACCACCGGCGACGCCTTTTACCACTACTACTCCCACTTCACCCGCGACCAGCAATTCTTCGAAGCCAACCTGGGGCGGCTGAAGGCCCTCGTCAGGATCGTGTGGGGCGAAAAGGATATCTACATTGACAAGAAGATGGGCGAGGAATTCGCCGCCAGGTCGGGCAAGCCGTTTGCCATCCTGCCAAGGCTTGGCCACTATCCCCACCTGCAGGACCCGCAAAGCACCGTCAGCGAGATCCGCGCCGCATTCGATTGAAGTTATTTACTTTGGTGATGACCAGCATTTCAAAATAAAAGTGGACGCTCGCCGCGCCGCGCAACATACTGAACCCGTCTCCTCTATTCTCCTCCAAGGAAATAGACTTCAGCCCGCAGCTTGCGGGCTTTTTTTTCGCCACGCCAGTGTGAGCGCCACGCCGAGCGCCGCCGCCACGTCGAGCATCACCCACAACAGGCCGCCGAAGCCTGGCCCGTCGCGCACGACGCAAGCAAGCAAAGCCAGGGACAGCAGGCAAACACCGGCCCACCGTAATCCGCGGCGGTAAGGCACCACTGCGCAATCGTGCCCCGTGACGTGGGCCCAGTGATCCGGCATCGCAAGTGCCAGGCAAGCGAAACCGCCATAGCTCGCCAGGCCCGCCGCGGCAAGAAGCATGGCCGCCATCATCGCTGCGGCTCCGCGGCAGGATATGCGGACAGGGCGGGGGCCGCCGACCGCACCTTCCCCGGCAGGCGGCGGACAGCCACCGCCGCGATCAGCGCCAGCACCAGCAACATGGCATCCATACCCGCCACGGACCACAAGCCGGACGACAGTGTGCGGACCGGATGATCCCCTGTCGTGACCCAGTTCAGCAGCACGCAGCCCAGCGCCAGCGCGAAGATGGTTTGCACCTGCCCACGCCAGGCCGCGGCTGGCCTGCACCACGCGTGGATGAAGCAAGCGATCCAGGCAAGGTAGAAGGTCCATACTTCAAGCGCGGCACGCTCCTGCCCCGCAAAGCTCGATCCTGGCGGCAGCAGGCGGTTCGCTGCGAACATGGCAAGGGTGGCGACCATGATGCCGGTGATACTCCCCACGGTCAGGCCTTCCACCACTCGCACGCCAGCCAGGCCCTTTTTCAAATGCCGCGCGCGCCGTGCCTCCAGCCAGAACAGGAAGCCCGTCGCAATCAGGACGCAGCCCGACAAGCCGGCGCAGAAGTACAGCCAGCGCAAAGGCCAGTGCTCGAACTGGACGAAATGCATGCCCGAGATGAAGCGCTGCACGGTCATCACCGGCGCCGCCTCGAAGCGGTGCAGGATCTCGCCGGTGACCGCATCGAAGTAGATCTGGTCCAGGTTCATCGTGACATCGCGCGCATAGGAACGGCGCAGCTCGACGTAGCTGTTCGCGTCGCCCGGGTGGTAGACGCGCACGAAATACGGTTGCCCGCCCGCCCACGCTTGCTCGGCACGCGCCGCCATCGCATCGAGCGACGCCAGGGCGCCCGGCGCGTTGGCCCTGGCGCGGGCATAACGACCCATCGCTTCGGCTGTGTAGGCTTGCTTGTCGGCCTTGCCGCTGCCGTAGGCCAGCCAGTGCGCCTGTGGAAAGTAGATCGACATGAAGATGATCAGGCCGGACAGCGTGAGCACGAAGTGGAACGGCAGCCCGATCACGCCAGTGAGGTTGTGCAGGTCCAGGCTGCTGCGCTGCAGCCGCTTGTGCGGCCGGAAAGTGAAGAATTGGCTGAATATCTTTTTGTGGATGACGACGCCCGACACCAGCAGCGCCAGCATCGCCATGGCGGCCAAGCCCACCAGCCATTTCCCCAGGTCGTTCCATTTCAGGTGCAGCCCGTAATGGAAGGGGAAGATGAAGCCCGTGCCGCCCAGCGTGCCCTGCTCCGGCACGAAGGTATGGCGCACCGGGTCGTACTGGCGGTAGGTGGCGTCACCCTTCTTTTCCCGGTACGAAAAGCGCACGACGGGCACGCGATCGGTCGGCAGGTCGATGCGCCACTGGCTCGCCTTGGCAGGCACCGCCGGGGCGACCTCGCTCGCAATGCGGTCGAGGGAGATGGGCGCGGCAGCCGGCGCAATGCGCGTGCCGGGCATCATCCAGCGGTCGATCTCGCGGTCGAATACGCTCAATGAGCCCATCCAGAAAATCGCGAACAACAAGCTGCCCAGCACCACGCCGGCCCAGGTGTGCAGTACGGCCATCGATTTGCCGAACGATAGCCGCTCCGCGCCCTTCACGCTGAATCCCCACAACAGCAGGAACAGGTAGGCCGCAAAGCCGAGCATCGCCGCCAGTACCACCGCCTCCGAACGCGCCAGGCCAAGTCCTGCCAGCACCGCCGCCGCCGCGGCGACAGCCTGCGCAGCCAGCCCGTAACCGCCGCACACGGTGCCCAGCACGCGCAGGAGGATGGCAAATGGCGCTTTCATCAGAACCCGAGCGAATAGCCCACCGTCAAGGTACGCCCACGGCCCGCGAAGTAGCGTGCCGGTTCAACCAAGGCACTCTGCGAGTAATACGTGATGTACTGGCGGTCGAACAGGTTGGCCACGCCCAGGCGCAGCTCGCCTTTTGGCAGTTTGTAGTTCACGGAAGCGTCAGCCAGCGTATAGCCGCTGAATTCCTTGGCCGGGTCGTCGAACGACTGGCTGAACGCGTGCTGCAGCTGGACGAAGGACGACAGTTTCTGGCCCCAGTTCGCGGACCAGCTGGCGACCAGGCGGTTGGGCGCCACGTTCAGGCCGTCCAGCTTCGCATTCAGGCTGCCGTTGTTGTCGCTGTCGTAGCGGCCCTTGGTGTAAGCGTAAGACAGGCGGGCGCCGTGCTCCTTGGTGAAGCGGTAACCGGCGCTGGCCTCGACGCCTTTCAGGCGGGTCTTCTCGCGCGACATCATGAATACGCCATTGACCGGCACCACACGCGCACCAAAATCGGAGTCCGACTGGAAGTAGCTGGCGTCGAGCTCCCATGCGCCTTTGCGCACGCGCGTGCCCAGCTCAATGCCATCGGTCAGGATAGGCTCGAGCGCGCGCATGCTGCCAACGCTCTGTCCCGGCGTATTGATCGAACGCAGCGCACGCCCGATGTCCGGCAAACCGAAGCCTTCCGAATAGTTGGCGTACACGTTCACATCGCTCGACGGACTGAACACGACGCCGGCATTGAACAGCGTTTCGTTGAACTTGATCTTGCCACCCTCGACGAAGGTATTCTTGTACGCGGCCAGGGTACGGTAGCTGCCCACCTCCAGGTCTGCGTTTTCCTTGCGCACGCCTGCGTGCAAGGTCAGTTGCTCGAAAAGCTTGTACTCGCCCTGCGTAAACAGCGAGACATTGCGGTATTTCGACTCCGGCACAAAGGTGCGGCCGGTCAAATACATATCCTGCTTGCCTTCATCGACCAGCGTATCGAAGCCGAGGGTCAGCTTCAGGCGGCCATCGAGCAAGCTGGATTTGGTCAAGCCCACCTTGCTGCCGTACTTGGATGCGACAGCGCGCGACTGGTCGAACAGCGCGCCGCGCGGCGCGATCGTCACATCCTGGAAAGTCGCCGAATTATCCGCCCCGAACAGGCCCTCGAACTCCTGGTTGAACACCATGGCCGACAATTCCATGCCCGCCAGGTTGCTGTGGCTGTATGAGAGGCTGGAAGTCCAGACGTCGTTGCAGGCAGGCTTGCCCGGTGGCGTGCCTTCGGCCGATGTCGACGGGATGCCAAGCTGGCGGTTGCCCGCCACGCCCACATAACTGGCCTTGGACTTGATCTTGTAGCGGTTGATGGACAGCTGCAGGCGCTGCGCGTCGTCCAGCCAGTATCCAAGCTTGGCCAGCACATCGTAGCTACGCGAATCCTGCAGGTCGCCCTGCGTGACGTCAACGCCGATCGGCCTGCCCTCGCCGTCCAGGTGCTGGCCCTGGTTCTCATAAGCGACGGCCAAGAGGTAATCGAGCTTGTCGCCACGGCCGCTCAAGCGATAGCTGCCCTTGTAACCCTGCGTGTCGGAACTGATGTCGGACGTTGGCATCGTCATCTGCACGCTGGCGTGCTGGCTGAAG
This sequence comes from uncultured Oxalobacteraceae bacterium, assembly GCA_965650885.1. GTDB lineage: Bacteria > Pseudomonadota > Gammaproteobacteria > Burkholderiales > Burkholderiaceae_D > Rugamonas. Next base: position 16,796 of record CBFGQI010000100.1, read on the forward strand.
CTGCCCTTGTCCGGCCGCCGCGTGATGATATTGATCGTGCCCCCAGTCGCTCCCAGGCCGTTGACCGCATTGGGCCCCTGGATGATTTCGATGCGCTCCACCATCGAATAATCGATGGTGTGCGCCTCGCGGCCGGTGGGCCGCACCGGGTTCGATTGCGGCACACCGTCGATCAGGATCAGCGGCGTACGTCCACGCAGCGTTTCACCCGAACCGTTCATCTTGCCGCGGCTCGGCGTATAGGAAGGGAGCAGGTTGCTCAGGGCGTCGGACGAATTGCCCGAAATGGCCAGCTGCCGCTCGATGTCCTCCTTCCTGAGGACGACAATGGTTTGCGGCGCCTTGTCCGCTTCGATGTTCGAGCGGGATGCCGAGACGACCACCGTCTCCATGACCGCTTCACTGGCGCCCGCGCTCCATGGCGCCGCGATGGCCAGCAGCAGCGCTGCAGCAAGTGGATTAAGTTTGAATGGCGTGACCTTGGACAACTGCACTACGACCTCCCCGTTGGGTTATTTGCGGCAGGGGCTGGCGAGCGTCGTCTCGGGAGTGCGCTTGGCTGGCTGGATGAGAATAATTCTCATTATGAATTATTTCTTGCTTGATAGTCAACCAGCGGCAAAGCTGAAATGCGCGTTAATATGCTTGGCACACCAGGCATTCCGACCTGGTGCCACAGGAGATATCAACATGAAGAAAGCAATCCAAGGCATTGCGGCAGCCCTGCTCGCCTTCAGCATCGCCGGTCCCGCCCTCGCGGCAAGCGAGGTCTATTTGCTCGGCACGCTGTACAAACGGCACGAACAAGTGCCCGCTTACGACGTCCAAACGCTGGTGAACATCGTCCAGAAAGTATCGCCCGATGTCATGGTGCTGGACGTCACGCCTGAAGAACTGCGCAAGCGTACCGTCTTCCCCGGCAAGATCGAATACACCACCGGCATTTTCCCGCTGCTGGAACACCGCAATATCATCACGTACCCCGCCGAGCCGGCCGAGCCGATGTTCAGCGAAATCGTCGAAGCGGTGAAAGGCAGGTTGCAGCAATTCGACAAGGAACAGCCTGCGCTATCCGCCAGCTTCAAACGCACCGAAAAGAATATGTACGCCGTGCTCGGCAAGCACTGGACTTCCGCCGCGCGTGTGCAGGACGAAGTCACCGGCGAAATGATCGATGCCGCCGCCCGGCTGCAAGCCGAGATCGTCGGCCCCGTGATGAAAGACGCCGACGAACGCTGGGACCGTCACACGGCCGACATGGTGAAGCGCGCGGTCAGCGAGCACCCCGGCAAACGCGTACTGGTACTGACCGGCATCCGCAACCGGCCACTGGTGCAGCGGCATTTGAAGGCTGATCCGGCGATCAAGCTGGTTGATATGCCGGCCTGGCTGTCCCAGGCGGGGTTCTAACGACCGGACGACGCAGTCCTCGCATTTCAGAGCGTGCCTCTAACCGATCGCGGATTTGCGTCGTTCACCCGAGTTTGCCATGCGCGTCCACCAGTCTCCAACGAACCAATCAACGCAATGTTGACTTTTCGCTCGCCGCCTGCTGGGACTTTACTTCCCAGGTGATTCGAGGAAACGACGAACCGAGATCTAACTCGATAACTTCAAAAACGGCGTGCTGAAGCCGACTGCGGATCTTCTCCACCTATATCTGATGAGCTTGACCACGACAGTCCGCTTCAATAATCTTGGGGCGAGACTTGGATCGTTATGCCAAGTACGTGACCATTTTCAGCATAGGAACTTGAATGATTGATCTCAGCAAGCTGCCCGCCAAATCGGCTTTTGCTATCGTGATCGGCGCCGGTCTTGTCGCCCTGACAGGCGCAGGCATTTTGTATGCCATCGGTGAACCGATTACCATTGGCGGGAAGGAATACGCCTTTGGCACCAATAAAAAAAAGCTGGCCGAACTGCAAACACATCACCAAAACGTAATCCAAAAGCTGAACGAGGTCAGCGAGAAGCTATCAACAATTACTATCGAAAATGCTCAACTGAAGCAAACAATTGCCTCGCTACAGGCACAGCAAGATAAGGCTAGACAAGAGAACGTGCCGTGGTCCCCGGTGGCGGATGTGGACTTTGCCGAAGATGGCAGTTACTCGACGTCAGATGGAAGGCATGGGACGGGAAAATGGTCGGCTCCCGATAGTGAAATCACTCTCCGGTATGTAAGCAGCAAATCCGACGAGGTGGTGCTAATAACGAACATGGCGGAGCCTTATAACAAGATTCGGATTTCCCGAACCATGGGAATGGTCGCACATATGCCAAAACACGACTATAGCCTGCAATTGGAAGGCGAAGTTTACAGAACTGCCACTGTGCGAATCAATCGGCGCCCCAGGGCATGAAAACTATAAGAGAGGGAAGCGCGTGCTCCCCTCTCTTATAGTAGTGGCGACAAGAATTGATGATTAATTCCTCATCACGCACGTCTAGCTACTTGTTCGCTGTGTGGTTACGTAAGAAGCCCCTATGATTGCTCACAAGGGCTTGCTTACAAAGCGTAGTGAATTGGTAGGCCCTCCCGGAGTCGAACCGGGCACCAAAGGATTATGAGTC
>CBFGQI010000101.1:0-19158 GCA_965650885.1 uncultured Oxalobacteraceae bacterium
CAGCGCGCCGAAGATCTTGAGGAAGGCCAGGCGCAACGGCGGCAGCAGTTGCGCCTGGCCGGCCTGCGCCAGGGCCGCCGCCTCATGCAGGTACAGCAGTCCCAATAAGCCCGTGAGGAAGAGCAGGGTCAATGTCAGCAGCAGCAGGTAGTAGCCCAGTCCGCTGACCAGGTAAGGCCAGGCCGATTTGGGCAGCAGCCAGCGCATGGCGGCTTGCCATTGGACCGACAGGCGCGCATGGGGCTTGCATGCATCGTCGCAGCGCGCGTCGAGGCAGCAGCAGAGCGAGCAGATCGGTCCCTGGTAGGCCGGGCAATGCGCCATGTCCTCTGCTTCGTAGGATTTTTCGCAAATGCTGCAGGTATTGCTGTGCGCCGCGGCTGGCGGGCGCGCGATGTAGTAGCGGCCGTCCGTGAGGTAGGCAATGGCCGGCGCGGCGGCGAAGGCCGTGGCGAGGGCGATGAAGGCTGAAAAGGCCTGGGCCGTCGCGCCGAACAGGCCAGTGAAGGCAGCCACCGAGAGCAGCGAAGCCAGCAGCATCGCGCCCACGCCAACCGGGTTGATATCGTACAGGTAGGCGCGGCGGAATTCGATGCCTGCCGGGCTCAGCCCCAGCGGCTTGTTGATGACCAGGTCGGCCACCACGGCGGCGATCCAGGCGATGGCGATATTGGAGAAGAGGCCGAGCACCTGGTCCAAGGCCTGGAACACGTTCAGTTCCATCAGCAGCACGGCGATCAGGGCGTTGAAGCAGGCCCACACCACGCGCCCCGGATGGCTGTGGGTCAGGCGGGCAAAGAAATTCGACCAGGCCAGCGAGCCGGCATAGGCATTGGTCATATTGATCTTGATCTGCGACACCACGACAAACACCACGGTGGCGAGCAGCGCCAGGCCCGGGCCGGCACCGACCAGGTTGAACCCGGCCAGGTACATGTGGGTCGGGTTGACCGCCTGGGCCAGGCTGGCGCCGCCCTGCAGTACGAGCAGGGCGAGCAGGGCGCCGGCCAGCATTTTCAGTGCGCCGACCACCGCCCAGCCCGGTCCCGCGGCCAGCACGCCAAGGTGCCAGCGCAGGCGTTTCTTTCCCGGCGGTGGCATGAAGCGCAGGAAATCGACCTGTTCGCCAATCTGCGGGATCAGGGCCACGCCGACGGCGGTAGCGGCGCCAAAGGCCAGGGTGTTGAAATGGGCGTTGGCGGGGTTGGTGCCGGCGAACTGCAGCAATTGGCCGGGCAGTTCGGGGCGCTTGAACGCAATGGCGATGAAGGGCAATGCCATCAGCAGCAGCCAGAGCGGCTGGCTCACCATCTGGATGCGGCTGATCAGGGTGACGCCGTGCGTCACCAGGGGCACCACCGCCAGCGCGCTGGCCAGGTAGCCGAGCCACAAGGGCAGGCCGAAATACAGTTCCAGCGCGTAGGCCATGATGGCCGCTTCCAGCGCAAACAGGATGAAGGTGAAGGAAGCGTAGATGAAGGAGGAAATGGTGGACCCGATATAGCCGAAGCCGGCGCCGCGGGTCAGCAAGTCCATGTCCACGCCATGGCGTGCCGCGTAATAGCTGATGGGCAGGCCGGTCAGGAAAATGATCAGGCTGACCGCCAGGATGGCCCAGAATGCATTGACGAAGCCGTAGTGCACGGCCAGCGTGCCGCCGATCGCTTCCAGCACCAGGAAAGCAATCGCACCAAACGCGGTATTGGCGACGCGGAAGATGGACCATTTGCGGAAGGCGCGCGGCGTGTAGCGCAGCGCGTAATCTTCAATGGTTTCATTGGCGACCCAGGTGTTGTAGTCGCGCCGGATCTTGACGATGCGCTGAACCGTTTTGGTGCGTGGGCTTTCTGAATTTGGTGCGGAGCTGTTCATGGTGCGCGTTGTTCTAGCGGGCTCCTGAATTAATGCAATTACTATGCCCATGCGAGCGCTGCGCCGGGCCAGGCGCGGCCGGTACGCCGGGGCCGGCACCGATCAGCTGGCGGCTGGCTTACTCTTTTTGCGGCGAAGAGAGGGGGACCGCCATGCGCACCGTGGTGCCTTCACCTGGCGCGGATTCGATGGCGATGCGGCCGCCCATGACGCCGGTGACGATGTTGTAGACGATGTTCATGCCGAGGCCGGTGCCGCCGTTGCCCATCTTGGTGGTGAAGAAGGGATCGAACACGTGGCGCTGGATTTCCTCCGTCATCCCGACGCCATCGTCGCGGAACACGATTTCGATCTGGCCCTGGTCGGCCGCGCGGGCGAAGATGCACAGTGTGCCGCTGTGGCGGCCTTCGAAGGCATGCATCAGGGCGTTGTTGATCAGGTTGTTGAACACCTGGTACATGCTTCCCGGGTAGGAGTCCAGTTCCAGCTCGGGCGGCACGTCGACCTCCATCTGGATCGCACTGCGGCGCAGGCGCGGCGTATAGGTGGCGGCCGTGTCGAGCGCCACTGCCTGCAGGCGGAACCGGCGGCGCTGGTCATTGGTCTGGTCGACCGCGATCTGCTTGAAGGAGGCGATCAGGGCGGCGGCCTTTTCCAGCGAACTGGAAATCAACCCGCATGCCATCTGCACTTCGCCGAGATGGTGGGTCAGGGTCGAGCGGCGGATTGCGCCCTCGGCCACCGTTTGCTTGAACTCCTGCACCCGGTCGTCGAGCGCGGTGGAAGCCAGCAGGCTGTTGCCGATCGGGGTATTCAATTCGTGCGCAATGCCTGCCACCAGCGAGCCGAGCGACGCCATTTTCTCCGACGCGATCAAGTCATGCTGGGTGCGTTGCAAGGTTTCCAGGGCATGCGACAAGTCCCGGTTAGCCTGTTCCAGCTCCGCCGAGCGTTCGCGCACGCGGGTTTCCAGCGCGTCGTTCAATTCCCGCAATTGCTGTTTGGCGTTCATTTCCTGTGTGAGGTCGAGCAGGGCCCAGATGATGGCATGCCGGCCGTCGAGCAGCAGCGAAGACGACCAGATCGCCACCTGGCCCGGCCGCTCGCCGGGCAGCACCACTTCGGCCATTTCGCCCTGGACCACGCCATACAGGCGGAACTTGTTCCAGATCCGCAGCCGCTCATCGGGCGACGCCCAGAATGTCACTTCATCTGAGCGCTTGCCGATCAATTCGTGCAGGGGAATGCCGAAGGTGCGTACCAGCGCCTGGTTGGCGCCGACGATGCGGCCGTCCTGGTCGGATACCGACAGCGGCAATGGCGTCATGTCGAACAGGGTGCGGAAGCGTTCCTCCGATTCGCGCAGCCGGCGCTGCGATTCCTCCAGCTGGGCGATGCGCTCACGCAGCGCGGAACTCATCAGGTTAAGCGAATGGGTAACCACTTCCAGTTCGTCGCCGCCCCCTTCCGGCAACTGGCTGAACTTGCCCTCCGCCAATTGCTCCGAGTGGCGCGCCAGCGTCGCCAGGCGCACCCCGACGCCGCGCGTCATGGCGAAAAACAGCAGCAGGGCCAGCACGAAGCCGAGCAGGGCGATCATGCCGCCCTGGCGCAGCACGTCGTCGCGCGCGGCAACCAGGTCGGCGGTGGACAGGCCGAAGTGCAGCGTACCGACGCGGTTGTCCTTCAACAGCAGCGGCGTCTGGGCATGCAGCAGATTGCCTTCCACGGCAGTGCGCACACCGCCCAGTTGGTCGGGGCGCAGCGATTCGGGCAGAAAGACCGGGCGCTCGCCCGCTTCGAGGATCGGTTCGCCGGCAGCATCCAGGATCACGATATAGCGCAGGAAACTGTCGCGTGGGTCCGACAGCATTTCCGACCAATAGGTGCGCAATTCGCCCAGGCGGCCGCTGCTGGCGTAGGGCGTCAGCGTCAAGTTCAGGTTGATGGCGTACTCGTGGGCGACCCGGTCGGCATTGCGGCTGACGGCGTTGGTCATCAGGCGCAAGCTGTTGGCGATCAATAGCGCTACCACCACAGCCAGCACGAATGCGCTCAACAGCATGAATTTCGCGCGCAGCGAAAGTTTCAAGGCGCTCCCTCCGGATGAAAAGTCCATTGTATCGCTTCATCCGTAAAAGTTGCCGAAACTTAAAAAAAACGCCGCCCGGCTGTTGCGGGGCGGCGTTGGCGCGTAGCAGGCGCAGTGAAATCGTGCGGCTTCTTAAGGCAGGGTCAGGATGACCTTGACGCTGTCGTCGACAGCCGACTTGTCGATGTAGCCGATGGCTTTCGGGTCTTCCGCCACGGCCTTCTTGACCTCGGCATTGGACTTGAATTCCTTCGGCGGCGTAGCCTTGCCGGTAAACACCAGCTTGGACCAGATGGCCTTCACCTGGGCCGGATCCTTGTCCGCGACTTTCTGGTAAAAGTCGGCGCGGATCTTGGAGCCTTCGGCCTGGTCGATCGGCGTGAACATGGCCGATTTGCCGAGGAAGAATTGGGATGCCTGCTCCGAGAACATGCGCGATGCCGGATTGTCCTTGTTGACGATCACGACGATCTCGGCCGATGCGGGCAGGGCGGCGATGGCGAAGGTGGAGGCGAGGAGGGCGCTCAGGATTTTTTTCATGTGCGCCTCCTTAGAACACGTAGTCGATGCCGATGGCATAGACGTTTACGCTTTTGGTGTAAGTCGGCACGCCGGAAGGCAGGATCAGGGAACCGCCCTTCACCTTCGGCTGGACGTGGTCGATCTGCACCTTCAAGGCCAGCGACTTGGCGAAGTCCCAGCGCATGCCGACCAGGTCGGTCTTCTGCTCGGTCGAGACCAGCAGGCCGCGGATGGCGCCCAGGGTCGGTGCCAGCGGATGCGCGGCCGGCACGGTCGGCACGGTCACGGAAGAACCGGCGCCCTTGTAATAGGCGTGGGTGTAGTAAGGCAGCACTTTGCCGAAACGGTAGCCGGCCATCACATAGCCGGAATTGGTTTCGGGGATGTACACCGGCTCGTGGGCGCGGCGCTGGGCGTACTCGGCTTGCAGCACGATGTTCTTGTAATCCATCGTCAAGCCGATTTCGGTAAAGCTCATGCGCTTGCCGCCGCGCAAGGTCAGGTCGTTGGCCAGCTGCACCATGGCCGGGATGCCGGTGCGGGTCAGGCCATCGGTCACGGCATTGATCGGCGCCAGGTTGTTGACTTCGATCTTGGCGCGGGCATGCGCCACGCGGGCGGTGAATGGGCCGTATTCGGCGGTCACGGCAGCGCCGAAGACCGGCGACTGGTGCTTGGCCACGGAACCGCCGCCGGTCGGCACGTACAGCTTGCCGCGGCTCACGCCGCCGAAGCCCTGGACCGTGACGTTGGTGTTGCCAAACGCGTGCTGCCAGTTGACGTCGGCACCGTCCACGTTCTCGATCGGCGCCTGGCCGTACATCTCGATCGGCGGGCGCATCATGGTGTTGGCATAGCCCACGTTCTGGTAGTCCGAGATCAGGAAGGCGGGCAAGACCACGCGGCCCAGGCGGACATTGGTTTCGTCGTTCAGCTTGTACTTCAGGAAGCCCCAGGTCAGGTCGGTGGTGAATTGCGGGCTGGTGTTCTTGCGGGTCAGTACCTGCACGGTGGCCGACAGGCGGTCATTGAAGGTATAGGTCGCCTGCAGGCCCAGGTTGCTGTCCAGGCCGATGCGCGGCGAGTCGCCGGTGCCCGAAGCCTGGTTGTAGCGGGCGAACTTGGCATCGTCGCTGTCGGTCTGGGCTACGCCCAGGGTGCCGAAGCCGCTGATGCTCAGGTTGCCGTCGCCCAGGGTGCCAGCCTGGGCCAGCATGCTGGTCGCGGCCAGCACGGTAGCGGTGAGAAGCTGTTTCTTCATGAAAGTGATCCGATTTGAATGTTGTTCTATTGTTAGTGCGTCGCACCAATTTAGTGCCATTTTTTAATGGCTGTTGCTTACGATAATTGAATTCGGCACCAAGATGTATCGTTGATGCACGAAATAGAGAACTGGTTCTAGAAACTGTGGGTTTTTTGCGTGCGATTCTTGGCTTTATTGCACCGCGCCAGATCCGTCCGGTGCGTTTAAAATAACGACTTCACTCCACATCAAAATTGAGAAAAACACCATGGCCGTCAATTCCCCCATCCCTGTCGCCGCCGATCTGAAGCCGGTTGCCGGTATCGAGCTTGGCTTTGCCGAAGCCGGTATCAAGAAGCCGGGCCGCAAGGACGTCCTGGTCCTGAAGCTGGCCGATGGCGCCTCCGTGTCCGGCGTGTTCACGCTGAACCGCTTTTGTGCCGCACCGGTGCAGATTTCGAAGGAAAACCTGGCGACCGTGAAGCAGGGCGGCAAGCCGATCCGCGCCCTGATGGTCAACACCGGCAATGCCAACGCCGGCACCGGCGAAGCGGGCCTGGCCAACGCGCGCGCGACTTGCGCCGCGCTGGCGCAGGAACTGGGATGCGATGCCCAGCAAATCCTGCCGTTCTCCACCGGTGTGATCCTGGAACCGCTGCCAGTGGAAAAGATCGTGGCCGGCCTGCCGAAAGCCGTGCAGAACCTCAAACAGGACAACTGGTTCCATGCAGCGGAAGCGATCATGACCACCGATACCCAGCCGAAGGCGGGTTCGCGCACCGTCGATATCGCCGGCCACAAGGTCACCATGACCGGCATCTCGAAAGGCGCCGGCATGATCAAGCCGAACATGGCCACCATGCTGGGTTACCTGGCCTTCGACGCCAAGGTGGCGCAGCCGGTGCTGGACGTGCTGGTCAAGGAAGCGGCCGACAAGTCCTTCAATTGCATCACCATCGATGGCGACACCTCGACCAACGATTCCTTCATCCTGATGGCGACCGGCGCCGGCAGCCTGGTGGTCGATTCGGTCGATTCGCCTGAATACAAGGCACTGGCCGCCGCCGTCACCGAATTGTCGGTGTTCCTGGCGCAGGCCATCGTGCGCGACGGCGAGGGCGCGACCAAGTTCATGACCATCACCGTGGAAGATGGCGCCAGCGTGGAAGAATGCCGCAAGATCGCTTACTCGATCGGCCACTCGCCGCTGGTCAAAACCGCCTTCTTCGCTTCCGATCCGAACCTGGGCCGCATCCTGGCGGCCATCGGCTACGCCGGCGTGGATGACCTGGACGTCAGCAAGATCAACCTTTACCTGGACGATGTGTGGGTCGCCAAGGACGGCGGCCGCAATCCGGACTACAAGGAAGAGGATGGCCAGCGCGTGATGAAGCAGAGCGAAATCACCGTGCGCGTGAAGCTGGCACGCGGCAATGCTTCCTCCACCGTCTATACCTGCGATTTGTCGCACGATTACGTGTCGATCAACGCCGACTACCGTTCCTGAGCCGATGTCGGCTCAACTCGACCAATTCCTGCGCCGCGCCGAGGCTTTGCTGGCGCGCGTGGAAGCGATCCTGCCTGCGGTGCCGGTTGCGCCCGACTGGCAGGCATCGACCGCATTCCGTTGGCGCAAGCGGCGCGATGGCGCGGGCTTCCTGCAGCCTGTGCCCCGTCCGGCGAAAATCGCCTTTGAGGACTTGCAATACATCGGCCGCCAGAAGGCGCAGATCGAGCAGAATACCCGCCAGTTCGTGGAGGGGAAACCGGCCAACAACGTGCTGCTCACCGGGGCGCGCGGCACCGGCAAGTCCTCGCTGATCAAGGCATGCCTGGCGGCGTTTGCCGACAATGGCTTGCGCCTGATCGAAGTCGACAAGGCCGACCTGCACGACCTGCCGGACATCATGGACCTGGTGGCGGGACGGCCCGAGCGCTTCGTGGTGTTTTGCGACGACCTGTCGTTCGAGGAAGGTGAGAGCGGTTACAAGGCGCTCAAGGTGGCGTTGGATGGCTCGGTATCGGCGGTGATCGACAATGTGCTGATCTATGCGACCTCCAACCGCCGCCACCTGATGCCGGAGCGCATGTCGGACAACGCTACGTACAAGCACGACGAGGATGGCGACCTGCATCCGGGCGAAACGGTGGAGGAGAAGATTTCGCTGTCCGAGCGTTTCGGCTTGTGGCTCTCCTTCTATCCCTTCAAGCAGGACGATTACCTGGGCATCGTGGCGCATTGGCTGGCGGCTTTCGGCTGCAGCGTGTCGCAGATCGCCGATGCGCGGACGGAAGCCTTGCAGTGGGCGCTGCAGCGCGGCTCGCGTTCCGGCCGCGTGGCCTGGCAGTTTGCGCGCGATTATGCGGGGAGGCTGCAATGAGCGCCGCGCAGCGGCCGATCGATGTCGCGGTCGGTATCCTGATGAAGGCCAATGGCGACGTGCTCCTGGGGCAGCGGCCGGAGGGCAAGCCTTACGCCGGCTATTGGGAATTCCCAGGCGGGAAAGTCGATCCGGGCGAAACCATCCTGGAGGCGCTCAAGCGCGAGTTTGTCGAAGAACTGGGGATCCAGATCACCAGCGCCGAGGAGTGGTGCGGCGTGGAGCACGTCTATCCGCACGCCCACGTGCGCTTGCACTTCTTTATCAGCCGCGAGTGGACCGGGGAGCCGCAAAGCCTCGAGGGACAAGCGTTTGCCTGGCAAGGGACGGTGGGGGTGGAGCCTTTGCTGCCGGCCACCATCCCGTTGCTGGAGTGGCTGGATCGGGTGCGTTACTGAAAACCGGTAAACCGGTGTCAGGCCCAAGGGCCTGACACCATTGGGGGTCTGACCCTTCGGGTCTGACCCCGGTTTACCGGTTCTCGCCAGCCAGCCGCGAAGAATGCGACGCCACCATCACCCAACGCCCATCCTGCCACACCCAGGTCCTGGTAAACCGGAAGCTGCCGCTGAACGGCCCGGTTTCCCCCACGCCCGACTGCACGCTCTTGCCGGTGACAATCGCCGTATCCCCGTAAAACCGGATTTCCGACTCCTGGTTGCTGATGCCCGTATTACGCCGCGTGCCGGTCGCCAGCTGCGCCAGGTAATCCGCCTTGTACTGCACCTTGCCATCCGAATGCGTCAACATCCAGCGCTCGGCCAGCAGCGGTTCCAGCGCCTTCGCATCGCCATTCACGCGGAAATGGTTCCACTGCATATCGGCCAGCTGCAGCGCCTCCTCGCGCGGCCCCGCCTGCGCCACGGTGGCGGCGGCGGCCAGTGCCGCGCCGGCGAACAGGCGCTTCACTGCTTGTCCTCGTCCAGCGGATCGGTCGGCGCGGAGCCAGGGATGGTGTACTTTTCCTCGGCCCAGGCGCCAAGGTCGATCATCTTGCAGCGCTCGCTGCAGAAAGGGCGGTATTTATTGGCTTCCGTCCACTCTACCTTGGCATGGCAGGTGGGGCATTCAACGACAGTCGGCATGGTGCTTAGAAATTACAGAGGGTAAGCTCGAATGGTACATCTTCTTCCAGCGGCTTGGGTTTCAGGTCGCCGCCCTGGGAAGTGAAGCGCACCCACAGCATGTACTTATTGGCCGAAATCTCCGGAATCGCCCCCAAAGATTCGTCGACCGACAGGCGCAGCATCTGGTAGACCTTGCCTTGCAGCATTTGCTGATAACTGCCGGCATTGGCAATCATCTTCACCGGCGCGCCCGAGTCGCGCAGCAGGCGCAGTACCAGGGCCAGGGCATCGAACAGCGGCACCAGCGGATTGAACCAGTTGGCGATATCGTTGAAGCGCTTTTCGGCCGGCTGCTTTTGCCAGGCATAGTAGGAAGGCAGGTCGAATTCGCAAGCCCCGCCCGGGATGATGGTGCGGCCACGGATGCTCATCAGCCACTCATTGTCGCGCACGTTCTGGCCGGTCTTGCCCTGTGCCGCGACCAGGGCGCTCGACACACTGTCGAGTTCAGCGAGGATGGCGTCCAGCATCTCCGTCTGGACATTCGGGTTGGACCGGTAGCCCAGCAGGCTCTGGCGCTGGCGCTCCAGCTCCTGCAGCAAATCGGACTTCAGGTCGGCGCGCCCGGCCACTTCGAGCATGTCGAAGATGGTCGCCAGCGCCACGTGATGCTGCATCGGGTGTTCCTGATGCACGAAGAACTTGAACTTCTCGTATAGATCCTCCAGGCGCAACAGGGTGCGGATGCGCTCATTGAAAGGATATTCGTAAACGATCAAAGCATCCCTCGTGTGGAAGACCGATTAATAATCACGTGATTCTGAACCATGCGAAGCAAAATTACAAATATTGCTGATAAAAACCATGCAAGCGGTCCACCTGCGGTGTCAAGGCCTCGATCCGGCCGCCATTGTCGATGACGTCGTCGGCCGCCGCCAGGCGCTCCAGGCGCGGCACCTGCGTCGCCATGATGGCCCGCACCTGGTCTTCCGCCAGGCCATTGCGCGCCATCACGCGCGCCACCTGGACTTCTTCCGGACAATCGACCACCAGTACACGGTTGACGCGCTGCTTCCAGGCGCCCGATTCGACCAGCAGGGGAATCGCCAGGATCACGTAGCTGCCGGTGGCATCGGCCGCCGCCGCCAGCGTGGCGTCGCGGATCATCGGATGCAGGATGGCTTCCAGGCGGCGCTTGGCCGCCGGTTCGCGGAAGACCAGGTCGCGCATCCGGGCGCGGTCCATGGCGCCGCGGCTATCGGCCATCTGGGCGCCGAATTCGGCCAGGATGTCGGGCATTGCCGCCCCGCCGGGGCCGGTCAGGCTGTGCGCAATCAGGTCGGTGTCGACGACGCTGGCGCCGCGGTCGGCGAACATATTGGCCACCAGGCTCTTGCCGCTGCCGATGCCGCCCGTCAGGCCGACCATGAAGCGCCGCGGCATGTCAGCCCGTGGCGCCGTAAATGAAGGCGGTGATTTGCTGGCCGCACAGCAGGGCCGCCAGGCCGGCGCCGGCCAGGTAAGGGCCGAACGGGATCTTGTGGTCGAAGCCCAGGCGCGAAGCGATCATGATGCCGATGCCGACCAGCGCGCCCACCACGGAGGACAGCAGGATGATCGCCGGCAGCATCTGCCAGCCCATCCAGGCGCCCAGGGCGGCCAGCAGCTTGAAGTCGCCGTAGCCCATGCCTTCCTTGCCGCGCACCAGCTTGAACACCCAGTACACGGTCCACAGCACCATATAGCCGGCCGCGGCGCCCAGCACGGCATCCTGCAGCGGCACGAACATGGCCTTGACGTTGACCAGCAGGCCAAGCCACAGCAGCGGATAGGTCAGGTCGTCCGGCAGCAGCTGGGTGTCGATGTCGATGAAGGTCATGGCGAGCAGCAGCCAGCCGAACACCAGGGCCGCCATGCCGGTCCAGCCGAAGCCGAAATGCCAGACCAGGCCCGCCGACAGCAGGGCAGTCAGCGCTTCAATGATCGGATAGCGGGCCGAAATCTTCGTCTTGCAGGCGCTGCATTTGCCGCCCAGGACCAGCCAGCTGATGACCGGGATATTCTCCAGCGCGGTGATCCGGTGGCCGCATTGCGGGCAGGCCGAACGCGGCACCAGCAGGTTGTAGCGCTCCGGGTGCGGCTCCGGCTCGTCGCGTTCGCAGGCGCACACACTGTCCACTTCGCGCTGCATCATGATGGGCAGGCGATGGATCACCACGTTCAGGAAACTGCCGACCAGCAAGCCCAGGATGCCGGCCACCACGGCGGCGGCCAGCGTTGCGGGGGGAGAGAACAACATCAGGGTTTCTTGCATTCTTGTTTTATACCACCGAACCGAGTTTAAAGATTGGCAGGTACATGGCGACCACCAAGCCGCCGATCACCACGCCGAGGATCACCATGATGGCCGGTTCCATCAGGGACGACAGCTGGGACACCGCCTCGTCCACTTCTTCCTCATAGAAGTCGGCCACCTTGCCCAGCATGGAATCGAGCGCACCGGATTCCTCGCCGATTGCCACCATCTGGGTCACCATACTGGGGAATACGTCCGCGTTCTGCATCGCCACCGTCAGGCTGGTACCGGTGCTCACTTCGGTCTGGATCTTCTTGGTCGCTTCCACGTACACATTGTTGCCCGATGCGCCGCCCACCGAATCGAGCGATTCGACCAGCGGCACGCCGGCGGCGAACATGGTGGCCAGGGTGCGGGTCCAGCGCGCCACCGTGGCCTTGCGGATCACGTCGCCGAACACGGGCAGCCTGAGCATGAGGCGGTCCATGGTCGCCTGCATCTTGACCGAACGCTTCCAGGACTGGAAGAAGAAGTAGATGGCGGCGAACAAGCCGCCAAAGATGATGTACCAATACTTGACGAAGTATTCCGACACCGTCATCACGAACACTGTCGGCGCCGGCAAGTCGGCGCCAAAGCTGGAGAACACTTCCTTGAAGGCCGGCACCACCCAGATCATGATCACGGCCGTCACGATGAAGGCCACCGCCAGCACCGCGATCGGGTAGGTCAGGGCCGACTTGATCTTGGCCTTGATGGCCAGGGTCTTTTCCTTGTAGATGGCAAGACGGGTCAGCAAGTCTTCCAGGATACCGGCTTGTTCGCCGGCCGCCACCAGATTGCAGAACAGCGGGTCGAAGTAGAGCGGGTACTTGCGGAAGGCCATGTTCAGGCTGGTACCGGTCTCGATATCGGCGCGCAAATCGAGGATCAGCTTGGACACGGAGGGATTGGCATGGCCCTTGCCGACGATGTCGAACGATTGCAGCAGCGGCACGCCTGCCTTCATCATGGTCGCCAGCTGGCGGGTGAACAGGGTAATGTCCTTGTCGGTGACTTTCTTGCCGGCGCGGTACACCTTCTTCTTGACCTTGGTCACCATGATGCCTTGGCGGCGCAGGGTCACATTGACGATCGCCTCGCCGCCGGCGCGCATTTCGCCGCGTACGGTCTTGCCGGTCTTATCCTTGCCTTCCCATGTGAATATCTGTTCTTTCAGGTTGCCCGCAGTAGCCATATCCGTCTTTCCTATTCGTTGGTGCAGCCCAGCACTTCTTCCAGGCTGGTCAAACCATTCTTTACCTTGACCAGGCCCGACTGGCGCAGCGATTTGACGCCTTCCGCCTCCGATTGTGCCGCGATTTGCATCGAGTTGCCGTGTGCCAGGATCAATGCTTCGATCGCGGGCGTGATCGGCATGATCTGGTAAATACCGACCCGGCCCTTGTAGCCTGAGCCGTTGCAGCGCTCACAGCCCACCGGGCCGTAAGGTTTCCATGTGCCATCCAGGTCGGATTCCTTGAAGCCGGCCTTGAGCAGCAGGTCGGCGGAAATGTCGACTGGCTGCTTGCAGGTGCACAGGCGGCGCGCCAGGCGCTGCGCCGTGATCAGGATGACCGAGGAGGCGATATTGAAGGGCGCCACGCCCATATTCATCAGGCGCGTCAGGGTCGACGGCGCGTCATTGGTGTGCAGGGTGGAGAACACCATGTGGCCGGTCTGCGCCGCCTTGATCGCAATGTCCGCCGTTTCCAGGTCGCGGATCTCGCCGACCATGATGATGTCCGGGTCCTGGCGCAGGAAGGCTTTCAGCGCCACCGGGAAGGTCAGGCCGGCCTTGTCGTTGACGTTCACCTGGTTGACACCCGGCAGGTTGATCTCGGCCGGGTCTTCGGCGGTCGAGATATTGATGCCCGGCTTGTTCAGGATATTCAGGCAGGTGTACAGCGACACCGTTTTGCCCGAACCGGTCGGTCCCGTCACCAGCACCATGCCGTAAGGGCGCTGGATGGCATCCAGCAGCAATTCCTTCTGGTCCGGGTCGTAGCCCAGCGAATCGATGCCCATCTGGGCCTGGGTGGCGTCCAGGATACGCATCACGGTTTTTTCGCCGAACAGGGTGGGCAGCGTCGACACGCGCAAGTCGATCGTCTTGGTGGCCGAGACGATCAGGCGCATGCGGCCATCCTGCGGCACGCGCTTTTCCGAAATGTCGAGCTTGGACAGCACCTTGATGCGCGACACCAGCTTGTCCTTGATGGTGGTGGGCGGCTGGGCGTGCTCGATTAGCACACCGTCCACGCGGAAGCGGATGCGGTAAAACTTTTCGAAGGGTTCGAAATGCAAGTCGGAAGCGCCCATATTGACCGCATCCATCAGCATCTTGTTCAGGAAACGCACGATCGGCGCGTCTTCCACCTCGGTGGCGGCATCGGCCTGGGCCTGGGTCGGCGCCGCTTCTTCTTCCTCGGCGAACTCGATGTCGCCCTCGTCGCCGGACATGTCGAGGATGGTCTGGGTCGAGCTCTTGGTCAGCGTTTCCAGCAGCTTGAGCAAGGCGTCGTGCGGCACGATCACCGGTTCCACCGACGACTCGGCCTGGAACTTGATCTGGTCCAGCGCCTGGGTATTGGTCGGGTCCGACAGCGCGACGGACATTTTGTTGCCGCGCTTGGCCAGCGGGATCACGCGCTGGCTGGCCATCAGGCGGCTGTCGATGGCCTTGGGCGGCAGCAGGTCGGGATTGATGGCGGCCAGGTCCAGCAGCGGATAGGCGAAGGTTTCGGCGCAGAAGACTGCCAGTTCGCGCGCATTGATGCCGCCGCTGGACAGCAGGACATCAATGAAGGCGGTTTTTTCGACCTGGGCCTTTTTCTGCAGTGCGTCCGCCTGCGGCGGCGTCAGGCGCCCCGCTTGCATCAGGGCCCGTGCCAATCCCGACATGGGGGTGCCGGTCGCCGGGTTGGGTTGGACTGCTGCCATAGGAGCGCACTATCAGTTTGATAATATAGAGTGAGTCTCCGGATGATGCCTGTAGGCATCATTTTTGTAAAGCGCCGCACCGTTCACTCTGGCAGGCGGGGCTCCGGGCGTCGTAATTTCACTACTTTGATGGCCTGGTCTTGTGCTTGCACCACTTCTACGATGCAATTGCCAGCCTTGACGGAGATGGGCGCATCGGGGATGTCCTGTAATACTTCCAGCAACATCCCGTTCAAGGTCTTGGGCCCATCCAGCGGAAAGTTTAAACCCAGACGCTTGTTGATGTCACGTAAAGCGGTGCTGCCTTCCAGCAGGCATTCGCCATGGCCATCCCAGGCGAAGCTGTCGGCCCGCGCCGCGCTGGGGGTGGAGGTGGTGAATTCACCGATCATTTCCTCGATGATGTCGTCCAGCGTCACCAGGCCTTGCACCTCGCCGTACTCATCGACCACGATGGCCAGCCGCTCCCGGTTCTCCTGGAAGTTCTGCAGGGCGGCGAAGGCGGGCGTGTCCTGCGGGATGAAGAAGGGTTCGGACAGGAGCTTGCGGAAGTGTTCGGCCGTCAGCTCGTCTTCTTCGTTCAGCAGGGCGATGGCCTTGCGCACATGGAGGATGCCGACGATCCGGTTGATCTCGCCATCGTAGACCGGCAATTTGTTGTGGAAGCAAGTGGTGAGCTGGGAGGTGATGTCCGGCACCGGCATCGACAGGTCGAGCGCTTCGACCTGGGCGCGCGGGGTCATGATGTCTTCCACTGAAATGGTGTCGAGGTCGAACAGGTTGAGCAGGATGCTCTTGTGTTTTTGCGGGATGAAGCTGCCGTTCTCCAGCAGCACCGAGCGCAATTCGTCCGGCGACAGCTTGCCTTCGTGGATCTGGCCGGTAGGCTTGATGCGGAACAGGCGCAACAGGGTGTTGACGAACAGGTGCACGAACCACAGCAGCGGCTTGGAGACCGACAGCAGCGGCCGCAGCACGAAGGAAGCGGGCAGCACGATCTGGTCGGCATAGCGCGCGCCCACGATCTTGGGCGAGATTTCGGCCAGCACGATGAGGATGAACACGACGATGACCGTGGACAGCAGGATCACGTGTTCGGCCAGCCCGAACTGGGTGATGGCGATGGCGGTGGCCAGGGCAATGGCCATGGCGTTGATCAGGGTGTTGGCCACCAGGACCAGGGACAGCAATTGTTCGGTACGTTCCAGCAGCCAGAGGGTGGCGATGGCGCGGCGGCTGCCGCGTTTGGCCTGGTGGCGCAGGCGGAAGCGGTTGGCCGCCATCAGGGCGGTTTCGGCCATGGCGAAGAAGGCCGAGGCAAGGATCAGGAAGGCGAGGGCGGCAAATTGCGCCCACAAGGGAACGGTATCCAAGGTCGTCAGGACGAGTCAGTAAGGGGGCGATTTTATCATGGCGTCCCCGCAGGCCACCGCGTGCGCTGACGCCGCGCCCAGCGCGCGGCGGCAGCGCGGCCTATAATGCTGGCCATGCGTGATGTGGATGCGATCCTGGGGCCGATGCGCCTCGCCATAACCCCGCCGCCGAAGCTGGCCGGCGTTGTGCGCTACTTCCATATCGAGCACGCCAGCCCCGGCGCCGTGCTGGTGCCGGCCACGCCCTGCCCGATGCTGACCTTCTTCATCCGCGGCGGCACGCGTTTCGTCGACGCCCAAGGCAGGGCGCAACGGCACACCGGTCCCTTCATCACCGGCCCGATGACGATCCCTACGCCGGCCGTCTGGGAGCACGGCACCACCTTCATCAGTGCGGTCATCGATGCGGGCAAATTCTGCCGCCTGTTCGATGTCCCGCCCGGCGAATTGCGTGACGCTGTCGTGCCGCTGGCTGATGCCGCGCCGGACTGGCAGGGCATCGAAGCGCTGGAAGGGCGGTTGCGCGCCGCGGACGGCAGCGCGCACTGGCTGACCCTGATGTCCGCCTGGCTGGAGCGCCGCCTTGCGGCGCGCGAAGACCGGCAGCGCCGCCAGCAGCCCTTCACCCTTCCACCGGCGCTGCTGGCTTTGCCCAACGACCGCATTGCGACGCACTTCGGCATCAGTGTGCGCCAGCTGGAGCGCCGCGTGATGGCCAGCTATGGCCAGAGCATCCGCGATGGCCGGCGCATGATGCGCTACGTCCGCGCGCTATCGGGCATGATGACCGCGCCGCTGCGCCACGGCGGCTTGACGCGGCTGGCGGTGGACAGCGGCTACCACGACCAGGCCCACATGGTGCGCGACTTCGTGCAGTACACCGGCATGGCCCCCAAGGCCCTGCTGCAAGCCGCGGCAGATGCCGAAGGCGCACTGCGCCTGCTGCACTATGACGACGCTTCGCGCGCCATCGTCACCCGCGTGGACTGAGCGCCGGCCGCTGTCGTATCCGTACAATCTTTTCCCCGCGCTGCCCCTTATCGTAGCGAAGTTAAGACAAGGGGAAGAATATGGAACTGGCAGCTACGCTGGAGCGCGATGGCTACGTGCTCACCTCGCTCGACGCACTGATGGAAACCGTCCGCACCAACAGCCTGTGGTACCTGAGCTTCGGCCTGGCTTGCTGTGCGGTGGAAATGATGGAAGCCGCGTCGGCGCGCTATGACATGGACCGCTTCGGCATGTGTCCGCGCCCTTCGCCGCGCCAGGCCGACCTGATGATCGTGGCCGGCACCCTCACCAACAAGATGGCGCGCGCCATGCGCAAGGTGTACGACCAGATGGCCGAACCGCGCTATGTGGTGTCGATGGGCTCCTGTGCCAACGGCGGCGGCTATTACCATTACTCGTATTCCGTGGTGCGCGGCTGCGACCGCATCGTGCCGGTCGACGTGTACGTGCCCGGCTGCCCACCCACGCCGGAAGCCTTGCTGTATGGCCTGATGCAGCTGCAGCAGAAAGCCCGGCGCGGCGAGCGCGCCGTCCTGCCGCGCGGCTAGCTGCCGCGGTAGGTCGAATACGACCAGGGCGAGACCACCAGCGGCACATGGTAGTTCTGGCCCGCGTCGGCGATGCCGAAAGCGATGGTCACCTGGTCGATAAAGCGCGGAGAGGGCAGGTCGACGCCTTGCGCGGCGAAATAGTCGCCCGCGCCGAACACCAGCTCATATTGGCCAGGGCGCATGGAATCGCCCTCGAGCAGCGGCGCGCCGCAGCGGCCATCGGCATTCGTCACATCTTCCTTGACCAGCGTGCGGCTGCCGCCGGCCAGCGCGTACAGCGCCACCCGTACCCCGGCGCCGGGGCGGCCGTTGGCGGTATCGAGGACGTGCGTGCTCAGCTTTCCCATTGTTGCTCCTGTTTAGACACAAGGTTGCAGATATTACATACGCCGGCCGGTGGGAATATGCGGCAGCTTCAATGCCGGTATATGAAAATTGCTATATTCAGGCGGCCTTTGGAGTTAGTGGCCGGATGCGCGGCTTAATCGCGGGCACGAGCTCGCGCTCGGCAACGCGTGCGTCATACTCGGATTGAAGGTTGAGCCAGAAGCGCGCTTCCATATTAAAGTACAACCCAAGCCGGATTGCCGTATCGACGGTGATGGGCCGTTTGCCGTTGACTATGTCGCTGATACGCGATGTCGGGACGTCGATATCGGCTGCCAGGCGCGCATTCGTTACGCCCATGGGACGCAGAAAGTCTTCGAGCAGAATTTCACCAGGATGGATTTCTTCCAATCTTTTGGCCATGGCTGCTGCTCCTTAATGATAGTCCACGATCTCGACGTCAAATGCGCTGTCGCCCTGCCATCGGAAGCATATGCGCCATTGATCGTTGATGCGGATGCTGTATTGGCCTTTTCGCTTGCCTTGCAACTGCTTCAGGTGATTCCCCGGCGGAATCCGCAGGCTCGGCAGTTGGCTGGCTGCGTGGATTTGCAGCAGCTTGCGCCGTGCCATGCGTTCGATTTCCCTGAAGCGCCGCACGGCATGGCTTTGGAAAAGCAACTCCGTGTCGCGGCAGGCAAATGAGCGGATCATCGGGACGGCCCTGTCTGTATCGCAGATTCCGTTTGGCGGATAACCCTTATATTAGCAGATCAATCCGGGGCGCGGCATGGCTGCGATATGATGGAATTTTCCAGGAGCGACAAGCATGCCGACCACCTCTGACTATCCGCGTGACCTCATTGGCTACGGCCGCACGCCACCCCACCCGCAATGGCCAGGCCAGGCCCGCGTGGCCCTGCAATTCGTGTTGAATTACGAAGAGGGCGGCGAGAATTGCGTGCTGCATGGCGACCCGGCCTCGGAAACCTTCCTGTCCGAGATTATCGGCGCGGCCGCCTTCCCGAACCGCCACATGAGCATGGAATCGATCTACGAGTACGGTTCGCGCGCCGGCCTGTGGCGCGTGCTGCGCATCTTTGAAGAGCGCAAGCTGCCGCTGACCATCTTCGGCGTGTCGATGGCCCTGCAGCGCCACCCGGAAGCCGTGGCCGCTTTCCAGGAGCTCGGCCACGAAATCGCTTGCCACGGCTTGCGCTGGATCAGCTACCAGAACATGGACGAGGCCACCGAGCGTGCCCATATGCAGGAAGCAGTACAGATCATCCGCGAGTTGACCGGCAGCGCGCCGCTGGGCTGGTACACCGGCCGCGATTCCCCGAATACGCGCCGGCTGGTGGTCGAACACGGCGGCTTCCGCTACGACGCCGACTATTACGGCGACGACTTGCCGTTCTGGCAGGAAGTGGCGCACACTGGC
>CBFGQI010000102.1:0-18701 GCA_965650885.1 uncultured Oxalobacteraceae bacterium
TTCGGCCACGCACCGGACGGCACGCCGCTGTCCCTGTTTACCCTGACCAATGCCCAAGGCATGGAGGTCGGCATCACCAACTACGGCGGGATCGTCACCCGCATCCTGGCACCGGACCGCGACGGCCGCCTGGCCAACGTTACGCTGGGCTTCGACACGGCGGCCGAGTATTTCGGCCGCTCGCCTTATTTCGGCGCCCTGATCGGGCGTTGTGCCAACCGCATCGCGCAAGGCCGCTTCACGCTGGACGGCGTCGAGCACCAATTGTCGGTCAACGATGGCGCCAACCACCTGCATGGCGGCGTGCAAGGCTTCGACAAGGTCGTCTGGCAAGCTGCCGTCGAGGGCGAAGCGCTGGTGCTGCGCTACCGCAGCCCGGACGGGGAGCAGGGCTATCCCGGCAACCTGGACGTGCAGGCGAGCTATACGCTCGGCGACGACGGCGCGCTGACGGTGGCCTTCCGCGCCACCACCGACCGCGCCACGCCGGTGAACCTGACCCACCACGCTTATTTCAACCTCGCTGGTAGCGGTACCATCAACGGCCACGAAATGTGGATGGATGCGCCGCAATACACCCCGGTCGACCAGGGCCTGATACCGACCGGCGAACTGGCACCGGTGGCCGGCACGCCCTTCGATTTCACGCAGCCGCGGCCGATCGGCGGCGCGGTGTACGACCATAACTTCGCCCTGGCGCCGGCCGCCGGCAAGGCGCTGCGCTGTGCCGTGCGGGTGCGCGAGCCGCACTCGGGCCGCCAGCTGGAAGTGCTCACCCACGAGCCGGGCATCCAGTTCTACAGCGGGAATTTCCTCGACGGTTCGCTGGGCTTCCCGCACCGCGGCGGCTTCTGCCTGGAGCCGCAGCACTTCCCGGACGCCCCCAACAAACCCCATTTCCCGAGCGTGATCCTGCGCCCGGGCGAGGTGTACGAGAACACCCTGGCCTTCCGCTTCTCCCGATACTGATTTCGATATAGCAAACGACAAATAAGTCATTAGAAATATATTGCTCTGAGCCGTAACATTTCCTCCATCGATAAGCGGAGGAATCCATGTCAGAGACAAAGAAAACGATAAAACTGCGCTCGGCCGAATGGTTCGGGACGCAGGACAAGAACGGCTTCATGTACCGAAGCTGGATGAAGAACCAGGGTATCCCCGACCACGAATTCCGCGGCAAGCCGATCATCGGCATCTGCAATACGTGGTCCGAGCTGACCCCTTGCAATGCCCACTTCCGCCAGCTGGCGGAGCACGTCAAGAAGGGCATCCTGGAGGCTGGCGGTTACCCGGTCGAATTCCCCGTTTTCTCCAACGGCGAGTCGAACCTGCGCCCGACCGCCATGCTGACCCGTAACCTGGCCAGCATGGACGTGGAAGAATCCATCCGCGGCAACCCGATGGATGCGGTGGTGCTGCTGGTAGGCTGCGACAAGACCACCCCGGCGCTGCTGATGGGCGCCGCGTCGGTCGACCTGCCGACCATCGTCGTCACCGGCGGCCCGATGCTGAACGGTAAGCTGAACGGCAAGGATATCGGTTCCGGCACCGCCGTGTGGCAGCTGCACGAGCAGGTCAAGGCCGGCGAGATCACCATGCACCAGTTCATGTCGGCCGAAGCTGGCATGTCGCGTTCCGCCGGTACCTGCAACACCATGGGTACCGCCTCCACCATGGCCTGCATGGCCGAATCGCTGGGCACCTCGCTGCCGCACAACGCCGCCATCCCCGCCGTCGACGCGCGCCGCTACGTGCTGGCGCACATGTCGGGCATCCGCATCGTGGAAATGGTGTGGGAAGACCTGCGCCTGTCCAAGGTCCTCAAGCGCGAAAACTTCGAGAACGCGATCCGCGTCAACGCCGCCATCGGCGGCTCGACCAACGCCGTGATCCACCTGAAAGCCATCGCCGGCCGTATCGGCGTGCCGCTGGAGCTGGAAGACTGGACCAAGGTGGGCAAGGGCATGCCGACCATCGTCGACCTGATGCCGTCCGGCCGCTACCTGATGGAAGAGTTCTACTACGCCGGCGGCCTGCCTGGCGTGATCCGCCGCATGGGCGAAGCGAACCTGCTGCCGCACCCGGATGCGCTGACCGTCAACGGCAAGACCATCGGCGAAAACTGCGCCGAAGCGCCGATCTACAACGATGAAGTGATCCGCAAGATCGACAACCCGCTGATCGCCGACGGCGGCATCTGCATCCTGCGCGGCAACCTGGCCCCGCGCGGCGCCGTGCTGAAGCCTTCCGCTGCCTCGCCGCACCTGATGCAGCATCGCGGCAAGGCTGTGGTATTCGAGAACTTCGACCACTACAAGGAACGCATTGTCGATCCGGAGCTGGACGTGGACGAGAATTCGATCCTGGTGATGAAGAACTGCGGCCCGAAAGGCTATCCGGGCATGGCGGAAGTGGGCAACATGGGCTTGCCGCCGAAGCTGCTGGCCAAGGGCATCAAGGACATGGTGCGCATCTCCGACGCGCGCATGAGCGGTACCGCTTACGGCACCGTGGTGCTGCACGTGGCGCCGGAAGCGATGGCCGGCGGCCCGCTCGGCGCTGTCAAGGACGGCGACTGGATCGAGCTCGATTGCGCCAACAACAAGCTGCAGCTCGAGATCAGCGACGAGGAATTGAAGGCACGCCTCGCCGAGCGCGCAGCGCAGCAGGAGCCGCCGAAGTCCGGCTACCAGCAACTGTATATCGACCACGTGTTGCAAGCCGACGAGGGCTGCGACTTCGACTTCCTGGTCGGCTGCCGCGGTTCCGCCGTGCCGCGCCACTCGCACTAAGGAGAACTTATGCTGCTCGTACAATTCACCACCGCCGCCAACGAACGCCGCGTCGCTGCCCTGGAAGGGGATGTGCTGCGCGTGCTGGACGGCGTGTCCACCACCTACGAACTGGCGCAGCGCGCCATCATCCAGTGCAAGGGTCTGGCTGAAGTTGCTCAAGCGGCCATCGGCGCCGCCACCGAACGCTACGAAGCCGTGGCGAGCGCCGGCCGCATCCTGCCGCCGCTGGACCACGCCGACCCGGCCCACTGCTACGTGACCGGTACCGGCCTGACCCACCTGGGCAGCGCCGACGCGCGCGACGCCATGCACCGCAAGATCGGCGGCGACGTGGAATCCCTGAGCGATTCCATGAAGATGTTCCGCATGGGCGTGGAAGGCGGCAAGCCTGCCGAAGGCCAGCGCGGCGTGCAGCCCGAATGGTTCTACAAGGGCGACGGCTCGATCGTGGCCGCGGTCGGCCAGGCGCTGACCATGCCCGAGTTCTCGCTCGATGGTGGCGAAGAGCCGGAAATCGCCGGCCTGTACGTGATCGGCAAGGACGGCCAGCCTTACCGCCTCGGCTTTGCGATCGGCAATGAATTCTCCGACCACGTCACCGAACGCCAGAATTACCTCTACCTGGCCCACTCCAAGCTGCGCAACTGCGGCCTGGGCCCGGCGCTGCGCGTGGGCGAGCTGCCGCAGCACATCGAGGGCACTTCGCGCATCCTGGCCAAGGATGGCAGCGTGCGCTGGCAGAAGGCGTTCGTCAGCGGCGAACAGAATATGTCGCACACCATCGCCAACCTGGAATACCACCACTTCAAGTATGGCCTGTTCTGCCGCCCTGGCGATGTGCATATCCACTTCTTCGGTACCGCGACCCTGAGCTTTGCCGACGGCATTTCGGTGCAAGCCGGAGAAACCTTCGAAGTCGAGGCGCCAGCCTTCGGCCCAGCACTGCGCAACCCGCTGCGCGTCCAGGAATCCCGTTACCAGAAAGTGAACCAGTTATGACCATTACCGGCGAAGCACTCATCGGCGGCGTTGCCGTCCGCGGCGAAGGCGGCGCGCAGCGCGCCTTCAACCCAGGCACCGAACAGCAGTTCGGCGAAGAATTCAATGCCGTCAGCGTGGAGCAGGTGAACGATGCCTGCCGCCTGGCCGGTGCAGCGTTCGACACCTTCCGCGCCACCAGCGATGCCGCCCGCGCGGCACTGCTGGACGCCATCGCGCGCAACATCATGGACCTGGGCTCGGAACTGATCGAGCGCGCCATGGCCGAAACCGGCCTGCCGCAAGCCCGCCTGGAAGGCGAGCGCGCCCGTACCTGCAACCAGCTGAAGATGTTCGGCACGCTGCTGCGCGACGGTTCCTGGTGCGACCCGCGCATCGACGTGGCGCTGCCGACCCGCACGCCGCCACGCGCGGACCTGCGCTACCGCCTGATCGGCGTCGGTCCGGTGGCCGTGTTCGGCGCATCGAACTTCCCGCTGGCGTTTTCCGTTGCCGGCGGCGATACCGCTTCCGCGCTGGCCGCCGGCTGCCCGGTGGTGGTCAAGGCCCACTCGGCCCACCCCGGCACGTCCGAGCTGGTGGCACGCGCCGTGGTGGCCGCGGTCGCGCAGTGCGGCCTGCCGGCAGGCGTGTTTGCCCTGCTGACCGGCAGCGGCAGCCATATCGGCCAGACCCTGGTGGCGCATCCGGCAATCCAGGCGGTCGGCTTCACCGGTTCCCGCAGCGGCGGCACTGCGCTCATGGCGACCGCCGCGGCACGCAAGCAACCAATCCCCGTGTATGCGGAAATGAGCAGCATCAACCCGGTGTTCCTGCTGCCGGAAGCGCTGGCGGGGCGTCCCGACAGCATCGCGGCCGGTTTCGCGGCTTCGCTGACGCTGGGCGTCGGCCAGTTCTGCACCAATCCCGGCCTGGTGCTGGGCATCGATGGTCCCGGCCTGGAGCGCTTCTGCGCCAGCGCGGCGCAAGCCCTGGGCGGCGTCGCGCCGGGCACCATGCTGAGCGCGGGCATCGCCGGCGCCTACCAGCGCGGTGTGCAGGCGCTGGCTTCGCATGAAGCGGTGGACACCGTGCTCGCCACGCCGCACGGCGGCTGCAAGGGCGGGGCGGCGCTGTTCCGCACCACGGCGCAGGCTTTCCTGTCGCAGCATGCCTTGTCGGACGAAGTGTTCGGGCCGGCTTCGCTGGTCATCGCTTGCCGCGATATCGATGAAATGATCGCCGTGGCGGAGCACCTGGAAGGCCAGTTGACCGCCACCCTGCAGATGGCCGATGGCGATGCCGAGGCGGCGCGCAAGCTGCTGCCGGTGCTGGAGCGCAAGGCTGGCCGTATCCTGGCCAACGGCTACCCGACCGGGGTGGAAGTGACCAGCGCCATGGTGCATGGCGGACCGTTCCCATCCACTTCGGATGGCCGCAGCACTTCGGTCGGCACGGCGGCGATTTACCGTTTCCTGCGGGCGGTGTGTTACCAGGACTTGCCGGCTTCCCTGCTGCCGCCGGTGCTGCAGGACGAGAACCCGGCCAATACCTGGCGCCGCCGTGATGGGGTTCTTGGCCAGCATTGATTGCACGCAAAGTGCCTGACCCTGCGGGTCAGGCACTGGTTTGCCGGTTTAAAGCGGCAAAACCGGTAAACCGGTGTCAGACCCGCAGGGTCAGACACCCATAAAAATATTGGAGACAGCATGACCCAAGCAGCCAACTACCCCAGCCTGAAGGGCAAGCGGGTATTTGTCACCGGCGGCGGCACCGGCATCGGCGCCAGCATCGTCGAAGCCTTCGCCAAGCAGGGCGCCCGCGTCGCCTTCGTCGACATCGCCAGGGAGGCGAGCGAAGCCCTGTGCAACACCGTCGCAGCCAATGGCGCCGAGCGCCCGCTGTTCCGTGCCTGCGACATCACCGACATTCCCGCCCTGCAGGCCACGATGAAGGAACTGGCGGCCGAGCTGGGCGATTTCGACGTCCTGGTCAACAACGCCGCCAACGACCAGCGCCATTGCGTCGAAGATGTAACGCCCGACTACTGGGACCAGCGCATCGCCATCAACCAGCGCCCCCTGTTCTTCACCTGTCAAGCCGTCCTGCCGGGCATGAAAGCCAAGGGCGGCGGCTCCATCATCAACGTCAGCTCGATTTCCTGGCACGCCAAAGGCGGCGGCTACCCGGTCTACGCCACCGCCAAGGCGGCCTCGCACGGCCTCACGCGCGGACTGTCGCGCGACCTGGGCAAGCACAATATCCGCGTCAACACCGTGACCCCGGGCTGGGTCATGACCCAGCGCCAGGTGGACCTGTGGGTCGACCAGGCGGCGGAAGAGGAGATCGCCCGCAACCAGTGCCTGCCGGGCAAGCTGATGCCGGAACATATCGCTGCCATGTGCCTGTTCCTGGGCGCGGACGACAGCGCCATGTGCACGGCGCAGGACTTCATCGTCGACGCCGGCTGGGTGTAACTGGAGGCCACCATGCAAAAGCTCGCCCTTTCGGCAGTGCTGGCGGCCGCCTGTGCCTGCGCGTTGGCGCACGACATCGCCAGCCCCGACAACCAGCTCAAGGTGCAATTCGACCTGTCGCCGCGCGGCGAACCGACTTACGCGGTCGAACGCGCCGGCGAGCCGGTGCTGTTGACATCGCGTCTCGGCCTGCGCCTGAAGTCGGCCGACCTGTCGCGCGGCCTGAGCCTGGCCTCCGCCGGCGCCGTGCAGCGCATCGCGGAGGATTACACGCTGGCCACCGGCAAGCGCCGCAACAACCACTACGAAGCCAACGAACGCCGCTTCGCCCTGCGCGACAAGCAGGGCCGCAAGCTCGACATCGTGTTCCGCGTTTCCAACGATGGCGTGGCATTCCGCTACGAGACGGCCGGCGGTACGGTCCGCAGCGAAGCGACCAGCTTTGCCTTCCCGGCCACGGCGCGCGCCTGGCTGCAGCCGATGGCGGTGGCGCAGACCGGCTGGTCGAACGTCAACCCTTCGTATGAAGAGTACTACCAGACCGACATCCCGGTCGGCACGGCATCGCCGCTGCCTGCCGGCTGGGTATTCCCGGCCCTGTTCCGCAACGGCGGGAACTGGGTCGCGCTGACCGAAGCGGGCATGGATGGCAGCTGGCACGCCTCGCGCCTGCAAGCCAGGTCGCCGGGCGGCGAATACCGCATCGGCGGCCCGACGGCGCCTGAAGCCTTTCCCGGCGGCGCGCTGATGGGCAGCGGCGCCAAGTCGCCTTGGCGCGTGCTGGCGGTCGGCCCGCTGGCCACCGTGATGCATTCCTCGCTGGGCACCGACCTGGCCGCGCCGGCTATCCCGTTCGACGCGGCGCTGGTGCAGCCGGGGCACGCATCGTGGAGCTGGGCCATCCTGAAGGACGATGCCACGGTGTACGACGTGCAGAAGAAGTTCATCGATTACGCGGTGCAGATGAAGTGGGACTACACCCTGGTCGATGCCGACTGGGACCGCAAGATCGGCTACGAGCGCACGCGCGAACTGGCGCAGTATGCGGCCGGCAAGGGCGTCGGCCTGCTGGTCTGGTACAACTCGTCCGGGCCGTGGAACAAGACCGAGTATTCGCCCAAGAGCAAGTTGCTGACGCACGAGGCGCGCCGCGCCGAATTTGCGCGCCTGCGCGAAATGGGCATCAAGGGCGTGAAGGTCGACTTCTTCGGCGGCGACGGCCAGTCGATGATCGCTTACTACGTCGATATCCTGAAGGATGCCGCCGAGGCGGGCCTGCTGGTCAACTTCCACGGGGCCACGCTGCCGCGCGGCTGGAGCCGCACTTATCCCAACCTGATGACGGCGGAAGCTGTGCGCGGCTTCGAATTCGCCACCTTCGAGCAGGATGGGCAGGACAGGGTGGTGAAGCATGCCGCCATGCTGCCTTTCTCGCGCAACCTGTTCGACCCGATGGACTTCACACCGATGGCATTCGGCGATATCCCCAAGATCAAGCGCGCCACGCGCAACGGCTTCGAACTGGCGCAAGCCGTGCTGTTCACCTCCGGCATCCAGCACTTCGCAGAGATCCCGGAAGGCATGGCAACGGCGCCGTCCTATGTGCAGGACTTGCTGCGCGACCTGCCACGCAGCTGGGACGATGTGCGCTTCGTCGAAGGCGTGCCGGCCCATTACGTGGTGCTGGCGCGGCGCGCCGGGGACACCTGGTATGTGGCCGGTTTCAACGCGCAGGACAGCGCGCAGGAAGTTTCAGTGGACCTCGGCGCCGGCATGCTGGTGAGCGATGGCGAAGGAGAGCGCGAATTCAGCCAGCGGCCTGTGGCCGCCGGCAAGCAAAAGATCACGATGCGGCCACGCGGCGGCTTCGTTGCAGTTTTCAAACAATAAACAAGGAGATGCTATGAAAAAGACGATGATCGTGCTGGCGCTGATGGCGGCCGGCTTCGCGCAAGCCGCCACCACCGTGAAGGTCGACACTGCCAAGCCAGGTCCGGTAATCCATAAGGACGTGTACGGCCAGTTCGCCGAACACCTCGGCAGCGGCATCTATGGCGGCATGTGGGTGGGTCCGAACTCGAAGATCCCGAATACCCGCGGCTGGCGCAACGACGTGATCGGCGCCCTGAAGAAGCTGCACGTGCCGCTGGTGCGCTGGCCGGGCGGCTGCTTCGCCGACGAATACCATTGGCGCGAAGGCATCGGCCCGCGCAACAAGCGGCCGGTCAAGATCAACACCATGTGGGGTGGCGTGGACGAGGACAATGCCGTCGGCACCCATGAATTCTTCGACCTGGTCGAGCAGCTGGGCGCGGACGCCTACGTGAACGGCAACCTGGGCACCGGCTCGCCGCAGGAAATGGCGGAATGGCTGGAGTACATGACCTCCGATAACAAGTCCACCCTGCCGGAGCTGCGCCGCAAGAATGGCCGCGACAAGCCGTTCAAGGTGGCTTATTTCGCCGTCGGTAACGAAGCCTGGGGTTGCGGCGGCAATATGACGCCGGAGTACTATACGAACCTGTACCGCCAGAGCGCAACCTTCCTCAAGACGCCGGCCAATGCGCGTCCGAAGTTCGTCGCCAGCGGTGGCAACGACAACGACACCAACTGGACCGAAGTATTGAGCAAGTCCGCCAAGAATTTGACGGACGGTATCAGCTTCCACTACTACACCATCCCGACCGGCAACTGGGACGTGAAGGGGGCGGCCACCGGCTTCCCGTCCAAAGAATGGTTCTCGACCCTGCACGCCACCCTGAAGATGGACGACCATATCCGCAAGAACGTGGCAGTCCTCGACAAGAACGACCCGGAGAAGAAGCTTGGCTTCTACGTCGACGAATGGGGCACCTGGTATGACGTGGAGAAGGGCACCAACGCCGGCTTCCTGTACCAGCAGAACACCCTGCGCGATGCCCTGGTGGCCGCGCTGAACTTCAACATCTTCCACGCCCACGCCGACCGCGTGCGCATGACCAATATCGCGCAGATGGTCAACGTGCTGCAGGCCATGGTACTGACCGATAAGGAGAAGATGTTGCTGACGCCGACCTACCACGCCTACGAAATGTACGTGCCGTTCCAGGGTGCCACCACGCTGCCGCTGGCACTGGAAGGCAACCGCGAGTACAAGGAAGGCGACAAGAGCATTCCGCAGGTGAGCGCATCGGCCGCACGCGGCAAGGACGGCAAGGTCTACGTGGCGCTGGTGAACACCCACCCAAGCGATGCCGAAGAAGTCAGCATCGCCGGCGTCGGCGAAGGCAAGGCCAGTGCGCGCGTGCTGACCGCCGGCGCGATGGATGCACACAACACCTTCGCCAAGCCCGAAGCCGTGAAGCCGGCCCCGATGGCAGTGCAGTCGGCCGGCGGCAAGCTGACCGTGAAAATGCCGGCCAAGTCGGTCGTGGTGGTGGCAGTCGGGGGCTGAGATGGAAAACATCTCCGTGCAGCGCCGTGCGCTGTTGCGCACGGCCGCTGCCGGCGCCGTGCTGACGACCCTAGGCGGCTGCGGCGGTGGCGGTGGCTCGACGGCCACCGTCAGCCCGGCGGTCACGCCGCCGGTGACGCCGCCGGCAACGACGGTCGCCTTCGCCAATGTGTCTGTGCATGACCCGTCCGTGATCAAGGTGGGCGACACCTACTATGTGTTCGGTTCCCACCTGGCGGCCGCCAGGTCGACCGACCTGATGAACTGGACCAGGATCGCGGATGGCGCCAATGCTGCCAACCCGCTGTTCAACAACGTCACCGTTGCGCTGGCGGAAGCGCTGTCCTGGGCCCAGGCCAGCACGTTGTGGGCACCGGATGTGGTGCAGCTGGGCGACGGCAAGTTCTATATGTATTACAACAGCTGCAAAGGCGATTCGCCGCGTTCGGCGCTCGGCGTGGCGGTGGCGGACAGGGTGGAAGGCCCTTATGTCAACAAGCAGCTGTTCCTGAAATCGGGCATGTGGGGCGAGGCCAGCCCGGACGGCAGCATCTACGACGCGGCCAGGCATCCGAACGTGGTGGACCCCAACGTCTTCCGCGACACGGCCAACCGGCTGTGGATGATTTACGGCTCCTATTCGGGCGGCATCTTCATCCTGGAGATGGACCCGGCCAGCGGCCTGCCCAAGCCGGGCCAGGCTTACGGCAAGCACCTGATGGGCGGCAACCACGCGCGCATCGAAGGCGCCTATGTGCTGTACAGCCCCGAGTCGAAGTATTACTACCTGTTCGTATCGTTTGGCGGACTGGATGCCAACGGCGCCTACCACATCCGCGTGGCACGCTCCTTGAACCCCGACGGGCCGTATGTGGATGGGGCGGGCACCGACATGGCGGCCGTCAAGGCCAATCCGGCGCTGCCGCTGTTCGACGACGCCAGCATCGCGCCGCATGGACAGAAGCTGATGGGCAACCACCAGTTCGCGCTGGCGGCGGGCGAGACCGGCACGCCGCCGGGCTACGTTTCGCCGGGCCACAACTCGGCTTATTACGACGCGGCGAGCGGCAAGTACTTCCTGCTCTTCCACACCCGTTTCCCGGGACAGGGCGAGCTGCATGAAGTGCGCGTGCACGAAATGTTCATCAATGCCGATGGCTGGCCTGTGGCGGCACCGTTCCGCTATGTGCCGCTGTCGAAGCATGCCACCACCCTGGCGGCGGAGGTGGCGGTGGCCGACGTGGCCGGCACCTACAAGATGGTCAATCACGGCAAGGATATCTCGGCCGCCATCAAGCCATCGCAGGTGGTGACGCTGGCCGCCGGCGGCGCCGTCAGCGGTGCACTGTCGGGCACCTGGACGCACCAGGGCGGCAACAAGGTCAGTATCGTGTTGTCCGATGGGACGACCTACAATGGGGTGTTGTCGCGACAGTGGAACAGCAATGCCAGCGCCTTCGTGGTGACCTTTACGGTGCAATCGAAGGCTGGCGTTGCGCTGTGGGGCGCACGTACCGGTAACTGAGGCGGATTATGAAGATGACATGGCGGATGGGTGCCGGCGCGGCGATTGCCGCGCTGGCGGGGCTGACGGCGCAGATGGCGCTGGCCGGGCAGGTGAGCGTGCACGATCCCGTGATGGCGAAACAGGGCGACACGTATTACCTGTATTCGACGGGGCCGGGCATTACTTTCTACAGTTCGAAGGACATGGTGCACTGGCGTCCGGAAGGGCGCATCTTTGCCGGCCATCCGGCTGCCGCCAAGGCGGCGCCTGGCTTCAATGACCATGTGTGGGCGCCCGATATCCAGTACCACAAAGGCAAGTACCTGCTGTACTACTCGGTGTCGGCATTCGGCAAGAATACCTCGGCCATCGGCGTGACGGTGAACAAGACGCTCGACCCGCGCTCGCCCGACTACAAGTGGGAGGACCAGGGCATCGTGGTGCAATCGGTGACGGGGCGCGACCTCTGGAACGCGATCGATTCCAATGTGATCGAGGATGACAAGGGCACCGGCTGGATGAGTTTCGGCTCCTTCTGGGGCGGGATCAAGCTGCTCAAGTTGAACAAGGACTGGACGCGGCCGGCGGAACCGCAGGTCTGGCGCACCATCGCCGCCCGCGAGCGTCCAGCCTTCGTGCGCGACGACAACGGCGGCCCGGCCGAAATCGAAGCCCCGTTCATCATGCGCAAGAACGGCTGGTACTACCTGTTCGTCTCCTGGGGCCTGTGCTGCCAGAAAGAGAAAAGCACTTACCACGTGGTGGTGGGCCGTTCGCGCACGGTGACGGGACCGTATCTCGACAAGAATGGCAAGGACATGGCGCTCGGCGGCGGCTCGCTGGTCGTGCAGGGCAATGCCGCCTGGAAGGCGCTCGGCCACAACAGCGCTTACACCTTGAACGGGAAGGACGTGATGGTGCTGCATGCTTACGAGACGAAAGACAAATACCTGCAGAAGCTGAAGGTCATGGACATGCGCTGGGACAGCGCCGGCTGGCCGGTGGTGGACCCGGCTGATCTGGACCGTTACCAGAGCGTCGAGCAATGAGCGCCGCCCGCCAATTGCAGGCCCCTGGGGCGCGGCTCGTTCAGCGCGCGATCGCAACGCTGCTGCTGTGCGCCGGCGCCGTTGCGCCGGCTGCGGCGCTGGCCGCCGAACTGTTCCCGCTCCAGGACGTGCGGCTGCTGCCCAGCCCCTTCCTGCAAGCCCAGGAAACCAACCGCCGCTACCTGCTGGCGCTCGATGCCGACAAGCTCCTGGCACCGTTCCGCCGCGAGGCCGGCCAGCCGCTGCCGAAACCTTCCTACGGCAACTGGGAATCGAGCGGCCTCGATGGCCACATGGGCGGCCACTACCTGTCCGCCCTGGCCCTGATGTGGGCCGCAACCGGTGACGGCACGGTGCGCGAGCGCATGGATTACTTCGTGCAGGAGCTGAAAAAAGCCCAATCCCCGGACGGCTACCTCGGCGGCGTACCCGGCGGCCGTGCGGCATGGAACGATATTGCCAACGGCAAGCTGCACGCCGACAATTTCTCGGTCAACGGCAAGTGGGTGCCGTGGTACAACCTGCACAAGATCGCCGCCGGCCTGCGCGATGCCTGGCGCTATGCCGGCAATGAAGACGCGAAACAGATGCTGGTCAGGTTCGCCGACTGGACGGTCAACATGACCGGCGCCCTGAGCGACGAGCAAATGCAATCGATGCTGCGTGCGGAGCATGGCGGCATGAACGAAGTGCTGGCCGACGTCTACCAGCTCACCGGCGAGCAGCGCTACCTGAGCGCCGCCAGGCGCTTCTCCCACCAGGCCATCCTGCAACCGCTGGCAGCGGGGCGCGACGAGCTGACCGGCCTGCATGCCAACACCCAGATCCCGAAGGTGATCGGTTTCGAGCGCATCGGCGGGCTGACCGGCGAACGGCAATGGCACGATGCCGCCAGCTTCTTCTGGCGCACCGTGCACGACCATCGCACCGTGGCCATCGGCGGCAACAGCGTCAAGGAGCACTTCCACTCCGACAAGGACTTCTCCTCGATGAGCAGCGAGGTCGAAGGCCCGGAAACCTGCAACACCTACAATATGCTCAAGCTCACCGGCCTGCTGTTCCAGCGCGATCCGAGCGCCGCCTACAGCGACTACTACGAGCGCGCCCTGTACAACCACATCCTTTCCTCGCAGCGCCCGGAAAGCGGCGGCTTCGTCTACTTCACGCCGATGCGCCCCAACCACTACCGTGTGTATTCCGAAGTGGACAAGGGCATGTGGTGCTGCGTAGGGTCGGGCATCGAAAGCCACGCCAAGTACGGCGAGTTCATTTATGCCCGCGATGGCGACGCCTTGCTGGTCAACCTGTTCATCCCGTCGCGCCTGGAATGGCGCGAAAAGGGCATCGTCCTGACGCAGTCGAACCGCTTCCCCGACCAGGCCGGCACGCGCCTGAGCATCGACAGCGGCGGCAAATTCACGCTCAAGGTCCGCTATCCCGGCTGGGTGGCAAAGGGGGCGCTGACGGTGCGGGTGAACGGCAAGGCCGTGCCGGTGCGCGCCGCACCGGGCAGCTACGTCGAACTGGCGCGCACCTGGCGCAAGGGCGATACGGTCGACGTGCGGCTGCCGATGCGCACCACCCTGGAGCAGATGCCCGACAAGTCGAACTATTACGCCGTGCTGCATGGCCCCATCGTGCTGGCCGCCAAGACTTCGCCGTTCCCCGGCGAGAAGCTGGAGTTCATGGCCGACGATTCGCGCATGGGGCATATCGCGCATGGCCAGGTCTGCCCGCAGGAGGCGGCGCCGGTCTTCGTCAGCGACAGCAGGAATTTCCTCGACAAGTTCAAGCCCGTGCCCGGCCAGCCGCTGACGTTCACGGCGCCGGACCTGGTGCAAGGTTCGGCAGCGCAGGGTGCCGGCGGCGCTGCGCTGCGCTTCATCCCGTTCTTCCGGCTGCACGATTCACGCTATATGTTGTATTGGCAGCACACTACGCCAGCCGGACTGGCCGATATGCGGGCCAGGGCGGCTGCCGCCGAATCGGAGCGGCTGGCGCTCGATGCGCGCACAGTCGACCAGGTGGCACCGGGCGAGCAGCAGCCGGAGTCCGACCACTTCTTCAAAGGCGAAGGGGCCGACGCGGGCTTGAACGGCACGCGGCATTGGCGCCACGCCAGCGGATGGTTCAGCTATGAGTTGAAGGACCGCGAAGGCGCGGGCCGCCTGCTGCGCCTGACCTTTGCCTCCGGTGATGCGGGGCGCAAGTTCGACGTGCTGCTGAATGGGGCCCTGCTGCAGACGCTGACGCTCGAACGCAAGGGGGATGCCTTCTACAGCGTCGACCTGCCGCTGCCTGCCGGCGCCGCGCGCGACGGCAAGCTGGAGGTGAAATTCGTCGCCCATCCGGGCTCGATTGCCGGCGGCCTGTATGGCTTGCGCCTGCTGCGATAACCAAATTGATATAGATCCTGCAAAAAAATGAATTAGATCGGCATTGCATAATCTCCTAAGATTAATCTACAACAATTTTGGAGACCGGCATGACAGTCACCCGCAGGACACTTCTCGGCGGCGCGTTCGCCCTCGCTTTTGCTGCATCGGGCAGCGCATTCGCGGCCAAGCCGCTGGTTATGGGATTCTCCCAGGTGGGCGCCGAAAGCGAATGGCGCACCGCCAACACCGCCTCCATCAAGGAGGCGGCCAAGCAGGCCGGCATCACCCTGAAATTCGCCGACGCCCAGCAAAAGCAGGAAAACCAGGTCAAGGCCATCCGCTCCTTCATCGCCCAGCGCGTCGACGTGATCGCCTTCTCGCCGGTGGTGGAAACCGGCTGGGAAACCGTGCTGCGCGAGGCCAAGGCGGCCAAGATCCCGGTCATCCTGACCGACCGCGCCGTCAAGGTGGCGGACAAATCCCTTTACGTCACCCTGATCGGTTCCGACTTCGTGGAAGAAGGCCGCCGCGCCGGCCGCTGGCTGGCCGACTATGCCGCCAAGTCCGGCAAGCCGGTGCTGAACGTGGTGGAACTGCAAGGCACCGTCGGCTCGGCGCCGGCGATCGACCGCAAGGCCGGTTTCGAGGAAGTCATCAAGGGCAACCCGAAGCTGAAGGTGATCCGCACCCAGACCGGCGAATTCACCCGTGCCAAGGGCAAGGAAGTGATGGAAGCCTTCCTGAAAGCGCACGGCAAGGACATCAACGTGCTGTTCGCGCACAATGACGACATGGCGATCGGCGCTATCCAGGCGATCGAGGAAGCGGGCCTGAAACCGGGCAAGGACATCATCATCGTGTCGATCGATGGTGTGAAGGGCGCTTTCCAGGCCATGATCGCCGGCAAGCTGAACGTGTCGGTCGAATGCAGCCCGCTGCTTGGCCCGCAACTGATGGCGGCGGCGAAGGACGTGGTGGCAGGCAAGCCCGTGGCGCCGCGCATCGTGACCGAAGAGCGCGTGTTCCCGGCGGAAGTGGCGGCCAAAGAACTCCCCAACCGGAAATACTGATGGCACATTCGGCGGCACCGGTGCTGGAGCTGTCCGGCATCCACAAGGAATTCCCGGGCGTGAAGGCGCTCAGCGAAGCGGGCCTGCGGCTCTACCCCGGCGAAGTGCATACGCTGATGGGGCAGAACGGGGCGGGCAAGTCCACGCTGATCAAGGTGCTGACCGGCGTGCATGCGCCGGAGCGCGGCCGCATCGTGATGGAAGGGCGGGAAATCCGCCCGGCCTCGACGCTGGAAGCGCAGGAACTCGGCATCTCGACCGTGTACCAGGAAGTCAACCTGTGCCCGAACCTGTCGGTGGCGGAGAATATCTTCATCGGCCGCTATCCGCGCAAGTGGGGCATGGTCGATTGGGCCGGCATGCGCACGCGTGCCACAAGCTTGCTGCGCGAACTGGAAATCGATATCGACGTGACGGCGCCGCTGTCGCGCTATCCGCTGGCGATCCAGCAGATGGTGGCGATCTCGCGCGCGCTGAATATTTCGGCGCGGGTGCTGGTGCTCGATGAGCCGACATCCAGCCTGGACGAGGCGGAAGTGCAGCTGCTGTTCCGCGTGCTGCGCCGCCTGCGCGAGCAGGGCATGGCGATCCTGTTCGTGACGCACTTCCTGGACCAGACCTACGCCATCTCCGACCGCATCACCGTGATGCGCAACGGCGAGCGCGAAGGCGAATATGCCGCCGCGGAGCTGTCGCGGCTGGCGCTGGTGAACAAGATGATTGGCAAGCCGGCCGAGGCCGCTGACGACCAGCCGTTGCCGGAGGATGCCGCTGCCGGCGAAGGCGCGGGCGCTGGGGCCGCGGTTCCCGCTGCGCGCGTCGTGCTGTCGACCCGCGGGCTGGCACGCAAGGGCATCCTGCAGCCGGTCGACATGCAGGTGCGCCAGGGTGAAGTGCTCGGCCTGGCCGGCCTGCTGGGCGCCGGCCGCACCGAGCTGGCGCGCCTGCTGTTCGGCGCCGACCGCGCCGACAAGGGCGATATTTCGATCGGCGACAAGGCGCATGGCACCTTCGCCAATCCGCGCCAGGCCATTGCCGCCGGCATTGGCTTCTGCTCGGAGGACCGCAAGCTGGAAGGTGCGGTGCTGTCGCTGTCGGTACGCGAAAACCTGGTCCTGGCGCTGCAGGCGCGGCAGGGCATGCTGCGCGCCATCCCAATGCAACGCCAGCGCGAGCTGGCGGAACAATACGTCAAGGCGCTGGGCATCAAGACTGCCAGCATCGAGACGCCGATCGGCACGCTGTCGGGCGGTAACCAGCAGAAGGTGTTGCTGGCGCGCTGGCTGGCCACCGATCCGCGCTTGATGATCCTGGACGAACCAACGCGCGGCATCGATGTGCGCGCCAAGCAGGAAATCATGGATTACGTCACTACGTTGTGCAAGCGCGGCATGTCGCTGCTGTTTATCTCGTCCGAGCTGCCGGAAGTGTTGCGCGTCAGCGACCGCATGATCGTCATGCGCGACCGCGCCGCCTGCGGCGAATACCAGCGCGGGCAGCTGGATGAAACCACCGTGCTGCACGCCATCGCGGGGGAGGCAGCATGACGCGTACCGCCGCCAACGGCGCCGCTACCTCCCCGCAGCGCGCCGCAGCATCGGCCACCGCAACCGCCGCCGCGCCGGGCAACGCCGGTGCCACGCCGGCCTTGGGAGCCCGCTTGCTCGCCCATCCGCTCTCGCGTCCTTTGGGCGCCTTGGCCGTACTGTTGCTGATCAACCTGTTCGCCGTGCCCGGCTTCTTCCACCTGGAAGTGAAAGACGGCCACCTGTACGGCGCCATGGTCGACATCCTGAACCGCGCCGCGCCACTGATGCTGGCCGCGACCGGCATGACCGTCGTCATCGCCATGCGCGGCATCGACATTTCCGTCGGCGCCGTGGTGGCGCTGGCCGCCGCCGTCGCCTGCACCATGGCCGCCGCCGAGCAGCCGCTGTGGCTGGCCTTTGCCGCTGCGCTGGGCGCGGCCCTGCTGTGCGGGGTATGGAACGGATTCCTGGTCGCCGGCCTTGGCTTGCAGCCCATCGTCGCCACCCTGGTGCTGATGGTGGCGGGACGCGGCCTGGCGCAGCTGGTCACCGATGGCCAGATCATCACCGTCTACCGCG
This sequence comes from uncultured Oxalobacteraceae bacterium, assembly GCA_965650885.1. Lineage (GTDB taxonomy): Bacteria > Pseudomonadota > Gammaproteobacteria > Burkholderiales > Burkholderiaceae_D > Rugamonas. Next base: position 17,799 of record CBFGQI010000102.1, read on the forward strand.
ATGATTTCTTCGTGCTGGGCAGCGGCTACCTGCTTGGCCTGCCAGTGGCGCTGTACGTCGCGCTGGCCGTGGTGGCGGCAGTCGCGCTGGCCATGCGCAAGACTGCGCTCGGCCTGTTCACGCAGGCGGTCGGCGTCAACCCGATCGCGGCAAGGCTGGCCGGGATCCGCGCCAGTGCCCTGATCTTCGGCAGTTACGCCTTCTGCGCCGTGTGCGCTGGCCTGGCCGGCCTGATCATCAGCTCCAACATCAAGAGCGCCGACGCCAACAACGCCGGCCTGCTGCTGGAGCTGGACGCCATCCTGGCCGTCACGCTCGGCGGCACCTCGCTGGCAGGCGGCAAGTTCAACCTGGCCGGCAGCGTGATCGGCGCCCTGATCATCCAGACCCTCACCTATACCGTCTATTCCCTCGGCGTGCCGCCGGAAGTCAACCTCGTCGTCAAGTCGCTGGTCGTGTTCGCGGTCTGCCTGTCGCAAAGGAGCAAGGCATGACCCGCGCACCGTACTTCACCTCCCTCGTCACGCTCGGCCTGCTGCTAGCCCTGCTGGTGGCGGGCGGCGTCGCCTATCCCGGCTTCCTGTCGCTGCAGGTGATGCTGAACCTGTTGATCGACAATGCCTTCCTGCTGGTGATCGCCGTCGGCATGAGTTTCGTCATCCTGTCCGGCGGCATCGACCTGTCGGTCGGTTCCGTGCTGGCGCTCAGCACCATGGTCGCGGCCTGGCTGCTGCACGTGGCGCACTGGCCGCCGGCCCTGGTGATGGTGGCGGTAGTGCTGATGGGCGTCGTGTTCGGCGCCGGCATGGGCGCCATGATCCACTTCTTCCGGCTGCAACCGTTCATCGTCACCCTGGGCGGCATGTTCCTGGCGCGCGGCCTGTGCTACCTGATCAGCGTGGA
>CBFGQI010000103.1:0-18699 GCA_965650885.1 uncultured Oxalobacteraceae bacterium
CGCACATCTTGGACAGGGTCACGGCGCCGGCGGAAACCGGCAGGCCGGCCTTGATTGCAGCCTGGCGTGCCGGGGCCTGGCCCTGGCCTGCCATCAGGCAGTTGCCGAAGTAGACGTGTTCCACCGCTTCCGGCTTGATGCCGGCGCGCTCGACGGCGGCTTTGATCGCTACAGCACCCAGGTCATTGGCGCTCAGGCTGGAAAAGTCGCCCTGGAAGGCGCCCATTGGGGTGCGGGCTGCGCCGACGATTACGATAGGATCATTCATTTTCAAAGGTCTCCAAAAGGGATGGTGTGGCTTGCTTCGCTGCTTCTGGCAGCGAACCTTGGTTGCGGAACCGGACGTGCTGGGGATACGGGAACACGTCCTCGATGACGCCACTGGCGATGCGCTCCTTCTTCCCGGCCCACCAGGAAGGGGAGAGCAAGTCGGCGTGGTGCTTCATGAAGTATTTTCTGATCTTGGGATTACCCAGCAAGAACTTGTCGAACTGCTCGGGGAACACGTCGTACTTTCCCACCGGGTACCACGGCTCGGCGGACATTTCATCCTCCTCATGGCGCGGCGCCGGGATCGCACGGAAGTTGCAGTCCGTGATGTATTCGATTTCATCGTAGTCGTAAAACACGACCCGCTTGTGGCGGGTGACGCCAAAGTTCTTGTACAGCATGTCACCCGGGAAGATATTGGCTGCCACCAGGTCCTTGATGGCGTTGCCGTACTCGACGATGCCATGCTCCAGTGCCGCATCGTCGCCCACTTCGTCGGCATGCGACAGCCAGATGTTCAGCGGCACCATGCGGCGCTCGATGTACAGGTGCTTGATCACCAGCTGCTCGCCGTCTTCCTCCACCAGCGATGGCGCGTAGTGCTTCAGCTCCGCCACCAGCTCTTCGCTGAAGCGGTTGCGCGGGAAGGCGACGTTGGAATACTCCAGCGTGTCGGCCATACGGCCCACGCGGTCGTGGTGCTTCACCAGCAGGTACTTGGACTTGATCTGCTCGCGCGTGGTTTCCTTCGGTGCCGGATAGAAGTCCTTGATCACCTTGAATACGTAAGGGAAGGACGGCAGCGCGAATACCAGCATCACCAGGCCGCGGATACCCGGCGCCGCGGCGAACAGGTCCGACGAATGCCGCAAGTGCTGCAGGTAGTCGCGGTAGAAGGCGTTCTTGCCCTGCTTTTGCAGGCCGAGGATGGTGTAGATCTCGCTGCGCGGCTTGCGCGGCAGCAGGTTGCGCAGGAATTGCACATAGGCCGACGGCACTTCCATGTCGACCATGAAATAGGCGCGCGTGAACGAGAACAGCAGGACGATGTCTTCGTCCTCGGTCAGGATCGCATCCAGCACCAGCTGCTTGTTTTTGTTGTGCAGGATCGGAATGACGAAGGGCAGTTCGCAGCTGCCATTGACCGCCTTGCCGACGATGTAGGCGCCTTTGTTGCGGAAGAACAGGCTCGAGAGCACCTGGATCTGCGCATTCGGCTCCAGTTCGCCGAACAGGCTCGATAGCCGCGCTTCCACCAGCCCGATGTCGCGCGACAGGTTGGCAAACGGTGTGTTCAGCTGGAAGTTGGTGACGATGCGCTTGAGCGTGAACGTCAACCCGTCCTGCGCCGGGTAGTACACGCGGTAGGTCGGTGCCACTTCTTCCGTTTCTATGTACTCGGTCGAAATGACCGGGCGCACGAAAATGAATTCGTTGTGGAAGTAGGAGCGGTGCAGGATATTGCAGCAGACGGAATTGAAGAAAGTCTCAGCCAGCTCCGGCTGCTTGTGGCCGGACAGCATGCCGATATAGTGCAGCTTCAATTCCCGCCACACTTCATCGGTCAGCTCGGACGGGTCGTACTCGTCCTCGAGCATTTGCACGCACTCCTGCACGCGCTTGTCGTAGTAGTCGATGCGCTCGCGCGCCGCGACCTGGGCCACCGCCCAGTCGCCCTGCTCGAAATGCCGCTTGGCCGCCTGCGCCGCCTGCCGGAACAGGCGGTAATGCTTGTCGAACCCCTCGCGGATGGTGCGCGCGATGTCGAACGCGATTTGCGACGACAGCAGCTTGGGGAAGGCGGCGTGGATCATGGCGGCCCTGCGGGCAGGCTTACTTGGTCTCGGCGAACAGTTCGCGGCCGATCAGCATGCGGCGGATCTCGCTGGTGCCGGCGCCGATTTCATACAGCTTGGCGTCGCGCCAAAGGCGGCCGACCGGGTACTCGTTGATGTAGCCGTTGCCGCCCAGCGTCTGGATCGCTTCGCCGGCCATCCAGGTCGCTTTCTCGGCCGAGTACAGGATGGCGCCGGCGGCGTCCTTGCGCAGCGCGCGCACCTGCTCCGGCGTCGTGGCGCGGTCGCACGCCTGGCCCACCGCGTAGACGTAAGCGCGGCAAGCCATCATGGTGGAGTACATGTCCGCCAGTTTGCCCTGCATCAGCTGGAATTCGCCGATCGGCTGGCCGAACTGCTTGCGGTCGTGGATGTAAGGCACCACAGCATCCATGCAGGCCGACATGATGCCCAGCGGGCCGCCGGACAGCACGGTGCGCTCGAAGTCCAGGCCGGACATCAGCACGTTGACGCCCTTGCCCAGGCCGCCCAGCACGTTTTCGGCCGGGACTTCGCAATCTTCGAACACCAGCTCGCCGGTGTGGGAGCCGCGCATGCCCAGTTTGTCCAGCTTCTGCGCGATGGAGAAGCCCTTGAAGCCCTTCTCGATCAGGAAGGCGGTCATGCCGCGCGGGCCGGCTTCCAGGTCATTTTTGGCGTACACCACCAGGGTGTCGGCGTCCGGGCCGTTGGTGATCCACATCTTGGTGCCGTTCAGCACCCAGCGGTCGCCCTTGAAGTCGGCGCGCAGCTTCATGCTCACCACGTCGGAACCGGCGTTCGGCTCGGACATGGCCAGCGCGCCCACGTGTTCACCGGAGATCAGCTTGGGCAGGTATTTCCGCTTCTGTTCTTCGGTGCCGTTGCGCTTGATCTGGTTGACGCACAGGTTGGAGTGGGCGCCATACGACAGGCCGACCGAAGCGGACGCGCGGGAAATCTCTTCCATTGCAATGATATGGGCCAGGTAACCCATATTGGCGCCGCCGTACTCTTCGCCGACGGTGATGCCCAGCAAGCCCAGCTCGCCCATCTTCCGCCACAGGTCCATCGGGAACTGGTCGGTACGGTCAATTTCAGCGGCGCGCGGGGCGATTTCGGCGGCGGCGAATTGCTGCACCGCTTCGCGCAGGGCGGCGATGTCCTCGCCGTGGTCAAAGGTCAGGCCTGGGAGATGGAGCATGTCTTCCTCTATTGGTGTTGGGTGTTGAAGCGCAAATGATACGCCTGACTTACGTTAACGTAAACGTCAAGCAAATGCGCGTCAACCGGCCGCGGTTTGCTTTTCGGCAAGAGCCGCCAACAGGCGCTTGCACTCTTCTTCATGGGTGGCGATTTCCTGCAGGGACATTTCGATGTCCTCGCGCTGTTGTTCCAGGTTTTCGCGGTGTTGCGCCAGCACGCCCAGGAAGCGGTTCATCTGTGCTTCGGTATCCTTGGGCGATTCGTACATATCGACCAGGCTCTTGATTTCGGACAAGGACAAGCCGATGCGCTTGCCGCGCAGGGTCAGTTTGAGACGGGTGCGGTCGCGCGGCGTGTAGACGCGGTTGCGGCCGCCGGCGCCTTCGCGCGAAGGGGACAGCAAACCCTGGTCTTCGTAGAAACGGATGGCACGCGGGGTGATGTCGAACTCGCGGGCCAGTTCGGTAATGGTGTAGGTCGGCATGGCTTACAATGGATCTTCCGTTTACGTAACGTCAATCTATTGTACGCCATGAACCCGCTCGAATCCCAGCTTGACTATCCTTTTGGCGACACCTTGCCGGCCAGCGGGACGGTGTTCGACGTCGCACCCGGCGTGGCCTGGATGCGCTTGCCGTTGCCATTCGCCCTGGACCACATCAACCTGTGGCTGCTGCGCGAAGCGGACGGCTGGAGCGTGGTCGATTGCGGCGTGGCGCTGGATGCGAGCAGGCAAGCCTGGAATGCCACGCTCGACGGGCCGCTGGCCGGGCAGCGGCTGTTGCGCGTAGTGGCCACTCACTGTCACCCCGACCACGTCGGGCTGGCGGACTGGCTGTGCCAGCGCTTTGGCATCGCGCTGTGGATGACGGCGGGCGAATATGCATTCGCCCGCATGATGTCCGCCGGCCTGCCTGGGGTGGACGGTCCGTCGGCGGTTCCGCACTTCCAACGCCACGGCCTGGCCGATCCGGACATGTTAGTAAAAATGCGTACGAGGAAGAACTACTACCCTTCGCTGGTGCCGTCGGTGCCGGCCTCCTACGTCCGGCTGCAGGACGGACAGTCGGTCACGGCCGGTGACTGCAGTTGGCGGGTGATCACCGGCTTTGGCCATTCGCCCGAGCATGCCGCCCTGTACTGCGAACAATTGAATGTGCTGATTTCGGGCGACATGGTGTTGCCGCGCATCTCGACCAATATGTCGGTCGTCGCGGTGGAACCGGAAGCCAATCCCTTGCAGCAATACCTCGATTCACTGGGGTGCTTCGCCGGCCTGCCCGACGATGTATTGGTGCTGCCGTCCCATGGCCGGCCGTTCCGTGGCTTGCACACCCGCATCCGCCAGCTGCGCGAGCATCACGACGCGCGCCTGGCCGAAGTGCTGGCTGCCTGCACCGGCACCGCGCGCTCCGCGGCGGACATCGTGCCCATCATGTTCCGCCGCCCCCTTGATGCTCACCAGTTGAGCTTCGCACTGGGGGAGGCGCTGGCCCACCTCCATAAGCTATGGCGGGAGGGTATCGTGCGCCGGGCCACCGGTGATGACGGCATTATAAGATTCATAAAAGCTGCGCAAGTTACCGCCGGTCGTTAATACCACCCGACCGGCAGGCAAGAAAAGCAGCCCCTAGGATAGTAGTCGCCAGTCAACTTTATTTCTAAGTTGCATCCGATTGCTTGTCGTCCTGACAAGTGGATTCTGCTACTTTTTACGGTCCAGACCGAAAGAAATTCGGCGTAGCAGAGCGGGAAATCGCGCAGTCTGTAGCGTCAATTGTTAATTGTCGAACACGACAATTGTCACGATTGGTGTTGTGGTTCTAGAGACTGACATTCATGTTCTGACATGAAATAGTGCAACTATGAATTCTTCAAACGAACGTGAAAGCTTTAGCCAGCGGCTTCAGCAGGCTTTGAAAAACGCCCACTATTCCCCCGACAGCCCCACCCGGCTGGCGCGTGAGTTCAACATCCGGTTTGAGGGCAGACCGATTACGGTACACGCGGCCCGGAAATGGCTGGTGGGTGAGGCAATCCCTACCCAGGAAAAGCTGCGCATGATCGCGCAGTGGCTCGGCGTACCGGCGGAATGGCTGCGCTTTGGCGGTCCGGAAAGCGAGCATCACAATGGGGAAACCAATGGCAGCAACCTGGCCCGCTTCGAGTCCGCCGACGTCAAATTGATCGCGGATCTGCAACGCCTGGATGACCATCACAAGCAAATCGCCCGCGAATTTATTCGCATGCTGGTCAGGGTCAATTACCAGAAGTAACAAAAAATCACTATTTGTCCTATGCAAATGCAGGGCGAATAGCAGGCCACGCGGCATCAGGGTTTCACTTAGTGCGCCACCCCCGGCGCACCTCCCCCCACCATTTGGAAAGCCAGTTCGACCCAGTCGGAATGACAACTTTTCATGTCACAAACGACCATACCACTTTGTAACAATCTTGATACATGGCCCCGCAAAGGCGCATGTTTCAAGAGTTCATGCCATTCCAGCGAGGGGCCAGATTGTGACATAGGCCGAATAGGTCGATGACGCGGGCCACCGTATGGTCCACCATTTCATCGATGGTCTGCGGCTGGTGGTAGAAGCTCGGCAGGGGTGGGAAGATGATGCCGCCCATCTCGGTCACGGCGGTCATATTGCGCAAGTGCGCCAGGTTGAACGGGGTTTCGCGCACCATCAATACCAGGCGGCGGCGTTCCTTCAGCATCACATCGGCGGCGCGGGCGATCAGGTTGTCCGACAGGCCATGGGCCACGGACGCCAGGGTTTTCATCGAACAGGGGGCGATCACCATGCCGTCGGCCTGGAACGAGCCGCTGGCGATTGACGCGCCGATATTGTTCTGCTTGTGGACGACGTGGGCCAGCGCTTCCACTTCCTTGCGCTGCAGTCCGGTCTCCTGATGGAGGGTGAGGGTAGCGGCGTCGGAAATGACCAGGTGGGTCTCGACGCCAGCGATTTGCCGCAGATGGTGCAGCAGCCGCACGCCATAGATGGCGCCGGTGGCGCCGGTGATGGCGATGACCAGCCGCTGCGGGCGATCAGCCATTATTGTCCAGCAGGGCTTTCAGTTCGCCGGATTCAAACATTTCGGCCATGATGTCGGAGCCGCCGATGAACTCGCCGCGCACGTACAGTTGCGGGATGGTTGGCCAGTTCGAATATTCCTTGATGCCCTGGCGTACTTCCGGATCGTCCAGCACGTTGACGGTGGCGATGTTCTCGACGCCGCAAGCTTTCAGGATCTGGATGGCGCGGCCGGAGAAGCCGCACTGCGGGAACTGGGCGGTGCCCTTCATGAACAGCACGACCGGGGTATTGGTCACGGTTTCTTTGATCCAGGTTTGTACGTCGCTCATTGCATTCTCACTGCTAAGGTTTGGAATCCCACCATTTTACAAGAAACCGCCAATAGCCTGTTGACCCGGTCCCAGCGCGCGGAGATTTGCTATAGTTGCCGGCTTTGTATCTTGGCAAGCAATTGATATGGAAGTTTATCAACGACGCGTCCTGCGGCAGTGGGGATCTCGAAGCCCATGAAACGTGGCTGGTGCCCAATAGCCGATCATGCCACCCGGTTCGCGCCGCCAAAATTCGGTGTCAAAATTCGGTGTCAGGTCTGACATTCGGACAGGTATCGCAATCCTTTGATTTAGCTCAACACGCAAATTCCTCTGAAAATCCGTATTGAGAAAGATCAATTGATCGCGCTAGCTGTCCGAATGACAGACCTGGCACCGGTTTTGCGACCCGCGCCGGCAATTCGGGGCCTGCTCTGTCAAATGGACACGCAAGCAGCATGCTCCGTTTGACCGGGCTGACCCCGACTTGACCGATCAGCCGCGTAGCTTGGCAAAGGCGGCGGCCATCGAGCCCTGCACTTGCGGCTCGCGCGACTGTTGCTTCTGCTGCTGGCCCATGGCGCGGCGGTCATGGCGGTCGCCGCGCTGCTCAGGGCGCGAACCGGCCGCCGGCGCGCTGTCGGATAAGCGCATGGTCAGGGCGATACGCTTGCGCTTCACGTCCACTTCCAGCACTTTCACCTTCACCACCTGGCCAGCTTTCACCACCGTGTGCGGGTCCTTGACGAAGGAGTTCGACAACGCGGAAATGTGGACCAGGCCATCCTGGTGTACGCCGATGTCGACGAAGGCGCCAAAGGCGGCCACGTTGGTCACCACACCTTCCAGGATCATGTCCGGGCGCAGGTCGCTGATTTCCTCCACACCTTCCTTGAAGGTGGCGGTGGTGAACTCGGGACGCGGGTCGCGGCCCGGCTTCTCCAGTTCCTTGATGATGTCGGTGACGGTCGGCACGCCGAACTGGTCGTCGGCGTACTTGGCCGGGGACAGCGACTTCAGCAGCTTGCTCTCGCCAATCACCCCACGCACATCCTTCTGGATGTCGGCCAGGATCTTCTCGACCACGGGGTAGGACTCCGGGTGTACGGCGGAGGCGTCGAGCGGATTCTCGCCGCCCATTACGCGCAGGAAGCCGGCCGCCTGCTCGAAGGTCTTGTCACCCAGGCGCGGCACGTTCTTCAGTGCCGCGCGCGAGGCGAAAGCGCCCTTCATGTCGCGGTAGGTGACGATGCTCTGCGCCACGCTGGCCGACAGGCCCGACACGCGCGCCAGCAACGGCGCCGAAGCGGTGTTGACGTCGACGCCGACCGCGTTCACGCAATCCTCGACCACCGCGTCGAGCGAACGCGCCAGCTGGGTTTGCGACACGTCGTGCTGGTACTGGCCCACGCCGATCGATTTCGGATCGATCTTCACCAGTTCCGCCAATGGGTCCTGCAGGCGGCGCGCGATCGACACGGCGCCGCGCAGCGACACGTCCAGTTCCGGCAATTCGCGCGAAGCGTATTCGGAAGCCGAGTACACCGATGCGCCGGCTTCGGACACCACGATCTTGGTCAGCTTCAGCTCAGGGCACTGCTTGATCAAGTCCTGTGCCAGCTTGTCGGTTTCGCGCGAGGCGGTGCCGTTGCCGATCGAGACCAGCTGCACGCCATGCTTGGCCGCCAGCTGCGACAGCGTGTGCAGCGACCCATGCCAATCGTTGCGCGGCTGGTGTGGATAAATGGTCGCGGTATCCACAACCTTGCCGGTGGCATCCACCACCGCCACCTTGACGCCGGTGCGCAAGCCCGGGTCCAGGCCCATGGTGGCGCGCGGCCCGGCCGGCGCGGCCAGCAACAAGGCTTTCAAATTGGTAGCGAAGACGTTGATCGCATCGAGCTCGGCTTTTTCGCGCAGGGCGCCCATCAGCTCGGTTTCCAGGTGCATGAAGGATTTCACGCGCCAGGTCCAGCGCACCGTGTCGGCCAGCCATTTGTCGGCCGGGCGGCCGGCCTGCTTGATGCCGAAACGGGCGGAAATGCGGCTTTCGCAGGGGTTGTGCGGCGCATCCCACTTCGGTTTTTCCTGTTCCGAATCGAGGCGCAGGGTCACGTCCAGCATGCCTTCGCGGCGGCCGCGCAACAGTGCCAGGGCGCGGTGCGAAGGCACGGCGGCCAGCGGCTCGGAATAATCGAAGTAATCGGCGAACTTTTCGCCCTCTTCTTGTTTTCCGTCAACAACTTTGGATTCAACTACGCCATGCTCTTGCACATATTCGCGCAGCGATTGCAGCAGGGTGGCATCTTCCGCGAAACGTTCCATCAGGATCTGGCGGGCGCCGTCCAGGGCGGCTTTGGCGTCCGCCACACCGGGGTTCTTGCCGTCGGCGGTCTCGAACGCTTCGCGCAGGTAGCCGGCCGCCTGTTCCTCCGGATTCAGGGTCGGGTCGGCCAGCAGGGCGTCGGCCAGCGGGGCCAGGCCGGCTTCGATGGCGATCTGGGCCTTGGTGCGGCGTTTTTGCTTGTAAGGAAGGTACAGGTCTTCCAGCCGGGTCTTGTCCTCCGCATGCATGACCGCATCTAGCAGCTCCGGCGTCATCTTGCCCTGCTCGGTGATCGAATTGACGATGGCGTCGCGGCGGTCTTCCAGCTCGCGCAGGTAGCGCAAGCGTTCTTCGAGGTTGCGCAGCTGGGTGTCGTCCAGCCCGCCGGTCGCTTCCTTGCGGTAGCGCGCGATGAACGGGACAGTGGCGCCTTCGTCCAGCAAGGCGATGGCGGCGGCGACCTGGGCCGGCTTGGCGGCCAGTTCGAGGGCGAGGCGTTGTTCGATAGAAGGCAGCATGGCGGTGTTTCCAAACAAAGAAGGCCGAAATCATACAACGCCTCGTCGCCAACCGGCCACAGAATCGATTATTATTAATTAGTCAATGTTGTCCGTCCTACTTCTAGTTGCACTAAGTTAGGATTTTCACAAACACGAAACTGTGGAAGGCGGATAATATTGCATGTTGCTGTTTTTGAACCGCTGATTTAAAAGAATGCGCCCAATGGATATTACCCGCGACGAAGCCCGCGAAACTCCAGTCGCACCGGCCCCCGCTTCTACTCCGGTCCCAGCTGCTCCGCCCAACCAATTGCCCTATGCGGTGGCGACGTGGTTGCAGCGGGTGGATGCAGCCGCGCATCCCAAGCCAAGACTGGCCCCGGTCGAGATCGATCCGAAACAGACCAACTACAAATTGATTTACGTGCTGGCGCCGACCAGCGGCGGCCGCCACGTGGCGCTCTGCCTGTACAAGGCACGGTTGAAGCCGAACGGCGACGTGGCCGCGGCCAGCCCGGTCAGCGAAGTGTTTTCGCTGCTGTCCGCCCCGCCGGCCTTCCTGGCGCCGGGCGATGAAGACTTGGTCCGTTTCTTCGTGGCCATGCGCAGCGGCCCCAACTCGCAGACCGGCAGCGCGACCGAGCCCCGCGGCAAGATCGGCGCGGCCCTGCTGCAAATGCTGTCCGAACAGGAAAAGCTGCTGTGGGCGAATTCCTGGTCCGACGTCGGCAATGGCCTGGTGTATCCGATGAAACCCGGCCCGCTGCGCAATGCCAACCTGGCCTGGCGCGAAGAAGGCAAGGGGCTGCGCCTGGGCTGGCAAGTCGAAGTGCAGGAAGGCGCCAAGCATCACGGCGCCGACCAGATCGATTACATGCTGCCGACCGACCCGCCGTGGTACATCGACAACCTGTCCACCGGTGTGCTCCAGCTGAACCAGGGCGGCACCACCATCCCGCTGGCCGACCTGCAAGCCCTGGTGGCCCAGGCGCCGCTCTTGATGCCCAACGATAAGATGCGCGTGTCCCAGCTGTTGCTGGCGCATGGCCTGCAGCAATTGATGCCGCTGCCCCAGCCACTGCCGCAGCGTGTGCGCACCGATGTCAAGCCGCGCCCGATCCTGGTGCTTGACTCGGCCCAGCTGGCCGACGGCACCCTGCAGCGCTGGAACGATTACGCGGTGCTGTCCTATGACTATGATGGCGAGCGTGTCTCCTTCGACCCGTCGCAGCGCGTGGTGCGCCAGCGCGGCGAAGTCACCGAAATCATCCAGCGCGATGAAGCCGCCGAAGCGGCCGCACTGGAAACCCTGACCCAGCTGGGCTTCAGGAAGCCGACCGCCCTGCCGCTGTCGAGCGTGCGCGGCGGCCTGCTGCTGGCCAACCAGGCCGACTGGATCCGCTTTGCCGAATCCGGCATCGAGGAATTGCTGGCGGCCGGCTGGCGCGTCGAAAAGTCGCCGAAGTACCGTTACGACATGGTGGCGGTCGAGGATTGGTATGCCGAAGTCGAGGAAGAAACCACCGACAATGGCAGCGCCTGGTTCGACCTGGAACTGGGCATCACCGTCAACGGCGAGCGCGTGCCGCTGTTGCCGGTGCTGGTGCAGATGATCCGCAACTTCCCCAACGATTTCAGCCCGAAAGCGCTGGCTGTGCACGGCGAAGCGGACCAGATGCTGGCGGCCCTGCCGGACGGCACCCGTGTCGCCTTGCCATGGAACCGCCTCAAGCCCATCCTGGCCACGATCGGCGAACTGTATTTCAGCGACAAGATCCGCCACTCGGTGCGCATGTCCTCGCTGGACGCGGCGCGCCTGGACGAGCTGGCGCGCAATGTGGACTTCCAGTGGACCGGCGGCGAAGCGCTGCGCGACATGGGCCGCAAGCTGAACCAGTTCTCATCGGTCAAGCGCGTGCCGACCCCGGCCGGGCTGCGCGCCACGCTGCGCGATTACCAGACCGACGGTTTGAGCTGGATGCAATTCCTGCGTGAGTACAACTTCGGCGGCATCCTGGCCGACGACATGGGCCTGGGCAAGACGGTGCAGACGCTGGCCCACATCCTGGTGGAAAAGGAAGCCGGCCGCCTCGACCATCCGGCCCTGGTAATCGCGCCGACCAGCCTGATGAACAACTGGCAGGATGAAGCCGCCCGCTTCGCCCCCGACCTGAAAGTACTGCTGCTGCAGGGCAAGGACCGCGCCGAGCTGTTCGAGGAAATCCCGAAAGCCGACCTGGTGCTGACCACTTACGCCTTGCTGCCGCGCGATGAGGAAAAGCTGCGCGAGCACGATTTCCACCTGGTGATCCTGGACGAATCGCACTACATCAAGAACACCCGCTCCAAGGCGGCCCAGAGCGCCGGCTTGCTGCGCGCCCGCCACCGCTTGTGCCTGTCCGGCACGCCGCTGGAAAACCATCTGGGCGAGTTGTGGTCGCAATTCCACTTCCTGCTGCCCGGCCTGCTGGGCGACGAGAAAACCTTCAACAGCAACTTCCGCCACCCGATCGAGCGCCAGGACGACCCGCAGCGCCGCCAATTGCTGAACCGCCGCATCAAGCCCTTCCTGGTGCGCCGGACCAAGGACAGCGTGGCGAAAGAGCTGCCGCCCAAGACGGAGATGGTGCGCAAGGTGGAACTCAGCGGCGCGCAGCGCGACCTGTACGAAACCGTGCGCCTGGCCATGGACCAGAAAGTGCGCGAGGAAATCGACCGCAAGGGCGTGGCCCGCTCGCAGATCGTGATCCTGGAAGCGCTGCTCAAGCTGCGCCAGGTCTGCTGCGACCCACGGCTGGTGAAAACCACCAAGAAAGCCGCCGCCACCGGTTCCGCCAAGCTGATCGACCTGATGCAGATGATCGAAGACTTGCTGGAAGAGAAGCGCAAGATCCTGGTGTTCTCGCAATTCACCTCCATGCTCGAATTGATCGAGGAAGAGCTGGAAGCGCGCGACATCCCCTACGCCATCCTGACCGGCGAAACGCGCGACCGCGGCGCCCAGGTAGCCGCCTTCCAGCAGGGCGCGGTGCCGATCTTCCTGATTTCGCTGAAGGCTGGCGGCGTGGGCCTGAACCTGACGGCGGCCGACACCGTGATCCATTACGACCCATGGTGGAATCCCGCCGCCGAGAACCAAGCCACCGACCGCGCCTGGCGCATCGGTCAGGACAAGCCCGTGTTCGTGTACAAGCTGATCGCCAAGGGCACGCTGGAAGAAAAGATCCAGCTGCTGCAGCAAAAGAAATCGGACCTGGCGCAATCCGTGCTGGCCGAAGGCGAATCGCAGAAGATGGCACTGACGCAGGAAGATTTGCAGCAGATTTTCGCCCCCTTACAGGATTGACCCCATGCTGAGCGCTGAACACTATCGCCAGATCCTCGACCACAGCAGCGACGTGCACTGGATGCTGGACTGCGATAGTGGCCAGCTGCTGTACGTCAGCCCGTCCGCCGAACGCCTGTTCGGCTACATGCCCGAGCGCGCCCAGCAAGTCGCAGCGCACTTGATGGCCGAGCTGCCCGAGCGGTTGGAAGCCTACACTTCCGGCGACACGACGCGCCGCCACACCGTGCGCGATACTGAAATGCCGGGCCGCGATGGCGTGCTGATCCCGGTCGAAGTGGAGTCGACCCTGGTGCCGGACGTCCATAGCGGCGTGTTGCGCCTGGTCGGGACGGTGCGCGATATCCGCGAACGGGTGGAACGCGAGCGCCAGCAAAAGAAGTTCGCGTCGATGGTGTCGCATGAATTCCGCACGCCGCTGTCGACCATTGACGGCGCCATCCAGCGCCTGGAAATGACGTCGCAAAATGCCGACGACAACACCAAAAAGCGCTACCGCAAGATCCAGACGTCGGTCGACCGCTTGCTGGAATTGATCAACGAATACCTGAGCCCTGAGCGCCTGGCCAGCATTGGCCGCAAGCGCCAGCCCGACGAAATCTCGCCGGAAGCCTTGCTGGAAACGGCGGCCGAGCATGCCCGCCAGCGCCGCACCGCCATCACCGTGCGCGCCGACAACTTGCCCCAATGGGTGCGCTGCGACCCCCAAGGCATGCGGCTGTGTCTGGACATCCTATTAGACAATGCCCTCAAGTACACAAAAGACAACGTTGCGATAGAATTACAAGGGAGGAAGGCAGGCGAAGGCGGGATCGAACTTCTCGTGATCGATCGCGGCGACCATGTTCCGGATGATGAGCTAGGCAAACTCTTCGACAAGGGTTACCGAGGCAAGGCTGCCGCTGGGCAAGCCGGTTCCGGCCTCGGCTTGTATATGGCCAAAAATGTTGTAGAGGTCCACGGCGGCACGCTGTCTGTGGAAAATTTGCCTGAAAGCGGCAAGAAATTTCGGATTTGGCTTCCGGTCGCGGCTTAAGGGTTGCGCAGGCCGTGACCAATGGTGATAATTCTCTGACGCAAGCCCCAGCCCCGGCTTGCGATTGGAATGGAAAATGGCGCATCAATGACGCAAATACTGATTGTGGAAGACAACCTGGAATACGCCGAAGAGATGGCGGACTTCCTGGCTGAGCTCGGCCATATTGTTCACACCACGAATAACGCCCAGGAAATGTGGTCCGCCCTGAGCCAGGGGACGATTGGCGTGGTGGTGCTCGATCTCGGCCTGCCAGATGAAGACGGGTTCAATGTCATCCCCAAATTGCGCCAGCTGTATCCGCAGATCGGCCTGCTCGTGCTGACTGGCCGCGTGGCTTTCGATTCCCGCATCATGGGCCTGCGCCTGGGCGCCGACCATTACCTGACCAAGCCCATCAAATTCCCGGAATTGGCCGCCCATATCGAGGCGTTGGACCGCCGCGTCGGTCCGCAGGAAGCGATTCCGGTGCCAAGCAAGTGGACCTTGAAAGTTTCGGCACGCCAGCTGGAACTGCAGGGCCAGGCCATTACCCTGACCGAGAAAGAGTGCAATTTCCTGCACTTGTTGACCATCAACACCCGTCCGGTCCCGCGCCAGGTCATCGTGGCCGGCATCGGCGGCGACGATCCGGATGCCGGCCGCCGCGTCGACATGTTGGTGTATCGTTTACGCAAAAAAGCGCGCAGCGGCCTGGGCCAGGATTTGCCCCTGCGTTCGGCCTATGGCGAGGGCTACAGCCTGTCCGCCAGCTTCAATCTGTCTTAATAGGGACAGAGTCAAGCGAACTGGGTAGAATCGGGTTTTCCCGATCCTACCCTTTTTGCATTTATGGCCCGTCTGCCCCGCCTCGTCGTTCCCAACCAGCCCCATTACATCATCCAGCGTGGCCTGAACGGCCAGGAAGTGTTCCTGGATGCTGAAGATTTCAGCAGCTTCATTGCCTGGATGCGCGCCGCCGCCCGCCAATACAAGGTGGCGGTGCATGTCTACACCCTGTTGCCGGGGGAATTGCACCTGCTGGCCTCTCCCAGTGATGAAGAGGGCTTGGGCGGCATGATGCAATGGATCGGGCGGCACTATGTCCCTTATTTCAACCAGAAGTACGGCCGCGCGGGGACTTTATGGCAAGGGCGCTATAAAACCTCGGTGATCGAGGCGGAGCGCTATTTCGTTCCTTGTTCTAAATACATCGAATCCGCCGCGGTGCGGGCGCGGCTGGCCGAAGGGCCGGAGCATTATCAGTGGTCGAGCTATGCGCACCATGCCGGCATCCGGCAGGATGGGGCGGTCAATGACCATCCGATTTACTGGGCGTTGGGCAATACGCCATTCCAGCGTGAGGCGGCTTATATCGAGTTGGCGGCGCAGGGGCTGAGCGGGGTGGAGACACGGGCGATTGAAGGCGCGGCGCTGAAAGGCTGGCCGCTGGGCAGCGACAAATGGAAGGCCGAGCTGGAGCGGCGCATGAAGCGGCAGGTGCTGCCGGCGAAGCGGGGGCGGCCGGCTAAACCCAAGGCTTAAACCGCAAGGAAGGGGTCAGGCCCTGAGGGCCTGACCCCGGTTTACCGGTTTTGCCGATACTCTCAGCGAAAATACGCTCCCAGCCATTACTCTGTCCCCAATTAAATTTTCCAGCGACTGTCGCCGAATTAATTCGACTCCGACCCTAATTGTTTTTCTTGCGCGAATTTGTGCACTGCATTACTCTGGATTTTCGTGACCAAAAATTCAGCGGAGAATCGCATGCAAGCGCAAGGTTTGTACAACCCAGCCAATGAACACGACGCCTGTGGCGTCGGTTTCGTCGCCCACATCAAAGGCAACAAGAGCCACTCGATCGTCGAACAGGGTTTGATGATCCTGAAGAACATCGACCACCGCGGCGCCGTGGGTGCCGACAAGCTGATGGGCGATGGCGCCGGCATCCTGATCCAGATTCCGGACCAGTTCTACCGCGACGAAATGGCCAAGCAAGGCGTCGAACTGCCGCCGCCCGGCGAATACGGCGTCGGCATGGTCTTCCTGCCGAAGGAAAACGCTTCCCGCATCGCCTGCGAACAGGAAATCGAACGCGCCGTGCGCATCGAAGGCCAGGTCGTGCTGGGCTGGCGTAACGTGCCGGTCGACACCGACATGCCGATGTCGCCGCGCGTCCGCGAAAAAGAGCCGGTCATCCGCCAGATCTTCATCGGCCGCGGCCAGGACGTGATGGTGACCGACGCGCTGGAACGCAAGCTGTACGTCATCCGCAAATCGTCCGGCCACGCGATCCAGGCGCTGAAACTCATCCACGGCAAGGAATTCTTCGTGCCATCGATGTCGGCCCGTACCGTGGTGTACAAAGGCTTGCTGCTGGCCGACCAGGTCGGCGTGTACTACAAGGACTTGCAGGATCCGCGCTGCATTTCCGCGCTGGCGCTGGTGCACCAGCGTTTCTCGACCAATACCTTCCCTGAATGGCCGCTGGCCCACCCATACCGCCTGATTGCGCACAACGGCGAGATCAACACCGTGAAGGGCAACTTCAACTGGATGCGCGCCCGCGAAGGCGTGATGAAGTCCGCCGTGCTGGGCGACGACCTGCAGAAACTGTTCCCGCTGATCTATGAAGGCCAGTCCGACACCGCCTGCTTCGACAACGCGCTGGAACTGCTGCTGATGGCAGGCTACCCGCTGGCCCAGGCCATGATGATGATGATCCCGGAAGCGTGGGAAAACCATACGCTGATGGACGACAACCGCAAGGCTTTCTACGAATACTACGCATCGATGATGGAACCATGGGACGGCCCGGCCGCCATGGCCTTCACCGACGGCCGCTACATCGGCGGCACCCTGGACCGCAATGGCCTGCGCCCTGCCCGCTACATCGTGACCGACGACGACCTGGTCGTGATGGCGTCCGAATCGGGCGTGCTGCCGATCCCTGAATCCAAGATCATCCAGAAATGGCGCCTGCAGCCGGGCAAGATGTTCCTGATCGACCTGGAAGCCGGCCGCATCATCGACGACAAGGAACTGAAGGACACCTACGCCAACGCCAAGCCATACAAGGCCTGGATCAACGCCGTCCGCATCAAGCTGGGCGAGCTGAAGATGAGCGAAAGCCAGACCGCCGGCAATGTGGCCAAATACGGCCCGGCCTCCGGCGAAAAGCAGACCGCTTCCCTGCTGGACCGCCAGCAGGTCTTCGGCTACACCCAGGAAGACATGCGCTTCATCCTGGCGCCGATGGCGACCGCCGGCGAGGAAGCCGTCGGCTCCATGGGTAACGACTCGCCGCTGGCCGTCACCTCCAACAAGCTGAAGCCGCTGTACAACTACTTCAAGCAGCTGTTCGCCCAGGTGACCAACCCGCCGATCGACCCGATCCGCGAAGCGATGGTGATGTCGCTGGTGTCCTTCATCGGCCCGAAACCGAACCTGCTCGACACCAACAACGTCAACCCGCCGATGCGCCTCGAAGTGTCGCAGCCGGTGCTGGGCTTCGACGACATCGAACGCCTGCGCACCATCAGCCAGCACACCGGCGGCAAGTTCAAGTCCTATGAGCTGAGCATCTGCTACCCGCTGGCCTGGGGCAAGGAAGGCGTGGAAGCGTCGCTGGCATCGCTGTGCGCGGAAGCCGTCGACGCGGTGAAATCCGGCCACAACATCCTGATCATCTCGGACCGTTCCGTCGGCCCGGACCGCGTGGCGATCCCGGCCCTGCTGGCCACCTCCACCATCCACCTGCACCTGGTGAGCAAGGGCCTGCGCGCCTCCACCGGCCTGGTGGTGGAAACCGGCTCGGCCCGCGAAACCCACCACTTCGCCCTGCTGGGCGGCTACGGTGCGGAAGCCGTGCACCCTTACCTGGCGATGGAAACCCTGGCCGAGCTGGCGCATTCCCTGCCAGGCGACCTGACCCCGGAAAAGGCGATCTACAACTACACCAAGGCCATCGGCAAGGGCTTGATGAAGGTCATGTCCAAGATGGGCATCTCGACCTACATGTCCTACTGCGGCGCCCAGATCTTCGAAGCCATCGGCCTCAACCGCTCGCTGGTGGACAAGTACTTCCGCGGCACCCAGTCGAACGTGGAAGGCATCGGCCTGTTCGAAGTGGCCGAGGAAGGCCTGCGCCTGCACAACCTGGCCTTCGGCAATGACCCGGTGCTGGCCGACCAGCTCGACGCCGGCGGCGAATACGCTTACCGCGTGCGCGGCGAAGACCACCTGTGGACGCCGGATGCGATCGCCAAGCTGCAGCACTCGACCCGTTCCAACAACTACTCGACCTATAAAGAGTACGCCCAGATCATCAACGACCAGAGCAAACGCCACCTGACCTTGCGCGGCCTGTTCGAATTCAGGATCGACCCTTCGAAGGCGATCCCGCTGGACGAAGTGGAACCGGCCAAGGAAATCGTCAAGCGTTTCGCCACCGGCGCCATGTCGCTGGGCTCGATCTCGACCGAAGCCCACGCCACCCTGGCCGTTGCGATGAACCGCATCGGCGGCAAGTCCAACACTGGCGAAGGCGGTGAGGATCCGGTGCGCTACACCAACGAGCTGAAAGGCATCCCGATCAAGGTCGGCGCAACCCTGGCGTCCGTGCTGGGCAAGGACAAGATCGAAGTCGATTACCCGCTGCAGGAAGGCGATTCGCTGCGCTCGCGCATCAAGCAGGTGGCGTCTGGCCGCTTCGGCGTGACCGCGGAGTACCTGAGCTCCGCCGACCAGATCCAAATCAAGATGGCGCAGGGCGCCAAGCCGGGCGAAGGCGGCCAGTTGCCGGGCCATAAGGTGTCCGAATACATTGCGCAGCTGCGCTTCTCGGTGCCGGGCGTGGGCCTGA
>CBFGQI010000104.1:0-18674 GCA_965650885.1 uncultured Oxalobacteraceae bacterium
AACCAGAGCCTGCTGTCGGTGGTGAAGTTCAGCGGCCTGGCGCCGGAATGGCTGATCGACCAGCTGTCGCGCATCACCCGCGTGGAGTCGGTGGAAGAGGGCGCCAAGCTTGGCAATATCGAGGAATGGATCACGCCGGAGGCCTACCACAAGGAACGCCGCGGCGGCCGCTCGCTGTTCGTGGAAGCGTCGCGCTACCGCTTCGGCTCGGCCGGCAAGAGCTCGCGCATGGATGCGATCCAGAAGAACCTGCCGAACCTGGAAGCCGAGGAAGACAAGTACACGCTGCAGATTTCCAAGCTGGCCTCCGAAACCTCCGCGCTCAAGGCCCGCCTGGCCGGTGTGGACGCGGTGAAGGAACTGTCGGCGCGCACCGAGGAATTCGACGAAGCCGCGCGCTCCGCCGTGCCGCTGCGCGCCGAACGCCTGGAGGTGGGTTCGCGCCTGGGCGAGCTGCAAGGCCTGATGAAGAACGCCACCGTGGCGCGCACCAAGGCCGACACCGCGTGGCAAAGCGCGCGCATGTCGCTGTCCGAGGCGGAAGCCGGCATGCGCCTGAACTTCAAGCGCCAGATGGAACAGCGCTCCGACCACGCGCGCGCCATGCTGGCGCTGCGCCGCCAGTGGCGCCACCTGCCGGGGGCATGGCGCCGTCCGGCGCGCCGCCTGGCGCTGGTGCAGCAGCACCAGAATGCGCACCAGGTCGACCTGCGCATCGCCAGCCTGCAGGCTTCGCTGGCACGCGACGACTGGGAACTGGACGCGACCGTGATCGACCAGTACGCGCGCCTGAACGAGCAGCTGACCAACCGCAAGACGGAAACCGAAGAGCGCCGCTACCAGAACAACCGCGCGATCGAAGCCACCGCCAATGCGCGCGGCGCCTACATCGAACGCCTGCGCTACACCATCAAGACTTATTCCGCCAACATCAAGGAACTGGGCGCGCTGGCCAACATCGACGTGCACGTCGAACCGGTCAAGCTGGAGAACGACGACCTGCTGCTGGCGCAAGCCGGCCTGCAGGTACGCTTCAAGTTCGACGGCAAGGGCGCGATCGGCTTGAACGACGGCGAAGCGTCGGGCGGCCAGCAGGTGATGAAGTCGCTGGTGCTGCTGATTGGCTTGCTGAAGTCGGAAGACGGCTCCGGCGGCTTCGTGTTCATCGACGAACCGTTCGCCCACCTGGACATCCGCAACATCCAGCTGGTCGGCGAGTTCCTGAAGAACACCGATGCGCAATACCTGATGACGACGCCGCTGACCCACAACACCGACGTCTACGACCCTTCCGACCTCACCCTCATCACGAGCAAGAAAAAGAAGGACACCACCTGGGCGCAGCCGATCTTCGTGCTGCAGCGGCGCCAGGCGGCTGCAGCCTGATCAGTGTTCGTCGGTCTGGATCCCGGCGAGGCGATACAAGGGACAGAACTTGATCGCCCCCGTCAGGAGCGGCACCACGCCGATCCAGCCCCAGGGGCCGATCAGGCCCAGTAAGGTGGCGGCGATCAGGCCGACTCCGACGGCGATGCGCAAGGCACGGTCCACCGTGCCGATATTTTGAATCATGCCCATGGCTTTCTCCTGTTGACTGGAACCAGTATGGGAAAGCCCGGCGGCGTTGGGAATGATCTGGATCAAATTCAGGCGGCCTGGCGCGCGCCATCCAGGATGGCGTCCAGTTCCTTTTTCAGCGCCAGGGCGACCGGCCGGCCGCGGATGCGGTTCACCATTTCGAAGAAGGTGATGCGCATCGCCTTCAAATCCTCCAGCGTGGCAGCCGCTTCCAGCTTGGCTTGCAACACTTGCCCGCGCAACCCCAGTGTCGGCTCGATGGTGCGTGCGTAGAAAGCGCGCGCCTGCGCGTATTGCGCCGCCAGTTCCTGCTCGGTCGGCAGCACGGGTGGCGGCGGCAGGGCTTCACCTTCCTCGATGAACCCCTGCGCCAGCAGCTCGGCCACGGCGCTGGCATCGAGCCCCAGGCCGGTCACCTTGGGCAGCAATTGTTCCATGGGGTGGCGCCCATCGATCATCACCAGCAAGGTGCGCATGCGCGACGGCAGCCCGTGGGTGCGCGCCGCGATCTCCTCCCGGCCTTTGTCGGTCTTGTTATACGTCGTCATAAGAATATTTCCTCATGGCAATCATTTTGAGTGATCCAGAATACACGAGCTTTGAGGATTTGACATCGCCCCGCATTTGGTCTTTAATTTCTGTAACGACAGAAAGAAAGGAAATTCCCCATGCCACTGAGCCCGACCGAACAAAAATACATTCTGCATTGGGGGGAAATGGGCAGCCGCTGGGGGGTGAACCGCACCGTCGCGCAAATTCACGCTCTGTTGTTTTTATCAAACAAGCCACTCAATGCCGAGGACATCGTGGACACCTTGAACGTGGCGCGCTCCAACGTCAGCAACAGCCTGAAGGAATTGCAAAGCTGGGGATTGGTCAAGGTGGTGCACGTGCTGGGCGACCGGCGCGACCATTTCACGGCCTTGCAGGATGTGTGGGAAATCTTCCGTGTGGTGATGGAGGAGCGCAAGCGGCGCGAGATCGACCCGACGCTGAGCGTGATGCGCGAGTGCGCCATCGAGGGCGGGCAGGATGCGGCGCTCGACCCGGCCACCCGGGCGCGCATGGACCAGGTGCTGGAATTCCTCGAAATGCTGACCGCGACCTATGAGGATTACAAGCACCTGCCGCCGGCCACCCTGCAGAAATTCCTCAAAATGGGCGGCAAGGTCGCCCGCTTGCTCAAGGAGTAGACGAATGGCCGGCTTGGAACGTCAATGGCTCGTACGCTGGCTGTATGCCAGCGCGGTAATGCACCTGCTGGCCGGGCTGGCCTTGCCGTGGGTGGCGGATGCGGCGGCGCTGGACTGGTACCACGCCTTGCTCGGCCCGGCGTCGGACCATGCCCGGCAAGCCTGGTGGATGGCGCTGTTCGGGCCGACCATCCAATGCGTCGGCTTGTGGATGCTGGCGCTGGTGCGCTTCGGCGACCAATATCGCGCGCCGTCGGCCTGGCTGTGGATCGCTGCCGGCCTGCTGCTGTGGGGCCCGCAGGACATCATGGTGTCCTTGCGCGCCGGCGTATGGCCCAACGTCTGGCTCGACGCCGCCACGCTGGCGCTGCTGCTGCCTGCCGCGTGGCGCCTGTACCGCCTGGATGCCGCCAGCCGGGGCACCCCGCACGGCGTCCCCGCCGGGCCGGCGCGCAGGGAGGCCGCATGAACACCCACCTGCTCGCCCTGCAGCTGATGGCTGCGCAAGGCTGCCTTGGCGCCTTCGACACCATCTACCATCACGAAATGACGGAGGCGCTGCCGCAGCGCCGGACGGCCAGGCGCGAGCTGGCGATCCACGCCCTGCGCGCCGTGATCTACGGCGTCCTGTTCATCGGCTTGTCGGCCTGGGTCTGGCAAGGGGCCTGGGCGCTGGCGCTGATTGCCCTGTTCGGCGTCGAGATCGTCCTCACGCTGTGGGACTTCGTGGTGGAAGACCAGACCCGCCTGCTGCCCGCAACGGAGCGCGTCACGCACACGGTACTGGCGATCAATGGCGGCGCCTTCATCTGCCTGCTGCTGTTGGCCTCGCCTGAGTGGCTGTCCGCGCCGAGCGGCTTCCGTTACGCGCCGCAAGGCTGGCTCAGCATGTTCCTCGCCGCCTGTGGCGTGGGCGTGTTCGCGTCCGGTGTGCGCGATGCGCTCGCGGCGCGCCGGCTGCCTGCCAGTGAAGCGCCGGCCGCGCGCTTCGACGGCACCCGCCAGACCGTCCTGGTGACCGGAGCGACCGGCTTTATCGGCCACGCACTGGTGCCCATGCTGCGCGCCTGCGGCCACCACGTCATCATCCTGTCGCGCGACCCGAAAAAGGCGGCCTGGGAATTCAGCGGCACGGTGCGCGCGATCGGCAGCATGGCGGACCTGGCGCATGACGAGGTCGTCGACGTCGTGATCAACCTCGCCGGCGCCAGGATTCTCGGCTGGCGCTGGAGCGAAAAGCGCAAAGCCGAACTGCGGCGCAGCCGCGTCGCGCTGACGCAGAGCGTGGTGGACTGGATCGGCAAGGCGGTGATCAAGCCACGGCTGATGATTTCCGCGTCGGCCATCGGCTACTACGGCATCCAGCCGCAAAACAGCGAGGCGGTGCTGAACGAAGCGAGCCCGCCGCAGCCCATCTTCATGTCGCAGCTATGCCAGGAATGGGAAGCGGCCGCCAGCCGCGCGCGCGAATTCGGCGTGCCGGTGGCGCTCACGCGCTTCGGCGTGGTGTTCGGCCAGGACGGCGCCTTGCCTTCCATGCTGCTGCCGTTCCGGCTGGGATGCGGCGGCCGCCTGGGCAGCGGATTGCAGCGCAACTCCTGGATCCATTTGCACGACCTGCTGCGCGCCATGGCGCACGTCTGGCACCTCGGACCGAATGCCGACGGCGCCTGGAACTTCACCGCGCCCCAGCAACCCACCCAGCTGGAATTCGCCCGCGCCGCCGCCGCCGAGCTGCACCGCCCCTGCCTGGTGCCGACGCCGGCCTGGCCGCTGCGCCTGCTGCTGGGCGAGCAGGCCGACTTGCTGCTGGAAGGGTCTGCCGTCGCGCCCAGCCGCCTGCTGGCCACCGGCTTCACCTTCCGCTACCCGACGGTGCAGGAAGCGTTGGCCGACCTGGTTTAATCGCGGGGCTGCTGCGTGCTGCGCCAGCGCAGCAGGCCGATGGAGTAGGCGGCGAGGTAGCCGAGCATCAGGCCGAACGGGACCACCGTCAGCGGGTGCTGCATGACTTCGGTCGCATTGATCGCGCGCGGCTGTTCGGATTGGCGGTTGATGTAGAACTCGACGCCAATCTGCAGCACGCGCGCCGCGAACAGCATGCACACCAGGATGGCGGTGCGGCTGGGGGGCGTGAAATACAGCGTTGCGCCGTGGTTTTCGAAGCGCGTCTTCTTCAGCGCAATGAACGCCAGCCAGGCGCCGGCGATCACGGCGCCGGCCATCATCGACAGGGCCGGCATATTGCCCAGCATGGACTGGGCGGCCAGCAGCAGCATGAGCGGCAGGCCGGCGGCGCCGACCCAGTGCCGCCACATGACCGATTCCTGGCGGACGAACACCAGTTTCAGGCGCGAATAGATGCGCCAGATCAGCGTCGGAACGAGGATGAGCAGGACTACGGTCGTGACAGTCAGTTGCATGGGGCGCGCGCCAATCGTAAAAAAGAAGAATTTTAACCGCAGGCGTAAAATAGCCGTTCGTGATCTCGCTTTCGGGAGTTCCAGCCATGGAAAAACACCGTATCCACGCCCACCGCGCGCCCGACCTGCCGGTGCCGGTCGATGAGTCGCAACCGCACCCCGAGCCGGTGCATCCGCACAGTCCGCATTCTCCCGTTCCGCAAGAGGACGATCCGGTGCCGGACCATAATCCCGAAATGGTACCGCCGGGTCAGTCGAAAGCCCAGTTGTAAAGCACGTCCAGCGCATTGTTGGTGCCGGTCTGCAGCTGCAGTGACACGCGGGCATTGACCTTGTAGCGCAGCTTGACCAGGCTGGTGGCCGTGCCTGCGCCTTGCTCAAAGCTGAGGTAGGCGCGCGAGGACAGTTTTTTGCCGACCGTCACGACCGTGCTTTCCAGTCCCCTGGCCTGGCTCACGCCCAGTTCGTCGAGACCGACCCGGCTGGCCAGGCTCGGCCCGCCCCGCCCGCCCAGCAGGGCGCCGGCCGCCGTGCCGAGCAAGCCCATTTCATTGCCTGCCATGTCGGCGGTACCGTGGCCGAGCACCAGCCAGGCCAGTTTTTCGCTGTCCGGCACCGATGGCGTCGACACCAGCCTGGCGGCCGGCGCCAGCGCGGTGCCGCGCACTTCCACGCCGGCTTCCACATTGTGCTCGTTGAGCTCCTCGCCCTCGGGGCGGCGGCGCACGGCGCGGATGTTCAAGCCCGGGTTGTCGTAGGCGCCGGTGAAATTCAGCACGCCGCGTTCGATGGCCAGGCGCTGGCCGTAGGCGGCATAGGTGCCGCTCACGACGCGGATGCTGCCGTTGACGCGCGGCGTGCGGCGTTCAGTCATGCGTACCCGCACGCTGCCGGCCAACTGGGCATCCAGGCCCTTGCCGCGCAGGGTGAAGTCGTCGCCCAGATCGGCCTCGATGTCGACCGCCAGCGGCAGGTTGCTGCCGGCGGCCTTCGGCTTGTCGCGGCCGAGGATCACCACGTCGTCGCTGATGGTGGGCGCATCGAGTGCGGGCAGCTCGATGCTGGCGCGGTTGGCCTTGAATGCGCCATTCAGTTCGAAGCGCTTGGCGTCGCGCAGCAGGGTGCTGTTGCCGCTCAAGACCAGGGTGCGGTCGGGGCGGTTGAACACTTCCAGCTTGTCCGCCGCCAGCTTGAGGTCCATCGACATTTCGCCACCGGCCAGGCGCAGCCAGCCATCGGCTTGCACCTTGCCCTCCGCGCCGTCGAAGCGCAGGCGCTGCAACTGCAACTGGTCGCCGGCCACCTTGGCCTGCAGCTGGCCGTTGCGCAGGCGGATACCTTGCTCGGCCCAGTTGATGGTCAGGCCGTCGCCGACCACTTCGCCGTCCAGCAGCGGGTTGGCGATGGTGCCGCGCCCGGAAGCATGGGCGCGCAGCGCGCCATCGAGCGCCATGCCTTGCACTTCGAGCAGCGGCGACAGCCAGGCGATCGAGGGCAGGCTGGCGCTGGCGCCGAAGGACAGCGGGCTATCCGATGGGATGCGGCCATTGCGCAGTTGCGCGCTCGCTTCCAGGCGTGCGTTGCCGGCACGGTCGCCGGCCAGTTCGGCCTGGGCCTGCAGCTGGTCGCCGGCGACGGTGAGGCGCGCGTCCAGCACTTTCAAGGCAAGCGGGATAGGCCGTTCGCCGCCGGTGATGGTGACGTCGCCTTTTTCGCGGAATACGTGCAGGTAGCCATCCAGGGCCGGCGCGGCACCCTTGGCGGCGGGCGCCGCCAGGTCGAGCGACCAGTCGCCGCCCAGCGTCATGGTGCTGGCGACGTTGCGGCGCCAGGTGTCGGACAGTTGTGCGAGGTAGCTGGCGTTGACGCCGGCGGCACTGCCTTTGCTGCGCCAGCGCGGACCATTCTTCTCCAGCGTTTCGATGCGCAGGCTGCCTTCCGGCATGACGATGGTGGCGCTGGCCAGCGACAGTTGCTCGGGACGCGCCAGGCCGGCCACGCCCGTGCCTTGGCGGCCGGCGATGCGCAGCGCGGCCGGCGCTTGCAGGGTCAGGGCGAAGCGGCCCTTGTTTTGCAGGGCGTCCACGCTGCCGCTCCAGCTGTCGTCGCGCAGGCTGCCGCGCAGGGTGGCGCCGGCATCGAAGTCCGGATTGGCGGCGGCCAGTTGTACCGTGTGCTTGCCGGCCGTGCCGCTGGCTTGCAGGCGCAGGCGGTCCAGCAGGATGCCGGGAGCACTGAAGCCGCTGATTGTCAGGTCGGCTTGCAGCGGGTCGTCGGGGCCGAACGCGGCGCCGATGGTGGCGCTGCCCTTGATGGCGGAGATTTCGCGCTGGCCGGGCAGGCGCAGGTGGGCGCCATCGAGCGTGGCGCTGAGGGTGGGCAGCGCCTGGGCGGCGCCGGCGCTGAAGTTGCCGCCGCTGGCGTAGCCGCTGCCGCGCAGGTTGCCGGACCAGCCGCTGCCGAGCACGGCCAGCTGCGGCGCGTCCAGCTTCCAGTCGAGGCGGTCTGGCGGTTTGCCGAAGGAACCCTTGGCTTGCAGCAGGTTGGGGCCGAGGTGCAGGTCGACGTCGGCGTCCTGCACGCGGCCGGGGCGGGCGGCGAACCTGGCGTAGCCGGTCAATGCCGCATTGCCCAGCGTGGATGCCGGGAGCACGCGGACGTCGGCATGGGCCAGCCAGTCGGCGCTGGCGCGCAGTGTCGCGCTGAAGTCGGCGTTGACGTTGCCCGCCATGGGGGCGCCGAAGTTGGCCGGATTGACGCGTGCGGCATTGCCGGACAGCTTGACCTCCAGCGCGCCCGCCAGCGTGGCTTCGCCGCTGGCGCGGATGATGCTGTCGGTACGCGCCGGCACAGCCGCTGCGGCGCGGCTTGTCGTGCCACTGCCGCCGGCGCGCGTCGCGCCGGTGCCGGGCGCGGCGGCGGTGGCCGCCGGGCCGCCTGCCGCATTGGCCGCGCCGCGGGCCGCCGGCGCCGCCAGATAAGCCAGTCCCCGTGCTTCGGCGCTGAAGCTGGTGCGCGGCGCGGCGTAGCCGCCGCTCACGGTGCCGCTGGCGCTGGCGCTGCCTTGCAGGCGCGGGTCGAGCGCTGCGAGTTCGCCGCCCTCGAGCGTCCATTCGAGCTGGTCGGCGGCGGCACCGAAGGCGCCGCGTGCCGTCAGGGTGTTGCGGGCGAAGGCGAGGCGGGCATCGATCCTGGCCAGGTGGCGCGCGTCGGCCGCCAGCTTGACGTTGCCGGACAGGGGATGCCCGAGCAGTTTGCTGGGCTGCAGCGCGATGTCGGCATTGGCGCGCCAATCCGGCGCCAGTTGGCCGCTGGCGTGCAGTTCGACGTTCAGGTCGGCGGATGGGAAGGCGCCCAGCGCCGCGGGATCGAAGCGCTTGATGGTGGCGGCGGCCTTGAAGGCTTTGTCTTCCTTCAGGCTGGCCTGGGCGGTGGCGCTGATGCTGCCCTGGCCAGCCGTGATGCGGGCTTGCTGGACGGTCAGCACCAGGTCCTGCACTGTCGCCAGGGCGTCCAGGCGCAGCTTGCCTTCGCCCAGGGCGGCGCGCAGGGTGTGCCGGCTGTCCTTGGTTTCGGCGCTGATGTCGCCGGCGATGGCGGTGCTGATGGCGGCACTGTGCAGGCCGCGCAAATCCAGGCGGTCGGTGTGCAGGCGCAATTGGGCGGTATCGATGCCGCCGTCTTTCGGCAGGCGGCGCAGGGTGCCGCTGCCGCTGAATTGGCCCGCCGCGCCGAGATCGACCTGTATGCCGCCCAGGCTTGCGTGGTCCAGGGTGCCGCCCAGGTGCGCGGTGGCGCTGCGCAGCGGCAGCTTTTGCTGGTCGAGCGGACCGGCTGCGCTGCGGTTGACGGCCGACAGTTTGCCGCCCAGCTTTCCGCCTTGGATGGCGGCCTCCAATGCCAGGTCGATTGCGGCTTGCGGCCAGGCGGGATCGAAGCGGGCAGGGTCGACACCGCGCGCCTGCAGGCGCACGCTGCGCAGGGGAATGGGATCGAAGGGCGCCAGCACCATTGTCCCGTCGCCGTTGGCGTAGTTCGATTTTCCCTTGACCTCGAGCTTCAGTTGCCCCAGGTCGCCGCCCGCGAACACCTCGAGCCGCGTCGCGCTGCGCTGGATCAGGTCCGGCTCCAGGGGCCTGGCTGGGCCCGGCGCGGCAGCGGCCGGCGGCGCGGCGGGACTTGCCGGGGCGGCCGGGCGCGCGGGGCCGGACGGCATCGGTGCCAGCGCGGCGGTGGCGCTCAGCTTGTAGGGGCGGGTGGTCGCGATTTCGCCGCTGGCGGCCAGCGCACCGACCGGCGTTTCCGCAGTCGCTTCCTGCAACTGCCAGCGCTGGCCGTCGCCCTGCAGCCGCAGCCTGATGGCGCGCAGCGTGGTGCGGCTGCCGTCCTGGCCGACAATGGCCAGGGCGCGCACGCGGCCATCGCTGATCCGCAGCCGGAAAGGCGGTGCGATCGATGCCGGCATGACGGGCGGCTTGGATGGCCCGGTGGCGCGCGACTCGGCCTGCGCCACGTGCAATTGGCTGATCGCCACGCCTTCGCTGAAGTATTGCAGCGGCGACCAGTCGATATCGATGTCCTCGAGCGTGAGCACGCCCGACTCGTCGCGGTACACGATGCGCCCGATATGCATGCGGCCATACAGCGAACCGGTGACGCCGCTGACGACGACCTGGCCGCCGCTGGCGCGCGCCACTTGCGCAACGATCTGCTGCAGCGTGGTTTCGCGCCCGAGCAGCCACACTGCGCCGCCCAGCACGGCCAGCGTCACGGCGCCGCCGCCCAGCACGCGGCGCAGCCATTTGCGGCCGGCGGGTGCGGCCGGCGCGCCGGGCGGCGTCGGCGTACCGTGCGGCGGTGGCGGCGGTGGCGGTGGGTTGGGCGGCGTATCCATCAGAACGTAAACCCCAGCGAGAAGTGCAGCCGCGCCTTGCGTGTGGCATGGCCATAGGCGACGTCGACATTGATCGGCCCGACCGGGCTCTTGTAGCGCGCACCGACGCCGTAACCGGACTTGGGCCGCAAGCCGCCCAGCGAATTGGACGCATTGCCGGCGTCATAGAACACTGCCGCCCCCCAGGCCGGCTTGAACCAGTACTGGTACTCGGCGCTGCCGGTGACCAGGTAGCGGCCGCCCACGGTGGCATCGCCGCGCTGCACGCCCAGTTCCTGGTAGGCATAGCCGCGCACCGAGTTGTCGCCGCCGGCGCGGAACAGGTAAGTGGCCGGCACGCCTTCCTGGCGCGCCGACGCCAGCGCGCCGAACTCCGCGCGCAGGATCACCGTGGATTTCGGGTTGAGCGGGCGATAGGTGATGCCGCGCGCGGTGGCGCGGATGAATTTTTCATCGGTCAGCACCGGCAGCAGCGCCCCGCCCAGCGTGGCGTTCAGCACATAGCCTTTGGTCGGGAATACCAGGTTGTCCACCTTGCGCCAGGTGGCGGCGTACGTGATCGGCAAGGATTGGCTGTGCGAAGACGCCACCCGGTTCACCGTCTTGCTCTCGTTCAGGTATTCGATCGAAATGCTGCGCTCCAGCAGCGGCGTGCCCCAGGCGCGCTTGGCCGCCACCGAGGCGGTGCGCGTGATCTCGCCCTCGATATCCTTGCGCTCCACCGCCGCGCCGAAGCTGTCGTTGTAGCCGTCCGCCGTGGTCGGGAAGTAGAAGTCGCTGCGCGCCGTCTGGCGCTTGGTCTCCAGCGTCAGCGCGCTCTTCATCTTCAAGCCGAACACGTTCAGGTCGTCGTAGGTGCCCGAGGCGCGCGCGCCGGTATTGGTGCTGAAGCCGATACCCACGCTGGCACTCTTGCGCTTGTTTTCCACCACCCGCACCAGCAAGGGCAGCGGCGGCATGGTGCCAGGTTGCGGCACGCCTTGCGCCTTGTCCTCGGCTGCTTCGATCTGTTCGCCCAGCACCGACGACAGGTCGGCGCTGACGTCGACGTTGGCGAAATAGCCGGTATCCTGCAGCTTGCCCTGGTAAGCTTGCAGTGCCGCCTCGCTGTAATAGTCGCCCGGCTTGATCGGGTTCAGGTTGCGCACCACCGATTCCGGATAGCGCCGCAAGCCTTCGATCTTCAACGCACCGAAACGCATCTCCGGCCCGCTGTCGAGGGTCACGTGCAGCAGTGCCCGCTGCGTCTCGGGATCGACCACGGCTTCGCTGGCCGTCATTTGCGCGCGCGGGTAACGCGTCTGCACCACCGCGCGCAGGATGTCGCGCTTGGACTTTTCCCACTCGTCCTGGCGGAACACGGCGCCGCGCGGCAGGCCCCAGCCCGCTTTCAGCGCGTCCTTGTCGAACGGGGTCGCGGAGCTCGACTCGAAGCCTTGCAGCACGATCTCCACCTCGCCCACCAGCACCGGGTCACCCGGCGCCACTTCGACGTCCACGGTCGGGGTGCCGCTTTCATCGAAACGGATGTTCACGGCCGGCGTGTAGTAACCGGCAGTTGCCACCAGCGTCTTGATCTGGTCGGGCGCGGCCCGCAGCATGCGCTGCAGCTGGTCGCGGTCCATGCGCGGGTTGGTGCGGAAGCGCACCAGGTCGAGGTTGTCTTCCAGCAGGGCTTGCAGTTCGCGCGGGGCATTGATGCGGACCTGGTATTGCCAGCCCTGGGCAGCCGCCAGCAAGGGCAGCAGCAGGGCGGCGCAGCCCAGTACAAGGCCCTTCAATACTTTTATGCCGGTTTGTGCCAAAATTCGTGGTCTGTGATCTGGAAGTCGAAACCGAATGTTACCGGATCAGCAGCAAAATTGGCGTACCCCTAAGATTTACAAGAAAACCAGAAGAAAGAAATGCGATGCTGACTAACGACGCCGCACTGGTCCTGTTCAGCGGTGGACAGGACTCGACCACCTGCCTGGCCTGGGCCCTGGAGCGCTACCCGCGCGTCGAGACCATCGGCTTCGACTACGGCCAGCGCCATGCCATCGAACTGACGGTGCGCCCGCGCGTGCTGGAGCGCATGCGCGCGCTGCGCCCCGAGTGGGCCGGGCGCCTGGGCGAAGACCATATGATCGACCTCGGACTGATCGCGCAATTGTCGCAAACGGCCATGACCGAAGACATCGAGATCACCATGCAGGCCAACGGCCTGCCCAATACCTTCGTCCCCGGCCGCAACCTGCTGTTCATGACCGTGGCCGCCACCCTGGCGTACCGGCGCGGCTTGAACGTGCTGGTGGGCGGCATGTGCGAAACCGATTTTTCCGGCTACCCGGATTGCCGCGACGATACGATGAAGGCGCTGCAAGTGGCGCTGAACCTGGGCATGGATACCCGCGTCAAGCTGGAAACGCCGTTGATGTGGCTGGACAAGGCGCAAACCTGGCAACTGGCCGGGCGCCTCGGCGGCAACCCGCTGGTCGACCTGATCCGCGCCGACACCCATACCTGCTACAAGGGGGAACGTGGTACCCTGCACGACTGGGGCTATGGCTGCGGCACGTGCCCGGCCTGCGAACTGCGCGCGCGCGGCTACCGCCTGTTCCAGGCCACGGCCGGCAATCGCCCCGACAGCGCCGATTGACTTTTTCAATAGGGCAAAAATATTGCCCTAGGCACACTATCATGTTGGTATGCAAAGGCCATCCGCCAGCCAACCGCTCCAACGCCTGGCCCAACCCCGCTTGCTGGCGGGGCTGGTGGCGGCCGTCTGCCTGACCGCCACGGCCAGCGTGTGGTGGGGCGCGCGCGGCGCCGCCGAGCGCGATGCCACGGCCGATTTCGATTACCGCGCGCGTGAGCTGGTCAACCATATTGCCGTACGCATGCAAGCCTATGTGCAAGTGCTGTACGGCGTGCAAGGTCTGTTTGCCAGCTCCGATTTCGTCGGGCGTGCCGAATTCCACACCTATGTCGAACGCCTTGAACTGAACCAGAACTTCCCCGGCATGCAAGGCGTCGGCTATATGCGCCTGGTACCGGCGGCGCAGCTGCCGGACCACATCGCCATGGTGCAGGCGGAAGGCTTCCCCGACTACACGGTCACCCCGCCCGGTGCGCGCAGCCAGTATGGGCCGGTGGTCTACCTCGAGCCGTTTGCCGGCAGCAACCTGCAAGCCTTCGGCTACGATGGCCTGTCCGAGCCGGTGCGGCGCGCCGCCTTCGAACAGGCGCGCGACTCCGGCTTGCCGACCATGACCGGCAAGCTGCTGTTGAAGCAGGAAACGGCCGACCCGGTGCAAGCCGGCTTCCTGGTCGCCCTGCCGATCTACCGCAACGGTGCGGGCCGCTACACGCTGGAGCAGCGCCGGCATGCGCTCCAGGGCTGGGTCTATGCCCCGTTCCGCATGGGCGATGTGATGGCGGCCCTGGGCCACGATGCGCTGCGCGGCCTGGACGTGGAAGTCTACGACGGCGATGCCCCCAATCCCGCCACCCGCATGTTCGACAGTGCCGCCGCCGTGCACGGCGAACGGCTGACCGCCGTCAAGCGCCTGGGCCTGGCGGGGCGGCGCTGGACGCTGCACATCAGCGCACTGCCCAAGCCGCATGGCGTGCTGTCGGACAAGCCGCGCGCCATCGCGCTGGGCGGCGGGCTGCTCAGCGTTCTGCTGGCGCTGCTCGCCTACGCGCTGGCGGAAAGCCGGCAGCGCTTGCGCGTAGCGCTCGAGCACAGCGGCCGCATGGCCGATGAATTGCGCGAAGGGCAGCACACCCTGCTGGCGATGGCGGAACATGCGCAAGGCAGCCAGGCGGTGCTGCGCTGCATCCTCGATGCCACGGTGGACGGCATCCTGGTCGACAATTATCGTGGCACGGTGCTGAACTCCAACCGCCGCTTCCGCCAGCTGTGGAATGTGCCGGAACAGCTGGACTGGCAAAACGATGGCGCCATCCTGTTGGCCCACATGGCGCGCCAGCTCGAGCAACCCGATGCCTTCCTGGCCCGCTGCGCCAGCCAGGACGCGGGCGACGGGGAATGCCGCGGCCAGCTGCCGATGCGCGATGGCCGCGTGCTGGAAATGACCACGCTGGCGCTGAGCCTGGGCAGCGAACCGGCGCGGCTCTGGTCCTTCCGCGACGTCACGGAACGCACCCTGGCCGAGCGGCGCGAAGAAGGGCGCCTGCAGGTGCTGGAACTGCTGGCCGCGGGCGCGCCGCAACAGCAGGTGCTGGACAGCCTGCTGCGCGGCATCGAAGCCGTCAACCCCGGCATGATTTGCAGCGTGATGCTGCTCGACGAGGAAGGCAAGCACTTGTTCGTCGCGGCCGGCCCCAGCCTGCCGGGCTTTTTCAATGAAGCGATCCACGGCCTGCCGGTCGGGTATGGCAATGGTTCCTGCGGCAAGGCGGTCACCAGCAACAGCCGCGTCATCGTGGAAGACATCGGCAGCGATCCCCTGTGGGCGCCCTACCGCGAATTGGCGCTGCGCGCCGGGCTGGGCTCGTGCTGGTCGGAGCCGGTGCACGGCGCCAACGGCAAGGTGCTGGGCTCGTTCGCCATCTACCAGCGCGAACCGCAGGCGCCCAGCGTGGCGCATATGGCGCTGCTCGACCAGGCCGCCAGCCTGGCCGGCATCGCGGTGGAACAGGCGCGCGCGGCACAAGCCTTGCGCGTTGGCGAGGCGCGTTTCCGCAGCCTGTACGACCACGCGCCGGTGGCGCTGTGGCAGCAGGACTGGTCGGCCGCGCGCGCGGCGGTGCAGGAACTGGCCGACTCCGGCGTGGAAGACGTGGCGCAATGGCTGCAGGTGAACCCCAGCCACTTGCCGCGCCTGGCGGACCTGGTGCGCATCACCGACGTCAATGCCGCCGCCCTGGCCCAGGTCGGGGCCGATCCGGCCCGCAAGGACCTGGGGCGGCTGGGGATGGCGCAGAATTTCGCGCTGCCGGCAATGCCGGTGTTCGGCCAGGCCTTGCTCGCGCTGCAGCAAGGGTCGCATCTGTTCCATGGCGAGAGCTGCTTCCTGCGCCTGGATGGCGTGGAGCGCCAGAATGAATTGACACTGCTGGTGATGCCCGGCCACGAGCAATCGCTCGATTTCGTGATCGTGTCCACCATCGACATCACGGAACGCAAGCGCGTGAACGATGAACTGGTGCAGCTGGCGACCACCGATTTCCTGACCGGCTTGCCGAACCGCCGGCAATTCATGCTGCGGCTCGATGACGAACAGGCACGCTTGCAGCGCGACGTCGGCGGCCGCGCCGCCGTGCTGATGCTGGACATCGACCACTTCAAGGAGATCAACGACGCCCATGGCCACGATTGCGGCGACGCCGTGTTGCGCCACCTGGCCGGCCTGATGCGCGACTCGCAGCGCAAGATCGACATGCTGGGGCGCGTGGGCGGCGAGGAGTTCGCCATCCTGCTGCCGGGCGCCGACATGGAGGCGGCGCGGGCCTTTGCCGAACGCTTGCGCCAGCGCATTGCCGACACCCCGCTGGCGCACAAGGGCGGCGCCATCGCCATCACGGTCAGCATCGGTATCGCCGCCCTGGCGCAAGCCGAACGCGACGGCGATGCGGCCCTGGTGCGCGCCGACCAGGCGCTGTACTGTGCCAAGCGCGGCGGCCGCAACCGGGTGGAAGGCTGATCAGGCAGGCGAGTGTTCCAGGGCAGGGGCGGCAGGCTCCGCCGGCTTGCGGTGGCGGCGTTTCACCAGCCAGTAGATGGCGAACGGGATCAGCAGCGGCAGCAGCAGCGGCGACACCGCCGCCATGGTGAGCAGCGCCGCCAGCGCCAGGGCCAGCATCACCAGCAAGCCGACACCGGCCATCAGGAAGCCGACCAGCACCGCCACGAAGGTCAGCACCACTGCCACGATGGCAAACACGCCGCCGGCCAGCACGGTGCCGAACAAGGCGCCCAGTGGCCCGTCGAAGTCTTCGTCACCGATGGTGAGCATGACACCGTTGGTGTCGAGCGACATCCAGGCCGCAATCATGCAGACGAACAGCAAGACCAGGGAGAGGGTAAGGACCTTTTTCATGATGTGCCTCATGGCGTTGAACATGGTGTCACTGTATGCGCGGCGACCCGATCCAGCCACCGGATTGCGACGAACGGTGGAATGGCGATGACGAACGGAAAAACCACGGATCCCAGCTTGAAATCGTTGACTGCCTGCCTATACTGAATATCCGATCTCTGAGATGGAGGGGAATATGGCTTGGCTAGTAAGTGATGGGAGCCAATCGTTGCTCCTTGGAATTGACAGCGCACCGCGCCAGCGTAGCGCGACTATAGGATGCGGCCCCAAGGGTCCGCCCTCCGCCCCACCGACAATTCCACCGATTATCATCAATCCCTTCAAATACCAGACGCCGGAGCCGGCCATCGATCCGCGCATCACGCCGCTCGGGCCGCCCGTCATGCCGCCGCGACGGCCTGCCATGTCGCTGCACTAACAGAGGGCCCGCCAACCACGCGGGCTTTGTTTTTTCCGCTGGCTAGCCTGCGCGCCTCCTGCTATATTGCCCAAACGCATGTAAACCTTGGGAAAAAGATGGAAAGCCGTCTGCGCCGCCTGGAGGCTGTCCAGGAAATCCTGCTGGAAATCGGCCAGCTGTCCAACAGTTGCACCGATATCACTGTTTTCTTGCAATCCGTGCATGCGGCCCTGGGCCGCATCATGTATGCCGCCAATTTCTACGTTGCGCTGTGCGACCGCGACGCCCCCGGCAATGCCGTGCGCTTCGTGTACTTCGTCGATGAAGTCGACGACCATCCCTACAAGGACCAGTCGGTGCAGCTGGCCACGCCCGACCAGTCGCCGACCGCCTGGGTGATCCTGAACAAGCAGCGGCTGGTGATGACCGGCGACCACCAGCGCGCGCGCGACGAGAACGACGTGTTCGGCATCGGCACCCTGCCCGAACACTGGATCGGCTGCCCCCTGATGGACCAGAACCATGACGCGATCGGCGCCATGGTGATCCAGAGCTACGACAAGCAGCATACCTTCAGCGAAGAGGATGAAGCCCTGTTCGCGCAAATCGCCAACCACGTATCGAGCGCCCTGCAGGGCTTGCAGAGCATGGACCGCCTGGAGCGGGCCGTGCGCCAACGCACGCTGGAACTGGAACGCGAAGTGGCCGAGCGCAGCAAGGCCGAGCGCTTGCAGCGCGCCCTGTACGAGATTGCCAGCCTGTCCGCGTCCGCCTCGGCCGAGTCCGATGCCAGGGAGCTGTATGCCCGCCTGCACGAGATTGTCGGCAGCCTGATCACGGCGCGCAACTTCCTGATCGCGCTCTACCACCCCAAGCGCGATGAAATCTCGATTCCCTATTTCGTCGACGAGAAAGACGTGGAAGCACCGGTCAAGCGCTTCGAGTATGGCATCGGTATGAGTTCCTTCGTGCTCCGCAAGCGCCAGCCCATGCTGCTCGACGGCCCATCGTTTGCCGCGCTGATGGCCGAGGGGGAGATCAACGAACCCTTGGGCAACCAGGGCATCGCCAGCTGGATTGGCGTGCCGATGCTGGTCGGCGAGGAAGCGCTGGGCGTGATCATCGTGCAAAGCTACGACGCTTCGGTGACGTACTCGCAGGCCGAGCTCGACATCCTCGCGTATGTGGCCAACCACACCGCCGCCGCCATCGCGCGCACCCGCGCCGACCTGGCGATCCGGCGCGCCAAGGCCGAACTGGAAGAACAGAATTCCGCGCTGGCCTCGGCGCTGGCGCAATTGCAGGCCGCGCAATCGGAACTGGTGCGGCAGGAAAAACTGGCTTCGCTGGGCCGCCTGGTGGCCGGCGTGGCGCACGAAATCAATACCCCGCTCGGCATTTGCGTGACGGCCACCAGCCACCTGGTGGAAGAGTTGCGCCTGTGCCGCCTCGACCTGGCCGAAGGCACGCTCGACGAAGACGGCTTGCAGCAGTTCTTCGACACCGTCGACCAGTCGCTCAAGATCATGACCACCAACACCCAGCGCGCCGCGGCGCTGGTGCGCAGCTTCAAGCAAGTGGCGGTGGACCAGTCGTCCGACAATATCCGCCACTTCAACCTGCGCAAATACCTCGATGAAGTGCTGCTGTCGCTGCAGCCGAAGCTGAAAGGCAAGCCGATCGAAGTCAACGTCGATTGCCCGCCCGACATCCACCTGGAAAGCTTCCCCGGCGCCGTATCGCAGATCGTCACCAATATGGTGGTCAATTCGCTGGTGCACGGTTTCGAGGAAGGGCAGCAGGGCAGCATCCGCATCAGCGGCAAGCTCGATGGCGACCACGTGCTGTTCGACTACAGCGACGATGGCGTCGGCATGGATTCGAGCACGCTGCAGCAGCTGTTCGACCCCTTCTTCACCACCAAGCGCGGCTCCGGCGGCAGCGGCCTGGGCGCCCACATCCTGTACAACCTAGTGACCGGCCCCTTGGGCGGCACGGTGAAAGTGGTCAGCTCGCCCGGCATGGGCCTGCACTACCACCTGCGCTTCCCCCGCGACCAGCGTAGCAAATAAAAAGTCGGGGTCGCTCTAGCAACATGAAAGTCGGGGTCAGCTCTGGCAACAGGACATTTCGCTAGCG
>CBFGQI010000105.1:0-18669 GCA_965650885.1 uncultured Oxalobacteraceae bacterium
TGGAAATGCCGGAGATGGATGGCTTCACGCTGACCCGCCTGGTGAAGCAGGATGCCCGCTTTGCCAAGATCCCGGTGGTGATCCATTCCTCGCTGTCGGGCAAGACCAACGAAGACCACGTCAAGGGCGTCGGCGCCGACGCCTATGTGGCCAAGTTCGTCGCGGAAGAATTGGCGGACACCATCCGCCGCGTCCTCACGAAGTAATTTCCTTCAGTCGCCGGCTGTGGAACGCCACATGGTCGGCAATGAAGCTCGAGATGAAGTAGTAGCCATGATCGTAGCCCGCATGCCGGCGCAGCTCCAGGGGCTGTCCGGCGGCGCGGCACGCATCCTCGAACACTCCCGGATATAACTGCTCCTCCAGGAATTTGTCGGCCAGGCCCTGGTCGATCAGGATGCCGTTGGGGAAGGGCGCTTCATCCTGCGCCGCCATCAGCGCGCTGGCATCATGCGCCAGCCACGCCGCCTGGTCGGGGCCGAGATAGCCATTGAACGCCTTGTGGCCCCATGGGCAACGGGTCGGCGCCGCGATCGGCGCGAAGGCGGACACGCTGCGGAACAGATCCGGCCGGCGCAATGCCAGCGTCAGCGCGCCATGCCCGCCCATCGAATGACCGAAGATGCCGATGCGCTGCGCGTCGACCGGCAGTTCGTCGATGACCAGCTTGCGCAGCTCGTGGATATAACTCTCCATGCGGTAATGCTGCGACCATGGCGCTTGCGTCGCGTCGAGGTAGAAGCCCGCGCCTTCGCCGAAATCCCAGCTGGCCGTTTCGCCTTCGATGCCCGCGCCGCGCGGGCTGGTATCGGGCGCGATCAGTACCAGGCCTTCGCGCGCCGCATGCTGCTGCGCGCCGGCCTTGATGCTGAAGGTCTCTTCAGTGCACGTCAGGCCCGCGAGATAGAACAGGGCGGGCAAGGGGCCTTGCGCCGCTTGCGGCGGGATGAAGATGGAAAACCGCATCGGCAAGCCGACTGCCTCCGACTCGTGACGGTAGAAGCGCTGGACTCCACCGTGGCAAACGTGTTCGCTGATCATGTCCATGCGTGGCATTGTAACCAAGATTCGTGTGACGCGTTTTTCATGGATGCAATATAGTACGGGCTTGGAGGTACGTCTATGACCGATTTGTTAGTCATCTCTGACGAACTCGCCTGGCCTTGCGCCATGCTGCTGGCATGGCTTGCGGGCGAGTTTGTCCATCGATGGAGCAATCTGCCGCGCATCAGTGTGTACGGCTTGGTGGGCTTCCTGCTGGCGCAGGCAATGCCCGAACTTCTCGTGCCGGACGGCAGCAGCCAGGTAACGCTGCTGGCCAATATCGCGTTCGGCCTGATCCTGTTCGAATTCGGTTACCGCATCAACTTGCGCTGGCTGCGGGTCAATCCGTGGATTGCCGTCAGCGGCCTGGCGGAATCGGCGCTCACGTTTGGCGCCGTGTATTTCATCGCGCATTGGCAAGGTATGCCGCCATTGACGGCACTGCTGCTGGCATCGCTCGCCATGTCGACTTCGCCGGCCGGCGTGCTGCGCGTGATCAACGAAGAGCGCAGTTCGGGCCAGGTGACGGAACGCTTGCTGCACCTGGTGGCGATGAACTGCGTGCTGGTGCTGTTCGTGTTCAAGGTGGTGGTGGGCTTCTGGGTGTTCCAGACTTCGGGCAGCCTGACGCAGGCCGTCTCGCGCAGCGTGATCGAGCTGCTCGCTTCGGCCGTGCTGGGCGCGGTGGCCGGCATGTTGACGCCGGCCCTGCTGCGCAGCCTTGGCACGCTGGCGCGCGACGGCACCGTGGCCTTTGCCATGGTGGTGGTGCTGCTGGTGTCGATCACCCAGGCGGCCGACCTGTCGCCGGTGCTGGCAACGCTGACCTTCGGCCTGATGGCGCGCCACCGCCGCGTGACGTTCACGCGCACCCAGCGCAATTTCGGCGCCATCGGCGAACTGTTGACGGTGCTGCTGTTCCTGTTTGCGGTGTCCACGCTGGACTGGCAGCGCGTGGTGTTCGGCGCCACGCTGGGGCTGTTGCTGCTGATCGTGCGCTTTGCCACCAAAACCATTGCGGTGGCGCTGTTTTCGCACGTCGCCGGCATTTCCTGGCGCAAGGGCGCGCTGATCGGGGTGGCACTGTCGCCGATGTCGGTGTTCGCCATCCTGCTGCTGGAGCAGACGCGCTATATGGGGATCGTGCTGGTCGATGAGCTGGCCGCGCTGGCCGCCATGACCTTGTTCATGGAAGTGCTGGGGCCGATCATCACGCAGCGCGCGCTGATCAAGGCGCGCGAAACGGCAAAAGAGGAGGGCTGATATGCCGTTGGAAGAATTCAAGTCGTCGCAACCGCTGACCATGGGCGTCGAGCTGGAGCTGCAGCTGGTCAGCCTGTCGGACTTCGACCTGACGGCATCGAGCCCGGACTTGCTGCACCTGCTGGCGCGCAAGCCATTCCCCGGCCATGTGACGCCGGAGATCACCGAAAGCATGATCGAGATTAACAGCGACGTGCATACCCGGCACGGCGAACTGCTGGCCCAGCTGCGCGAGACGCGCGATACGCTGGTGCGCGCGGCCGACACGCTGAACATCGGCATTTGCGGCGGCGGCACCCACCCGTTCCAGCGCTGGTCGGAACGCAAGATCTTTTCCAAGCCGCGCTTCAAGGAAGTGTCGGCGCTGTATGGCTACCTGGCCAAGCAGTTCACCATCTTCGGCCAGCACGTGCATATCGGCTGCAGCAGCGGCGACGACGCGCTCTACCTGCTGCATGCGCTGAGCCGCTACGTGCCGCACTTC
Source organism: uncultured Oxalobacteraceae bacterium (assembly GCA_965650885.1). GTDB lineage: Bacteria > Pseudomonadota > Gammaproteobacteria > Burkholderiales > Burkholderiaceae_D > Rugamonas. The sequence goes on from CBFGQI010000105.1 coordinate 2,792, forward strand.
ATCGCGCTGTCGGCTTCCTCGCCCTACGTGCAGGGCAACGATACCCTGTTCAATTCCGCGCGCCTGAACAGCGTGTTCGCCTTCCCCATGAGCGGCCGCGCGCCCTTCATCCTGAAGTGGGAGCAGTTCGAACACGAGTTCTTCTCCAAGATGGAGCACACGGGCGTGATCAAGTCCATGAAGGACTTTTACTGGGATATCCGCCCCAAGCCCGAATACGGCACCATCGAGCTGCGCGTCTGCGACACGCCGCTGACGGTGGAGCGCGCCGCGGCATTGGCCTGCTACCTGCAGGCCTTATGCTCCTACCTGTTGGAGCGCAAGGAGGCCCCGCCGGCCGAAGACGACTACCTGGTCTACAACTACAACCGCTTCCAGGCTTGCCGTTTCGGCCTGGATGGCACGGTGGTGCACCCGAAGACCTACGAAAGCCTGTCGCTGCGCGAAGACATCCTGACCACCCTGCGGCGCATGGACCTGCATGCCGAAGCTCTCGGCGGCAGCGCTGCGCTCAACCACCTGATGCAGGTCACGCACATGGGCAGCGACGCGCATTACCTGCGGGCCGAATTCGACGCCTCCGGCAGCGTCGAGGGCGTGGTCGATGCCGCCATCTCCCGCTTCCGCGGCAATTGACTGCAACCGGCCGGCGGCGGTTTCGCCGCCAGCCACCGCCGCCGGCGGCCCCCGTCGGCACCATTGCGGGCACCCGGGTACAATTGCCAATTTTTTAATACCAGGTTTCCCCCATGCCCGCCGTGCCAGCCACATCCCGCGCCCTGATGCGCGCCGTCATCGCCACGATCCTTCTCCTGCTGGCGATGCTGCTCACAGCCTCGTGGCTTGCGAAAACGCCATACGCCAGCGACCAGGTCTTCGGCGACATCCGCTCCGGCCAACTGTGGAGCGACCGGGCGCGCTATGTCGACGACTGGTACGCCGTGGAGGCGATCGACGACAGCACCTTCATCATCGGCGAGCCGAAGTCCTCGCAATACAACGCCGCGTACCTGCTGGCCGGCAGCGACCGTGCGCTGCTGATCGACGCGGGCTCGGGCGAGCGGCCGGCCGGCATCCGTTCGATGCGGGCATTGGCCGAAAGCCTGACCGGCAAGCCCGTCTTGCTGGCGCTCTCGCACTTCCATTTCGACCACACCGGCGACCTCGACTCCTTTGAAGGCGCCTTGCTGCTCAAGACCGCCCATCTGCAATCCCGGGCGCAAGGCGGCAAGCTGCGGATCGCCGCCACCGAGTCCCTGACCGGCGCGCGCGACCTGCGCATCCAGCGCTGGATAGCGCAAGGCGAAAAGGTCGACCTGGGCGGCCGCGCCATTGAAGTCCGTTCCACGCCAGGCCATGCGCAGGAATCGGCAACCTTCATCGACCGCGAACGCCGCTATGTATTCACCGGTGACTTGCTCTACCAGCACCTGGGCGGCCTGGTAGCTTTCCTGCCCGGCAGCGACACTGGCGTGTACGCCGAAGAAGTCGGCAAGCTGCTGGCAGCGACGGGCCAGGGCTACCGGTTTTTCGGCGCCCATGGCATGCCGGAATTCGATGCCGGCTGGGCGCGACGCGTTCATGCCGGGATGCGCAAGCTCGCCAGTGGCGCTGCCGGGCCGGTCCTGGCCGAAAGCTACCTGGCGCCGGGCCTGCCGCTCCACATGCACCGCCAGGACCAGCTCCTGATCTACCTGCCGCCGCTGGTAACGGCCGAAGTGCTGTATTCCTGGCGCACCCTTGCGGTGCTGGCGGCTGCGCTGGCCCTGATCACGGCTGTTTTCTGGCGCCTGTTCGGGGCATGGGAGCGGCGCAGGTCCGCTGTATAATCAGGCACGCCCCGCTTGCCGGCGGGATTCAACCAGTTAATCAGAACAGCTCATGAGCGATAACAGTGTCCTGGGGATTTACACCTTCGAAGGCATTTTCGAAGGCAAGCCGGTGTATGAGTACGCGCATCCGCAAGAGCATGCGCTGCACAAGTGCATGCTGTTCCTGCTGCAGGAAGGCAGCGAGGCGCTGTGGGATACGGCCATCATCGAATGCGCCAAGTTCGGCTTCGAAGACGTGGCGATGGATGCCTTCAGCGTCCTGCAGACCGACATGCTGGAAAAGGCGCCGTTCAAGGATCTCCACGCCCACATCGAAGAAGCCCTGACCCTGGGCAGCTCGCTGGTGTTCTACGCCAAACCCTGAGGGGGCTAAAAGCGCGTCTCGCGCGCCGCGCGCAGGAAGCTGTCGAGGATGCCGGTGCAGTCGAGCAGTTCGACGCCGCCCGAGCGGTGGAATTCCGGGTGCCATTGCAAGCCCATGACGAAGGGTGCGCGCTGGTAGCGGATCGCTTCGATCATATTGTCCGGATAGGACAGCGCCTCCACCTGCATATCCTTGCCCAATGTCTTGACCGCCTGGTGGTGGATGGAATTCACCAGCGCGCGCTGCGGCCCCTTCACCATGGCCGGCAGCGAAGAGCCGGGCGGGAAGGTGATCTCATGCCGGTGCCGGTCATACTCGTCCGACACGTGCGGATGCGCGTCCGGCACGTCGGTGGCAATATCCTGGAACAGCGTGCCGCCGAAGGCCACATTGAGCAATTGGCAGCCGCGGCAAATGCCCAGCACCGGCTTGCCCGCTTCGACGAATTCATGCAGCAGTTCCAGCTCGTACATATCGCGCGCGCGGTCGCCGCTCCATTCGGGCTTGGTGGGCGCCTCGGCATAACTATGCGGCGACACGTCGGCGCCGCCTTGCAGCACCAGGCCATCGAGGTGTCTGGCGTAGTCGCGCAGGCGGATATTGGATGGGTGCAGCAGGCCGGACGTGTTCACGGTGGGAATCATGAACACCAGCACGTCGCGCGACATCACCCACTGCGCCACCGACTCTTCCAGGTATTGCAGGTTCTTGCTGCGCAAGCCCGTGGCGCCGGGTTCGGGGTGGTAAATGCGGGCGGACACGCCAATGTGCAATGGCCGCTGGATGATGTGGCGCGTGGCCGCCGCCGCCCAGCGCTTGTAGCGCGCCAGCAGCACCCGTCCCCACAGGGTGAAGATGGTTTCGCCGGGATCGAGGTAGCGCGGCGTATCGCCGGCACGGCGCCGCTGCCCGCGGTCGTTTTCGCGGCGGTCGTGCTGGCGGGGATCGTGTCCGGTCATGCGTTTGCTGCCTCCTTGGTGCGAAGTGTCGCACACCCAGCCTCGGCAGGTCGCACTAATCGAGCGTGAGCAAGCGCAGCACTTCCTCCTCCGGCACCTGCGGGAAGCTGCGGTAATGCCGGCTGACGGACATGAAATTCATCGGCGCCGCCAGGTACACGATGCCATCGGCCAAAGGGGCGATCATGTCCAGCGAGTCCGGTGCCGCCACCGGTACCGCCGCCAGCAATTGCCGCGGGTTGCGCAGGCGCGTGGCGCGCAATGCCGCCGCCATGGTGGAACCGGTGGCCAGGCCGTCGTCGACGATGACCACGATGCGTCCCGCCGGATCGGCTGGCGGCCGCTTGGCGCCATACGATGCGCGGCGCCGCCGCATCAGTTCCACCTGCTCATGGGTTTGCAGTTCCACCCATTCGATGCTGGTGCGGGTGCGGTTGAAATAGGGGGCCAGTTCGCGGTTGCCGTGCTCGTCCACGGCGCCCACCGCCAGTTCGGGATCGATGGCCGAGGGAATCTTGCGCACCAGCACCACGTCCAGCTCGCCTTGCAGGCGGTCGGCAATGATGCGGCCCATCGGTACGGCGCCACGGGGGATGGCCAGGATCAGCGGATGGCTGCCGCGCAGGTGCGCCAACTTGTCAGCCAACAGTTCGGCGGCTTGCGTCCGGTCCTTCAAGGGGAGTTCGATGTCATCCATGCTAGCCTCCGCCACGCTGCCCATATGACAGCATAGCGCGGTCAAGCACGCACGTTAAGCCTTGATGTCCAAGAGTGTGCCAATGCGCTCGTCAGCGGCCTGGATGACTTTGGCCGACAGGTCGAAGCCGGCCTTGTACACCAGCGAGTTGGTGATGGCGCTGGCCGGGTCGGTGCCCGACGGTGCGCCGCCGACGCGGTCCGCTGCCGACAGGTTGCGCGCGGCAGTGGACAGGGTGACGCTGGTCCCGCCCGGCGTTTCCTGGAAGGTCGCTTGCTGGGGCTGGAAGTTTTGCGTCGACAGGTTGGCGACGTTGTGCGCTTCCACGCCCAGCGCTTGCTGGTTGGCTTGGAGGCCGGACAGGCCGGCCTGGAGGGCAGAAATCGACATGGGGGGAGTGTAACTGATTCCGTGTGGAAATATCGCTGCCTGCCCAAAAAATGGGCACGCTGCGCAACACATGGTATGATGACGATCGCAATGATTATGGAGGATGCCATGAAAATCACCCGGGAAAAGGCGGCGGAGAACCGCCAGGCATTGGTGGAAACGGCAGCGCGCCTGTTCCGCGAAAAAGGCATCGATGGCGTCGGCGTGGCGGAAATCAGCAAGGAGGCCGGCTTGACCCATGGTGCGCTGTATGCCCATTTCCCCTCCAAGGATGCGCTGGCGGCGGAAGCGATGGCGTTCAGCACCCGCAGCGCTTTCGACAAGGTGACCGAGCGGCCCGTGACCCTGGATGAGCTGGTCCGCTACTACCTGGCGCCGGAGCAGCGCGACAACCTGGCCGGCGGCTGCCCGCTGGCGGCGGCCGCCAGCGAAATGGCGCGCCAGGATGCCTGCGTGGGCGCCGGTTATACGGCGGGCTTCCGCCAGATGGCCGATCTCGTCGGCCGCCTGCTGCCGGCCGGGGAAGGGCGGGACGCGAAGGCGCTGGCCATCATGGCAGCGCTGATCGGCGCGGTTTCCGTGTCGCGCAATGTCTACAACAACGACCCGGAACTTGCCAATGAGGTATTGGATTCGGTGCGTTCGATGCTGTCCGGCCTGGATTAATTGCTACCGTTAATCTTTTGGGATTGCTTTCCTCGACAGTGCGCATAAAAATCGTGGACATTGCCCACACGCACGTTTCCGGAGAGCATCATCAACCGCCTTGCCGTCCGCCTCGCCGCTGTCTTGCTGGCCTGTGCCTGCCTGCCCTGGTCGCAGGCGGGGGAGCCGGCGCTCGACGCGCGCCTGAATGAAGAAATCATCATGGTGCCGGCCGGCCGCGCCCAGACCGTGGAACTGGAAACCACGGTGTTCCGCCCGCCCGGCCCGGGGCCTTTCCCGCTGCTGATCGTCAACCATGGCAAGGCGCCGGGCAACCCGAAGATGCAGGCGCGCGACCGCTTCATTTACTTCGCCACCGCCTTCGTGCGGCGCGGCTATGCGGTCATGGTGCCGATGCGCACCGGTTTCGCGAATTCCACCGGCAAGTTCGTCGAATACGGCTGCAACATGACGGCCAACGGCTACGAGCAAGCCGGCGATATCGCCGACGTGGTGCGCTATGCGCGGTCCCTGCCTTGGGTCGACAGCGGACGCATCGTCCTGGCCGGACAATCCTTCGGCGGCCTGGCCAGCGTGGCGGCGGCCACGCAGGAATTGCCGGGCGTACGCGGCATCATCAATTTTGCCGGCGGCTTGAAAGTGCACGGCGACAGCTGCGACTGGCAGCGGGCGCTGGTCAAGGCCTTCGCCGACTATGGCCGCCGCAACAAGCTGCCGAGCATGTGGATGTACGGCGCCAACGACAGCTATTTCGGGCCGGCGCTGGCGGCGCGCATGCATGCCGCCTTCACGGCCGCGGGCGGCAAGGCGGAGCTGGTGGCGTTTGGGCCGTTCAAGAAGGACGCCCACGGTTTGCTGGGCAACCGCGATGGCGCGTCGGTGTGGCTGCCGGAAGTGGAACGCTTCCTGGGGGGGCTCGGCATGCCGACGCGTGAAGTCTTTGCGGTGGCGGAGCCGCCGGCCCAGCGTGCCACGCATTATGCGGCGCTGGACGACGTGGATGCCGTGCCTTACCTGCCGCTGCGCGGCAGGGAGCAGTATCGCGAATTCCTGACGAAGGCGACGCCGCGCGCCTTTGCCATTTCGTCCAGCGGCTCCTGGGGCTGGGCGGAAGAGGGCGAGAACACCAATGACAAAGCGCTGGCGGCGTGCCAGGCGGCCAGCACGGCGCCGTGCCAGCTGTACTCGGTCGATCACGACATCGTGTGGAGCGAGCGCGGCACTGCCGGGCGCAACTGATCACGCCAGCGTAAAGCCCGCCATGATGGTCAGGGCGGCGCTCAGGTAGCCGAGCGGGCGCTGGGCCCACAGCATGCGGTAAGCCATGAGGGCGCTGGGCCGGTGCAAGTGCACGAAGGCATAGCTGGCGAACAGGTTCTGCAGCGCGACCCAGGCATGCATGATGATGGCAGCGCCGAGCAGCGCGACACCGCCACCGCGTGCGATGGCGCTGTATTCCACGGCGGCGACAATCACCGCTCCCTGGCCGATCCCCAGCATCATCCCGAGCATCGCCACGCGCAGCAGGCGCGCATTGAAGTATTGGCGTTGCCACTGCGGCACCAGGCTGAGCGCATGCAGCACCAGGATGATCGTCAAGCTGAGCTGGTACAAGTCCAACATGGACGCCAGGGATTGCAAATTTTCCACGGCTGTCCTCCGCGCTGTGGCATCCTTATGTTGAAATTAACATATTCCGCCGCAGGGCTACGCATGATACCCTGAGGTAAGCAAGCGCCATTTTGCGGGATGGATCAGCCGATGATTCCTATTGCAGTGCACGATACCAGCCGGGAACGGAAACGCCAGCGGCCCAAGGGCCGGCAAGTCGATGCTGCTGCGTTGCAGCAAGTGCAGGCTTTGCTGGGCGATGCACCGCGCAGGCGCGATTTGCTGATCGAGTTTCTGCACCTGATCCAGGATGCATATGGCTGCCTGCCGGCGGCCCACCTGGCCGCGCTGGCCGCCGAGTTGCGGCTGGCGCAGGTCGAAGTCTTTGAGGTCGCTTCCTTCTACCATCATTTCGATATTGTCCGCGAGGGCGCGTTGGCGCCGCCCGCGGTGACGGTGCGCGTGTGCGATGGCCTGTCGTGCGAAATGGCCGGCAGCGCGGCGCTGCTGGCGCGCTTGCCGGCGCTGCTGGGGCGGGAGGTCAGGGTGGTGCCGGCGTCGTGCATCGGGCGCTGCGACCAGGCGCCCGCGGTGCTGGTCGGCCAGCAGGCGGTTGCGCCCGCCAGTGAGGAGCGGGTGTCGGCGGCCATCGCCGCTGCGCCTATCGTCGCGGCGGCCACGGGGGCGGCTGGTGCGCCAAGCCCCGGCGCGACGGCCCATGCGGAGCTTGGCTTCACGGTGCTGGGCGAATGTTTGTCCGGTGCCAGGACGGTGGACGCGGTGATCGCGGAACTGGAGCATGCCGGCTTGCGCGGCTTGGGCGGGGCGGGCTTTCCGGCCGGCCGCAAGTGGCGCATCGTGCGCAATGAGCCGGGGCCGCGCCTGATGGCGGTCAACATCGACGAGGGCGAACCGGGCACCTTCAAGGACCGCTACTACCTCGAACACAACCCGCGCCAGTTCATCGAAGGTATGCTGATTGCCGCCTGGGCCGTGGGCATCGACGAGATCTACGTCTACCTGCGCGACGAATACCACGATTGCCGCACGCTGCTGCAGCGGGAATTCGCGCAGCTGGGCGCCGGGGTGCCGCGCATCCACCTGCGGCGCGGCGCGGGGGCGTATATCTGCGGCGAGGAATCGGCCATGATCGAATCGATCGAAGGCAGGCGCGGTATGCCGCGCCTGCGGCCGCCCTACGTCGCGCAGGTGGGGCTGTTCGGGCGGCCGACACTGGAGCACAATTTCGAAACGCTGTACTGGGTGCCGGAAATCCTGGCGCGCGGGGCGGCCTGGTTCGCCGGCCAGGGCCGGCGTGGCCGCAAAGGCTTGCGCTCCTTTTCCGTGTCCGGCCGCGTCAGGGAGCCCGGCGTCAAGCTGGCGCCAGCCGGCATCACGGTGCAGGAATTGATTGACGAATTCTGCGGCGGCATGCAGGACGGCCACCAACTGTACGCCTACCTGCCCGGCGGCGCATCCGGCGGCATCCTGCCCGCCAGCATGAACGATATCCCCCTCGACTTCGACACGCTGCAACCCTATGGATGCTTCATCGGCTCGGCCGCCATCATCGTGTTGTCGCAGCAGGACAGCGCGCGCGGCGCCGCCAGCAATATGATGCGCTTCTTCCGCCACGAATCGTGCGGCCAATGCACGCCTTGCCGCGCCGGTACCGCCAAGGCCAGCGGCCTGCTCGGACAGGCGGTATGGGATGCGGGCCTGCTGGGCGAACTGTCGCAAGTCATGCGTGACGCATCGATCTGCGGCCTGGGCCAGGCGGCGCCCAATCCGGTCGACTGTGTCCTGAAGTACTTCCCGCACGAGGTGTCGTGATGGTGGACTTCGAACTCAACGGACGCCCGGTGCAGGCGGCGGCGGGCGAAACGCTGCTGCAGGCGGCGCGCCGTGAAGGCATCGAGGTCCCGCACCTGTGCTACAAGGACGGCATGGCCGCCGCCGGCAATTGCCGCGCATGCATGGTGGAGATCGACGGCGAGCGCGTGCTCGCACCGTCCTGCTGCCGCTTCCCGGCGCAAGGGATGAAGGTGCATACCGACAGCCCGCGCGCACGCGCGGCGCAAAAGATGGTGCTGGAACTCTTGCTGGCCGATATGCCGGAGCAGGGCCATACGCGCCACAATGAGCTTGAGCACTGGGCGGCGCGGCTGGCGGTCGGCAAACCGCGTTTCACCAGCCGCGGCCAGCCGCCACGCGACCTGTCGCACGCCGCCATTGCCGTCAACCTCGACGCCTGCATCCAGTGCACGCGCTGCCTGCGCGCCTGCCGCGACGAACAGATGAACGACGTGATCGGCCTGGCCGGGCGTGGCGAGCACGAAAAGATCGTCTTCGACATGGACGACCCGATGGGCGCGTCCACCTGTGTCGCCTGCGGCGAATGCGTGCAGGCTTGTCCCACCGGCGCCCTGATGCCGGCGCGCGGCGCGGCACTGGTGGTGCCGGACAAACGCGTCGATTCGGTCTGTCCTTACTGTGGGGTTGGCTGCCAGCTGACCTACAACGTGAAGGACAACCGGATCCTGTTCGTCGAGGGCCGCGACGGCCCGGCCAACCGCGGCAGGCTGTGCGTGAAGGGGCGTTACGGCTTCGACTACGCCCACCACCCGCATCGGCTCACCAGGCCGCTGGTGCGGCGCGCCGACGCGCCGCCGAAATCGGGCGGCTTCACGATGGATCCGGAGCGGATGCATGAAGTGTTCCGCGAGGCGAGCTGGGAGGAAGCGCTGGCGCTGGCGGGTGGCAAGCTGGCCGCGATCCGCGACACGCACGGGCCGCGCGCCCTGGCCGGTTTCGGTTCGGCCAAGGGCAGCAACGAGGAAGCCTACCTGTTCCAGAAACTGGTGCGCACCGGCTTTGGCAGCAACAACGTCGACCACTGCACCCGGCTGTGCCACGCCTCGTCGGTGGCGGCACTGCTGGAAGGGATCGGGTCGGGGGGGGTCTCGAACCCGGTGAAGGACGTGATGCAGGCCGAGGTGGTGTTCCTGATCGGCGCCAACCCGGCCGTCAACCACCCGGTCGCCGCGACCTGGATCAAGAATGCCGTGAGCCGGGGCACCCGGCTGGTGGTGTGCGACCCGCGCCGTTCGGAGCTGTCGCGCATTGCCCACCGCTTCCTGCAATTCAAGCCCGACACCGATGTCGCGCTGCTGAATGCGATGATGCACGTGATCGTGACCGAAGGGCTGGTCAACCAGGCCTTCATTGACAGCCGCACCACCGGCTACGAAGCCTTGGCCGAAAATGTGGCCGGCTACAGCCCGGAAGCGATGGCGCCGCTGTGCGGCATCGAGGCCGGCACGATCCGCGAAGTGGCGCGGCTGTACGCCACGTCCCGCGCATCGATGATCCTGTGGGGCATGGGCATCTCGCAGCACGTGCACGGCACCGACAATGCGCGCTGCCTGATCGCACTGTCGCTGATGACCGGGCAGATCGGTCGTCCCGGCACCGGCCTGCACCCGCTGCGCGGCCAGAACAATGTGCAGGGCGCATCGGACGCGGGGCTGATCCCCATGATGTACCCCGATTACCAGCGCGTGACCGAGCCCGCCGCCCAGGCCCGCTTCGAACGCGCCTGGGGCCTGGCGCCCGGCACGCTGGACGACAAGCCCGGCCTGACCGTGGTGGAAGTGATGGATGCCGCCCTGGCCGGACAGGTCAAGGGCATGTACATCATGGGCGAGAACCCCGCCATGTCCGACCCCGACGCCAACCACGCGCGCGCGGCACTGGCGGCGCTGGAACACCTGGTGGTGCAGGACATCTTCCTTACCGAGACGGCTTACCTGGCCGACGTGATCCTGCCCGCCAGCGCCTTCCCCGAAAAGACCGGCAGCTTCACCAACACCGACCGGCTGGTGCAGCTTGGCCGTCAGGCGCTGCAGCCGCCGGGCGAAGCGCGTCAGGACTTGTGGATCATCCAGCAGGTCGCGCAGCGGCTGGGGCTGGACTGGCAGTACGGCGGCGCGGTCGACGTGTTTGCCGAAATGCGGCAAGTGATGCCCAGCATCGCCGGCATCACGTGGGAGCGCCTGGAGCGTGATCATGCCGTCACCTATCCCTGCCATGCGGAAGGCGATCCGGGCACGCCGGTGGTGTTTACCGAATCCTTCCCGCGCGAATCGGGCCGGGCGCGCTTCGTACCGGCCGACATCATTCCCGCCAACGAACGGCCCGATGCCGACTACCCGATGGTGCTGATCACCGGCCGCCAGCTGGAACACTGGCACACCGGCAGCATGACGCGCCGCACGGCGGTGCTGGACGCGATCGAGCCGGATCCGGTGGCGCTGGTGCACCCGCTCGACCTGGCGGCGCTGGGCGGCCAGCCCGGCGACGTGGTGACCGTGGCTTCGCGGCGCGGCCAAGTCGCGCTGTACGCGCGCGCCGACGACAGCTCGCCGCGCGGCGCCGTGTTCGTCCCGTTCTGCTATTACGAGGCGGCGATCAACAAGCTGACCAATCCGGCGCTCGACCCGTTTGGCAAGATTCCGGAATTCAAGTACTGTGCGGTGAAAGTGACGCTGGGCGGCGAAGTCGAGGCCCAGTCCAGTTTTGGCGGCGGCAAGGCAATGGAGGCGGCAGGCGCATGAAACTACCGGAGATGACACAGGCCAGCGTACCGTTGACGCAGGAGGTCGAAGCGCTCGACGAAAAGGGTCGCCGGTCGCTGATCCACATCCCCGCCGAGCGCCCGCTGACGGTGTACGTGGACAAGCGCGAGCTGGTGACCCTGATGACGCTGGGCGGCGCGCCGGAAGCGCTGGTGCTGGGCTACTTGCGCAACCAGCGGCTGGTACGCTCGCTGGAGGAAGTGGCGTCGGTCCACGTCGACTGGACGGTCGGCGCGGCGGCGGTGAGAACGCGCGGCGGCGTGGCCGATATCGAACGGCGCACGGCGCGCAAGGTGGTCACCACCGGCTGCGGGCAGGGCTCGGTGTTCGGCGACTTGATGGAAGAGGTGGACGACATCGTCCTGGCGCCCGCGGTGCGGCTGCGCCAGGGCGCCGTGTACCGCATCGTCGATACCGTGCGCGGCCTGCAATCGATCTACAAGCAGGCCGGATCGGTGCACGGCTGCGCGCTGTTCTCGCGCGACGGCGAGCTGCTGTACTTCGTGGAAGACGTGGGGCGCCACAATGCGGTCGACGCCATTGCCGGCAAGATGTGGCTGGATGGGGTGGATGGCGCCGACAAGGTCTTTTACACCACCGGACGGCTGACGTCGGAAATGGTGATCAAAGGGGCGCAGATGGCGATTCCCTTCCTGCTCTCGCGCTCCGGCACGACCCAAATGGGGCATGGCGTCGCCAGCCGCCTCGGCATGACCTTGCTGGCGCGCTGCAGCGGCCGCCATTTCCTGTTGCTGACGTGCCCCGAGCGCCTGGTCCCGGAGCCCGAACTGGCGGCCCAGCCACCGCGGCCGGGCGGCGTGGTGCCCGACGCCATGGGCCAGGGGCTGTGCCGGGAGGCGTGACGATGGCGGGGCTGCTGGAAGCGGTGCGCGGTGCGTTTGGATTGCTGTTCAACGGCGACCCCGTGCTGTGGCGGATCGTGTGGATTTCCATCAGCACCAGCGTGCTGGGGTTGCTGATCGCCACGCCGTTCGCGGTGCTGGGCGGCTATGCCATCGCGATGACGCGCTTCCGCGGCCGGCGCGTGGTGATCTGGCTGGTGCAGGCGGCGCTGTCGCTGCCGACGGTGCTGATCGGGCTCCTGCTGTACATGATGCTCTCGCGCCACGGCCCGATGGGCGGGCTGCAATGGCTGTTCTCGCAGCCCGGCATCGTGGCGGGCCAGGTGGTCATTGCGCTGCCCGTGTTGCTGGCGCTGACCCTGGCGGCGGTACAGGCGGCCGACCCGCGCTTCGCGGAAACGGCCATCGCGCACGGCGCCTCGCCGTGGCGCGTCATGGCGACGCTGCTGTATGAGGTGCGCTTTGGCGTGATGGCGGCCATCATCAGCGGCTTCGGCAGGGTGATTTCCGAAGTGGGCTGCGCGATGATGGTGGGCGGGAACATCGCCGGCGAGACGCGCACTATCACCACGGCTATCGCGCTGGAAACCAGCAAAGGCGAGTTCGCGCAAGGCATAGCGCTGGGCGTGGTGCTGGTGGCCATCGCGCTGGCGATGAACGGGGCCATGATGGTGCTGCAGGGCGATGCCCATGCGGCCCGGGGCAGGGGATGACGGCCATGCTGTCAATCGCACGCCTGACCAAGCGCTACGGGGAACACTTGCTGTTCGACCTGCGGCAATTCGCGCTGGAGGCAGGCCGGGCCTACGTGCTGACCGGGATCAATGGCGCCGGGAAAAGTACGCTGTTGCGCGTGCTTGCCGGCCTGGCGCCCGCCGATGCGGAAGGTGTGCAATTCGCGGGCCAGGCGGTGCGGCTGGAACCCTATCCGGCAGCGCTGCGCCGCGACATCGTTTATGTGCACCAGCATCCCGTCATGTTTTCGACCAGCGTGGCCGGCAATATCGCTTACGGCCTGCATGCGCGCGGCATGCCGCGCAGCGAATCGGCGCGCGTGGTGGAAGAGGCGATGCACTGGGCCGGCGTGCAGCATTTACGCGCCAGCCGGCCGTCCACCTTGTCAGGCGGTGAGAAACAGCGCGTTGCGCTGGCGCGCGCCAAAGTGCTGCAACCGCGCTTGCTGCTGCTCGACGAGCCCACGTCCAGCCTCGATGGCGAGGCGCGCGAGCAGGTATTGGCACTGATCCCATCGCTGACCCATGCGGGCAGCACTGTCGTCATGGCCTGCCACGACCGTGACTTGATCAACCTGCCCGACGTGCGGCGCCTGAAGCTGCGCGAGGGCCGGATTGAGGAGAGATGATGTCCCGCTGCCTGCTTGCATTTGCCGCCGCTTTGCTGCTTGCCCATGCGGCGCAAGCGCAACAGGTCATCCGCCTGTCGACCACCACCAGCACCGAAAACTCGGGCTTGCTGACCTACCTGTTGCCGGTCTTCGAGGCCAGGACCAGCAGCAAGGTGCACGTCATTTCGGTCGGCACCGGCAAGGCGCTTGAGCTGTCGAAGAACGGCGACGTGGACGTGACCCTGGTGCACGCGCGCGCGGCGGAAGACAAGTTCGTCGCCGAGGGCTGGGGCATCGACCGCCGCGACGTGATGTATAACGATTTCATCGTGGTCGGCCCGGCGGGCGACCCTGCCGGCATCAAGGGCGGCAAGGACGTGCTGGCGGCCTTCCGCAAGCTGGCCGCCGGCCCGGCGAGATTCATTTCGCGCGGCGACAATTCGGGAACCGACATCATGGAGAAGGCCTACTGGAAGCTGGCCGGCAGCCAGCCCGCCGGCGCGCAATACGTCTCGGCAGGCCTGGGCATGGGCGAGGTGCTGAATATGGCGGCCGAAATGGGTGGCTATACGCTGACCGACCGCGCCACCTATGGCGCGTACCAGGCCAAGACCGGGCTGGCGCTGATGGTGGAAGGCGACCAGCGCATGTTCAACCCTTACGGCATCATCGCCACCAATCCGGCCCGGCACGCAGGCGTGAACTACCAGGGAGCGCGCCTGCTGATCGAGTGGATCACGTCGCCGGAAGGGCAGGCGCGCATCGCGCAATTCCGCCCCGGCGGGCAGCAGTTGTTCTTCCCGAGCGCAAAGGCCCGCTAGCCGCGCTGCAGCCACGCCAGCAGGGCCTCGGCCACTGCGTCCGGATGCTCGCGCTGCGGGAAGTGCCCGACGCCGGCCAGCAGCACCCGGTGATAGGGGCCGCTGAACAAGTGTTCCTTGTGTTCGGAGCTTTGCGGCGTGTTGGCGCCGTCTTCGCTGCCGTGCAGGGCCAGCGTCGGCACGCTGATCACCGATTCGTGCCGCAAGCGGCCTTCCTGCAGCGCGTAATACGGATCGGGGAAGGCCAGGCCCCAGCGGTGGCGGTAGGAATGGACGGAAATGTCCACCCAGTCGGGGTTATCCCAGGCGTGCATCGTGTCGTGGAACGCGCCTTCGCTGAAATGCCAGGATGGAGACCAGGTGCGCCACAGCAGCAGTGCGAACTCGCGCCTATCCTTGCGCAGGGCTTCGGCGCCACGGTCGGTGGACAGGTACCACTGGTACCAGTAATTGCGGGCCTGGTACAGGCTTAGTGCCTGGCCGGGATCGTTGGTGCCCCAGCCCACCGACAGCGCCATGCAGCGCAGCACCCGTTCGGGCGCCAGCAGCGCGGCGTTGTAGGCGGCGCGGGCACCCCAGTCGTGTCCCACCACGTTGAAGCGTTCGATGCCCAGCGCCGTCGCCAGGTCCAGCAAATCCTGGGCGAGGGCAGCCAGTTGCCCGCTGCGCGGCGTGGCGGGATCGAGGAAGCGCGTCTCGCCGAAACCGCGCAGGCTGGGGACGATCAGCCGGTAGCCGGCATCGGCCAGGGTGGGCAGCACGCCATCCCAGGTGTGCATATCATCCGGCCAGCCGTGCAGCAGGAAGATCGGCTCGCCCTGCATGTCGCCATGCTGGCGGAAGGCGATGCGCAAGCGGTCGGTGTTCACGTATTCCATGATGCCTCCTGGCTGGCGAAGCGTGCCCTGAAGATTATATGCCTGCGCTATACTGGCACCCATGGAAAACTTGCACATCGTCTGTCCGCATTGCGACGCCGTCAACCGCGTTCCTTCGGTGCGCCTGGAGGAGGAAGCGACTTGCGGTAAGTGCCAGCGGCCTTTGTTCACCGGCCACCCCGCCGATCTGTCGACCGGCCGCTTCCTCAAGCATATTGAGCGCAACGATATCCCGGTGCTGGTCGATTTCTGGGCGCCATGGTGCGGGCCTTGCCGCCAGATGGCGCCGTTCTACGAGCAGGCGGCGCAGCACCTGGAGCCGTATTTCCGCGTGGTCAAGGTCAATACCGAGGCCGAGCAGCAGCTGGCGGCGCGCTTTGCGATCCGCAGCATCCCCACCCTGGCCGTGTTCAAAGGCGGCCGCGAGCTGGCGCGCCAGGCGGGCGCGATGGATTCCAAGAGCATCATTGCCTGGGTGCAGCAGCACTTGCGCTAGAAAGGCGCTGCCGCCGCCGACGCGCTCCGCCTGATAATAAATAAAGTTTTTCGTTTACTTATTGTCGGGTCCTACGTATAGTGGAGGACATGAACAATGTCCTCCTGATTGCGGCCACCTGCCTGCTTGGTTTGCTGTCCACCACCGGCGCCTCGCTGCCATACCCCATCCTGCCGCCCCTGTTCGCGGCGGAAGCCCACAACGCATTGAATAACTTCCTCGGCTTGCCGCCCAAGCTGTTGTTCGGCATCGTGCTGACGGTCAACCCGATCGGCCTGGTGATTGGTTCCGCGCTGCTCGGGCCATTGTCCGACCGCTA
>CBFGQI010000106.1:0-18228 GCA_965650885.1 uncultured Oxalobacteraceae bacterium
TAGGCGCTGCGGGTCGAGCTCCAGCTCTTCCACACGCCGATCAACTGCTGCACCGGTTGCAGGGCGCGGCCGACCAGGATCGAGGCGGCAATCATCATGCCCGGGGTCATCTTGTTTTCCAGGACCAGCAGTGCACCAAAGCCCAGCACCAGCGATTGCAGCGACATCTGGAAGAACTTGGTCACGGCGCCAATAATGCCGGCCTTCTCGCTTGCCACTGCCTGCAGATGCAGGAATTTGCTGTGCAGCTTGAACCAGCGGCCCATCAGGTTGGGCAGCATGCCCATGGATTCGATGACTTCGGCATTACGCAGGTTGTTGGTGGCCAGGTTGCCGGAGGTGATCGCCATCGTGCTGGCTTCGGCCAGCGGGTCGCGGGTGACGCGCTCGTTGATAAAGGCCAGCGCCACCAGGACGATGGTACCGCACAGCGAGAACAGGCCCAGGCTAGGCTCGAAGACGAAGATCACGGCCAGATAGATGGGGAACCATGGCGCATCGAAGAATGCGAACAGCGCGTTACCGGTCAGGAATTGGCGGATATTGGTCAGGTCGGACAGGGCTTGGCCCGCATTTCCGCCAGCCGATTTCAGGTTCTGCTCGAATGCCGCGGAATAGACACGCTTGTTCATTTCCATGTCGAACTTGGCGCCGACACGGACCAGCACGAAGCTGCGAATCAGTTCCAGGCCGCCCAGGAAGGCAAAGCCGCCCAGCATCATCAGGGTCAGCATCAGCAGCGTGATCTCGTTGCGGCTTGCCAGCACGCGGTCGTAGACCTGCAGCATGTAGAGCGACGGCACCAGGGCCAGCAGGTTGATGATGGCGCTGAAGACGCCGACGGTGTAGAACGTGCGCTTGAAGCCGAGCAGGATTTGCTCAATTTCGTTGCGGGACTTTAGAAGTTTCTTCATTGGATTGGATGGAAAATCGCATTTCCGAGAGCAAATGCCGCTCATCTTTTTAATAGATGAAGCATTATCGCTCAAATCCGAGAAAATTTGTGACGTACATCACAAATATTTCAAGAAGAGTGGCATTCTAATATGGTGAGGTGTCGGCAGGATTTGTACCAGCAGGGCTGCATCATCCAAGCCATACCATGAAAAAGCCCCCACTACTAAGCATAGTGGGGGCTTATTACTCATTGAGCCCGGCTTAAACCGGGCATGAGCACTTACTCCAGGGTGATGGTGGAGGTAGCCAGAACTGCGTCGGACAGGTCGACCAGACCGGTCAGCTTGATCACAACGTCAGTTGCGTTCTGGAAGGTAGCCGCGTTGGACAGATCTTCAACGACGTAGGTATTGCCACCGAATTGGAACCAAGAAATGGCGCCATTCGCTGCACCGGTAGTACCAGCGGTTGCTGCATCAAGGAAGTCTTGGAACACTGCGGTATCAGCCAGGGTAATAGCGCTTGCAGCAAAGGTCACGGTACCAACGTTCGAGAACTCCAGAGCATCGCCAACAGCGAAGTCTGCAACGGTAGTGTAGGTATTACCGTTCGCGGTAACAGCCACAACCACGGTGTCATCACCGGCGCCCAGGGTGACGGCGTTCAGGCCGGAACCCAGGGTCACGGTGTCGTCACCAGCGCCCAGGTCAACGGTGTTCTTACCGGTACCCAGGGTTACGATGTCAGCACCAGCAGCGGTGGTGATGGTGTTGTTCGAGTTGTTCGCAGTGATGGTGTCGACACCAGCGCCGCCGGTGTAAGTCACAGCTTTGGTTGCTGCCGAGAAGTCGATGGTATTCGCGTCAGCACCACCTTTGATGGTAGCAGCGGCAGCCAGAGCACCAGTGGTCCAGGCCACGTCACCTTTGGTCACGCCGGAAGCGTCGAACGAGGTGATGGTGGTGTTGGTGTTGGTCAGGGTCAGACCAGCGTCACCAGCGACGGTGATGGTCTTCGCAGCAGCAGCCACCAGAGTCGAGACATGCTCAATGCCGGTTGGCGTGGATGCGGTGTCATCGGTCAGGTAGTTGATGGTTTCAACGTCGGCAATGGTCAGCGCGCCGGTGGTGACAGCAGCAGCACCCTTGACAGCCACGTTCACTACATCAGCAGTACCAGTGGATGCGTTAACTACGCCAATGGTGGAGCCAGCAGCTTGAGTCGCGGTGTAGGTAATGGTGCTACCGGATACTGCGTTCGACACGGTCAGGCCGAAACCGAGGTTGGTCGAAACGACTACGTTCTTAGCATCGTCCAGGTTAGCCAGGTTCACGGTCACAGCAGCTGCAGCAGCGCCTGCCAGTTCGATGGTCTCGAAGCCAGCGACAACGCCTTCGAAGGTCGCGTCAGCGGTCACGTCTTCTGCGTCGTCCGCATCCAGAGCCAGAATGTCGTTGGTGCCTTCGCCAGCATCGATCGAGCCATCAGTACCCAGGCCAGTGGTGCCGGTGGTCAGCAGCACGCGGTCGTTACCTGCACCCAGGGTGATTGCCTTGGTGGTGGCGCCAATCTGGATGGAATCATTACCAGCACCACCAGTGAATGCAACTGCGTTGCCCAGAGTGATCGCGTCGATGTCCACGCCACCAGCGGTCTGAGCGGAAGCGTCGATCGAGGTCAGTGCACCAATGGTTGCAGCATTCACGGTCACCAGGGAGTCGCCGGATACGGTCAGCGAGGTGGCCACGTTGGCGGTCAGTGCGGTCAGGGTCAGTGCCACGTCTGCAGCAACAGTCACGGACTTGGCAGCCGCGCCGGAAACGGTTACACCGGTCGACTTGGTGCCAGCGGTTGCCAGGTTCAGGGTGGTTGCGGTTGCGTCAGTGATGGTGCCAGCAGTCAGACCGTTCATGTTCACGGTCAAAGCACGAGTAGCAGCGGCCGCGTTCACGGTTGCGCCAGCGCTGGAGTTAACCATGTTGAGGGTGGTCAGAGCGTCGGAGTTCACGGTTACCAGACCGGACGCGTCAGTTGCAGTGACGGTAGCCAGGGTGTCGGTGGTAGCGGAGTCAGTCGCGGTCAGCGCAGCGGCGCCGGTCGCCGATACGGCGGTAGCGTTGCCCTTAGTCGTGACGGTGGTGGCAGCGTCGGTGCCAGCAACAATCACATTAGCAGTGGTCAGGCCGGTCCAAGCGGACACGTCAGCTTGTACGGTGTCAGCTGCGTTGTCGGTAGCCACGGTCAGGTTCAGAACTTCGATGTTCTTCACAGTAGCCGAAGTCGACAGAATTTCGTCGGCGTTGGCTGCGGTACCGAGGTCGGTGATGTTCAGGGTGTCGGTGCCGCCACCGCCGTCCAGGCTGTCCAGTGCGGACAGGGTGTCAGCATTGGTCGCGCTTGGCAGAGCGTTGAAGGTATCGTTGCCCACCGCGCCCAGGAAGGAGTCCACGCCTGCGGTCAGGGTGAAGGTTTGTGCCGGGGTGTTAGCCACAACCAGCGAATCAGCGGTAGCTGCAACAACTGCCAGAGCGGAGGTCAGGCTAGCATCCGTGGTAACAGTAGCCAGCCAGTTCTTTGCGACGGTCAGAACCTTGGTGTCGCCAGAGGCGTACGCCAGACGCTCAGCTTCGTTGCCGGCGGTATCCAGCTCAACGGTGAAAGCTTTAGAAGCAGCTACTTTGTTTTCGTATGCTTCAGCGTCGGTGCCTTGTGCACCCTTAACGATGTCCAGCACAACCTTGTCGATGGTGATGGTACCGTTCTGAACCAAAGGACCGTAGAAGTCCAGAGCAGCCTTCTCAGCGGTGCGGCCGAACATGTTCATGTACACGGTGTTGATGACCGACTCAGCGCCTTTGCCTGCGAACAGGGCGGTGTATTCAGCTTGCTTTGCGAACTCAGCGGCGATCACGTCGGAGGACACGCCACTTGCCAGCGCGCCAACCCAGAAATTCAGACCAGCAACATCAGCTGGACGGTTGAAATAGGCAACGTACAGCTGTTGTACTTTGTCGATATTTGTAGCCATTGAAAAGCTCCTAATTAAATTGAAAACGCTTCGGCGACGCGACCTTGCGCATCCCGCAAGTCGGCCACCGAATCATCGCAGAAGCACCCAGGGAAAAATGTGACGGTCATCACACCCACCTGCAGAAACTTCCACTTTTTTTGCTGTTTTGCGACATAGATTTACCGCGCGGCCATTATGGGAGAAGGCTGTGGATAAATCAATATTTAACGCCCCATTGTGGCGCGTCAACCCAACTAAATGAGAGATGTCTGGGCGCAAACAGCTTTAAATCTCTCACAATCTAACAAAAAGCCCGCTTTAAAGCGGGCTCTTTCATGCAAGTCATTGATTTCAAACGTTACTTCTTCCAGCTCGTCGCGCCGGTTACCACGCGATTGTTATCAAGGCTGCCACGGAAAATATATGCGGCGTTTTCCAGATCTTTAATAGCGCCGGTCAGGCCGATATTCGCTCCCGGCAATGCCCGGTCCCGCGCATAGAAAACGCCGTCTTTCTGGACTGTGCCAGTGGCGCCCATTTTGAAGGACTCCTGCTGGCTGGTCAGCAAGTCAAAGCTAGTGTTAAAGCTTGACTTTCCAAAATCAAAGGACAGCACGCCATTCTTCAGCGTCGCGAGCGTGTTGCCGGTAGTGACGCGGTCATCGCGCACCTGCGCATGGCTGTCGGCCAGCACGAAGCTGACGTTGCCGCGCTCGGGTGTTACGAAAGCGTTGCCCTTATCTTTGTCCTCATCATCCCGGAACAGGACATAGTTTTCATTCAGATCAATACGTTGCGCACCAGCCTTGCTGATGCCGGAAGTGGCAGGCGAACCAGCCAGCGCGGTCCAGCGTCCCCAGGAGACATCACGCATGGGAACTGCCGGCTTAGGATCGACGGTCACCTCTGGCGGCACCGTTACAATCGGATCGGTCGGCAGCGGGTCCGGTTTCGGTGGGACGTTCGTATCCTTGTTGGCGTTTTGCAACTGGAAATCTTTTTTGGGATCCAGGTTCACTTCGACGTGCGCGGCGCTGTTTTTCGGCTCGTCTTGGCGCGGCGGCGCGACGACGTCCGGCGTCAGCGCTGCGCCGCCCTGCAGGAGCTGCGGGGTGGCTTGGCCTTTTTGCACCTGGAGTTGCAAGCCGCGCTGAGCGGCACTCAATTCGCGGGCGGCCGCACCTTCGCAAGGGCCGGAGCCATCCGGGCTGCAGGAGCCGGCGAAACCGCTGACGGTGATGCCACCGGACAACACGGTCACGCGCGATGTTTCCTGGTTGGTAAATACAGTAAAGTCCGTGCCGCGCACCCCGATTGCCGCCACCGGGGTGTTGAAGCGGAAGTTCTGGCGCGCCAGCTTCACCGCTTCGCCGGACTGGCTGCGGGCGACGCCGGACAGCAATTCCAACTTGACGCGGGTATTGGCGGGATTCTGCTTGTCGATCTGATAGGTGGCGATGCGGCCCTTGCTGCCGGGGCGCAGGATGA
Source organism: uncultured Oxalobacteraceae bacterium (assembly GCA_965650885.1). GTDB lineage: Bacteria > Pseudomonadota > Gammaproteobacteria > Burkholderiales > Burkholderiaceae_D > Rugamonas. The sequence goes on from CBFGQI010000106.1 coordinate 5,396, forward strand.
ACAAGCCATTATCGGGAGTACGGATGTAGAGGTAACCGTCGCTGCCGGTGGAGAGCAGTTCGCCCTCGTTCACCTGTCCATTCAAAGTGGCTGCCTTCCCGTCGACCTGGACATTGCCGGCGACGAAGATGATTTTGCCTGCCTCGCCAGCGGACGCGGCGGAGGCGGCCAGTGCGAGTGAAGCAGCAAGAATGATTGGACGCAACATATAGATTTCCCCTTTTGCGGCAATTATCCCGATCGTGCGGCAAATTACCGTGATGATCGTCACATTTTTACGCAAACACTACCAGGGGGATGGGAATCTTACACTTTGTAGCAAAGTAGGCTTCGGGCGCGCAACACTTGAATGATCGCTCGCGATTAACTACGATCAAAAGTGAATCTGCATGAACTGGGGGAGCAATGGCAGACAGCGGCACAAAAGTATTGACGGCCCACGTGCCACTTGCGTTAGCCGAAAGGATCGACCACATGGCTGAACGCCTCGATCGTTCACGCGGGTGGATCGTGAAGCAGGCACTTGCGGCGTGGCTTGACCAGGAACAAGAGCGTGAACGATTGACGCGCGAGGCAATGGCGGACGCTGAATCAGGAAATTTGGTAGATCATGAAGCCGTCCAGGCCTGGGTAGACAGTCTCGACTCAGGTAATCCGCTGCCCGTGCCGGGAAATGCGACTTAAGTGGACAAGTAAAGCAACCTCTGACCTGGCAAGATTGCATGATTTCCTTGCCTTTGCCAGACGGTGGGTGATGCCCATTGGTTTCAGGAACTCTTCGAGGAGGATCTCGCCGAGATGGGGTAAGGCCACCCGCACTGGCGACCTCGATTGAAATTACGGGCAGCTGAAGATTACTACTTCGTAGCGTTTTCTTTGGAAGGATCGACCTTTTTCGCGGCTCTCTTCGATCGTGCCATGGCGGTCACCGCCGATTCTCTGGAATCGTTGACGCCACGTACAGCTTCCCATTGAAGGAAATTTGGAAGTTCAATCCGTATGCCGTTCTTATCGACGACCGACAACTCAAGCGTCATCCCCAAGGACTTCAAGTATCTACGTAATGTCGAGACATATGTATCTGAGCGCTTTTCAAGCTGTGAAACCGCGTGTTGATTGATACCCAAGGTCTTCGCTACTTCAGCCTGGGTTTTGCCCACGGCCTTGCGAAAGTCTGTGAGGGTGGCTGCGTGCGCAATCATCTCTTCAACTTTTTCCTGAGTAAGCGCGGCAATTTTCGCCTGTCGGTCAGCAGGGAGGCCCTGAATGACATCATCTATATTTCTTCCCATCGCGCTCTAACCTTTCCCCTCTTGCCTTCTCTGCCTTGCCGCAGACCTTGCCTTGACCAGCACTGCCTTCGCGGCTCGCAATTTCCTCAGATGCCTATCGAATCGATCGTTGGCTTTCTTCAGCAAATCTTTATAGAATTTCTTCTCGTCAATTCCTTGCTTATCCCCGGCAACCAAGATCACTGCCTGACGATCCGGGTCAAACGCAAACGCTGCCCGCCAGATCTCAGCGCCATTGTTTGCTGTGAAGCGAAGCTCCTTCATGTTGGGATGCTTCGGATTTCCCAATGTTCCGACATGAGGACGACCGGCCTTAGGACCAAGCTCCCTGACAGCAGCTGCAACTGCAAGCAATTCGTCTTGAACATCCTTCGATAAGGCGTCGAACTCCGCATCAAATTCGTCGTGGAAGGTTACCTTCCAGCTTTGAAATTGAGCCAAGGCATCACCTTCTTATGATATCACTTCAAGCTGATCTTCCGACGCCCGCAATATGGGCGCAAAATTTCGCCATCTCAGCCAGGAGGCGCCTTGCTATTTTTATGGTTGCTCGTTCTGAAGCCTTGACGGAACTCAACTCACGTGTGCATTGATCGAGTGCACGCATCATGTCCGAATAGACGCTTTGGCGAGTGATACAATTGCCAATTATTAAATTTCCGTAGGAAAACAGTGCCCGCTTTCCGGTCCATTTCCCCTTCGCTGATCCGCTGGGCGCTCGGCATTGCCGCGGTGCTGCTGACAGTGGCTGCGCAGTGGGGTGCACCATTGTGGATCACGGATGAGTGGCTGCGCGACCGCTATGCGCAGATCGGGGTGAGCACGGCGCCGGAGCCGCGCATCCTGGTGGTGGACGTCGATGAGGCCAGCTTGCGCGAAGTCGGCCCGTGGCCCTGGTCGCACGCCAGGATCGCCGACCTGGTGGAATTGCTGCTGACCCACTATGAATCCAAGGGTGTGGCGCTGGATATCGTTCTGCCCAAAGTCATCGAGCCGGAAGCCAGCATGCGCCTGGCTGCGCTGGCGGCACACGGGCCGCTGGTGCTGGCCCAGGCATTCGACTACAGCACGATGCGTCCCGAGCCGCTGCGCGAGGGCACGCTGGGCGGCGCGCTGGCGCCGCAGCGCCAGCAAGCCTTGCCGGCCACCGGCTACCTGGCCAACCATGAATCCCTGAGCGCGTCGGCGCGCCACATCGGCAATATCGGCTTCCTGCCCGATCCGGACGGCGCCTTGCGCCGCTTGCCGCTGCTGACCACGTTCCAGGGCAAGCATTACCCTGCCCTCTCGCTGGCGTTGATGCAGTGCTGCGGCGGCAATGTGGATTTGCCGCAGGATAGCAGCGCGGTGCGCGTGCAATTCAACCGCGACTGGAATGCTTACACTGTGGTTTCAGCGGTGGATATCCTGAACGGCTCGCTGTCGACCGAGGGCGCGTCGGGACGGCTGGTGTTGGTCGGCTCTTCCTCGCTGAGCCTGGCCGACCGCGTGACCACCCCGCTTGCGGCCAGCCGGCCCGGCCTCGGCGTGCAGGCGACCATGCTGTCCAATCTGCTCGATTGGCGCGACGGCAAGGCGCCGCCGCGCTGGCCAGGCCGCTGGATGGCCATCGGTTTCGCCGCGCTGATGGCGGCGCTGGCCATGTACGCCCTGCCGCGCTTGGCCGCCACGCGCAGTGTTGCCCTGCTGGGCGTCTGCACCGTGCTGTGGCTGACGTTGGCCGGAACGATCAGCGTGCACGATCCCGATTTTTCGCCGTCCGGCCCGCTGCTGTCGGCCTTGTTCCTGCTGGCCGTGGCCGTGCCCTACCAATGGCAACTGGCACAAGACCGTTCGCGCCACCTGCTGAACACCCTGCGCCAGTACGTGGCGCCTTCAGTGGTGGATGAGCTGCTGAAAAGCGACCTGGCCGACCCGCTGGCCCCGCGCGAGTTGGAAGTGACCACCCTGATCGCCGACATGCAGGGCTACACCACCCACGTGGAAGCGCTGCCGGTGGAAGAAGCGGCCAAACTGACGCGCGACTTCCTGGAATGCCTGACCGGCCCGGTGTTCGAACAGCAAGGCACGCTGGATAAATACACCGGCGACGGCCTGGTGGCGTTCTGGGGCGCCCCCTTGCCGAACGCGGCCCACGCCGACCTGGCGCTGGATGCGGCGCAGGAAATGGAGCGCCGGGTGCGCGCCCTGAGCCTGCAGCGCGAAGCGTTGGGCCACCCTCCGCTCAAAGTGCGCATCGGCATCGAGAGCGGCGAGGCGATGGCGGGTGACTTTGGCACGGCCCTGCGCAGCATTTACACGGCGGTGGGCGACAGCGTCAATACCGCGTCGCGCCTCGAACAAGCCGCACGCGACTTTCCACACAGTGTTATCGTCGGGGCCGGTACCGTGGCCCGTGCCAAGCGCCACCGCTTCCTGAAGCTGGGCGAGCGCCTGCTGCGCGGCAAGGAGAAGCCGACCATACTGTATACTTTCGACCCAGGCATGACAGACCAGAAACACAACGAGACCAACCCTGCGGGGAACAAGGCGGCGGAGCAACAGGGGTGAGACCAGTTTTCCGTTTCGGGCGCGCGCGCGCGCTCGCCTTGCTTTGCACCATCCTGGCGATGGCCCCGGCCCGCGCACAGGAGACCGATGCGCCGCCGGACGAACAGCAGCAAGCCATCCAGCTGCTGTACCGGGAAGCCCTGCAATCGATCGCCGAAGGGCGCAAGAATGACGCCAGCGCCACCCTGGAGCGCCTGGTTACCCAGGAAGCCCAGCACGCGGGCGCCTGGCTGGAACTGGCCCTGATCCAGTGCGCGCTCGGCCATGCCGACGAGGCGGAACGCCTGTTCACGCATATCGAGAAGAATTTCAACCCACCGCCCGGCATCCAGCAATTGATCAACGATAGCCGCGTAGCCGGCTGTTCGAGCTGGCAGCCGCTGAGCCAGCTGTCGGTCAATGTGGGACGCGGCATCGACCAGAACGTCAACCAGGGCTCGAAAGCCACGATCGGTTTGCCGGTCGACCTGGACCTGACGCCCGAATTCCGCCCCATGCACGACCAGTACCTGACGTTGACGGCCGACTATGTGCGCGACCTGACGGCCAATGGCATGACCGGCTTCGTGCAATTCCAGGGCCGGCGTTACGACCGCTTGAACCAGTACGATGCCACGTCCATCTTTACCGGCGTGGAAAGCCCGTGGCGTTTCGGCCGCTGGACCTTGCGCACCAGTGCCATGGGCGGCCTGGTCGGCCTGGGTGGGCGGCTGTACCAGGCGCAAGCGCAGGTACAGGCGCGCATCGGTGTGCCGCTGCCCTTGCCTGCCGGCATCCAGTTCCATCTGGTGACCGGCTATAGCCACGTGCATTACCGCACCATCAGCAACTTCAACGCCAATACCGCCGAGCTGCGCGGGCAATTCAGTTACCGCGGCGACTTGAGTTACGGGTCGGCCAGCCTCGCCTTCCTGGACGATGAAGCGACTGCCGCGCGCCCGGGCGGCGACCGCCACGGCTGGCAGTTCAACGCCAGCTGGCGGCGCGGCTTGCCGCACGACTTCATCGGCGAACTCGGTTTTTCGGCCCAGCGCTGGGATGGCTCGCGGCCGTACGCACCAGGCATCATCGACACGGTGCGACGGCAAACCACCAGCACCTGGCGCGCCGGATTGACGTATCCGATTTCGCGCAAGCAATCGATCGTGATCGAAGGCCGCATCCTTCACAATAAGGAAAACATCCCGATCTTTCAGTACAATGACCGCCAATTGCAAATCAGCTGGCAGTGGCAGCGTCCTTGAAGGCACGCCGCGGCAGTTTTCGGAGCGTGTATGATGGGATGGAACCTGGCATTGCTGGTTGGCGGCGGCCTGGTGTTTGCGGCGGGTTGCCTGGTGCCAAATCGTTGGCTTCCAGCAAAATTGCCAAACGATAAATTGATGCACTTTGCCGCCTTCGCGGTGCTGGGCCTGCTGGCCCTGGGCCAGGCGCAAGGTTACCGGCAGGCTGCGGCCTGGCTGGTGGGTTTGACGCTGGCGGGCGCCGCTATCGAATGCTTGCAACAATTGGTGCCGGACCGCGGCTTTTCGTGGCGCGACATCGCGGCCAATACGGCTGGCGTCGCCTTCGCGGGTGCGGCGGCACAGCTCTATATGATTTTGGGAACGATCTGAAGCATGACTTCCAGCGTCAACAATCCGCCGGCGGATGCGCCAAAGGAAGCCCAGCCTCAGCCTGAGCAGCGCCAGGTCCAGATCCACCTGCGCAAGATTCCCTTACTCTCCGAACTGACGGACGAGGAGATTGCACTCGTCAAGCAGGATATCCGGATCCGGCAATATGCCAAGCGCGAGGTGGTCTTGCACAAGGGCGGCAGCGGCGATGGCTTGATGTTCTTGCTGTCGGGGCTGCTGCAAGTGGTGGATATCACCGAGGATGGGCGCGCGGTCGGCTTGCGTTTGCTGCAGCCCGGTGATTTCTTTGGGGAAATCGCCCTGATCAATAATTCGACACGTTCGGCGTCGGTGGTGGCGACGGCCGAATCGCTGGTGGCGTTCCTGCCGGCGGCGACGGCCATGCATCTGTTTTCGCACGTGCCGTCGGTGGCGAAGCAGATGCTCAAACACTTGGCGCAAAAAATCCAGCGCGATTCGGAGTTCCGGTCGCTGTTGAGCATTAATAATACGTCGCGGCGTATTTATACCTATCTGGTATTGATGCAGAAGAAGAATGCGGATGGGACGGTGGTTGAAAATCTGCCGACGCATCAGGATATTGCCAATATGATCAATACCAGCCGGGAGACGGTGACGCGAGCGCTGCTGGCGCTGACACAGAAGGGCATTATCAAGAAGGATCAGCATCGGCTGATTATTCAGAAGCCTGAGGATTTGCAGAAGCTTACTCAGGGCGAAAACCGGTAAGGCGGTGTCAGGCCCTCAGGGCCTGACACCGGTGTGCAGGTTTGCCGGTTTCGGTTCAAAGCTGTTGACCTTTTCCGAACGTCAACAGCATATAACCCACCCCGCGGCTTATGCCCCGCTGGTGTCAGGCCCTGCGGGCCTGACACCGATTTGCCGGTTTCGGTTCAAAACTGTTGACCTTTCTGGAACGTCAACAGTATACAACCCCCTTATTTACCGGTTTTACCCTGTGACAACCCGTTACAGGTGTGACAAGATCGCTAAGGTATAATCGCCCCTCCTGAATTTCCCCAGCTTGTTGCATGATTTCTCTCGCAATGTTGCGCGGCATTTGGGCTTACCGCGGCTTCGTCACCGGAAGCGTCAAACGGGAGTTCCAGGCCAAGTACCGCAATACCATGCTCGGCGCGGCCTGGACCGTGCTGAGTCCGCTCGCCATGATCCTGGTGTACACGCTGATCTTCTCGCAAGTGATGCGCTCCAAGCTGCCGGAAAGTGCCGGCGAGTACGCCTATAGCATCTACCTGTGCGCCGGGGTCCTCACCTGGGGCCTGTTCGCCGAAATCACCGCGCGCGGCCAGAACGTGTTCATCGAACAAGGCAACCTGATCAAGAAGATCAGCTTCCCGCGCATCTGCCTGCCGATCATCGTGGTCGCCAACGCGCTGGTCAATTTCGGTATCATCTTCAGCCTGTTCATCGCCTTCCTGATCGTCAGCGGCCAGTTCCCCGGCATGGTGTTCTTCACCCTGGTGCCGGTGCTGACGGTGATGGTGCTGTTCGCGATCGGCCTGTCCATGGTGCTGGGTGTGCTGAACGTGTTCTTCCGCGACGTCGGCCAATTCTTCACCATCTTCACCCAATTCTGGTTCTGGCTCACGCCGGTGGTCTACCCCTCTTCGATCATCCCCGATTACGTGCGCCCCTACCTGGAATGGAACCCGATGATCCCGATCATCCAATCCTTCCAGCGTGTGCTGGTGTCCGGCCAGGCGCCGGAATGGCGGCACCTGTTGATGCCGACCGTGCTGGCAGTCCTGCTCTGCGTGCTGGGCCTGAAACTGTTCCGCAAACGCGCGGGCGAAATGGTGGATGAACTGTAATGGGCACCATCGTCGTCTCCAACCTGGGCAAGGCCTACAAACAGTATCCAACCCGCTGGTCGCGCCTGCGCGAATGGCTGCTGCCCTTCCAGGGCCCCCAGCACAAGCTAAAATGGATCCTGCAGGACATCAGCTTCACCGTGCAGCCGGGTCAGGCCGTTGGCCTGATCGGCATCAACGGCGCAGGCAAATCGACCCTGCTGAAGCTGATCACCGGCACCACCCAGCCCACCACGGGCCACGTGCACCTGGAAGGCCGCGTGGCCGCGCTGCTGGAACTGGGCATGGGCTTCCATCCGGATTTCACCGGCCGCCAGAACGTTTACATGGCCGGCCAGTTGATCGGCATGAGCGTGGAAGAAATCACGCGCCTGATGCCGCAGATCGAAGCCTTCGCCGAAATCGGCGAGTACATGGACCAGCCGGTGCGCGTGTATTCCTCCGGCATGCAGATGCGCGTGGCGTTCTCGGTGGCGACCGCCGTGCGGCCGGACATCCTGATCGTGGACGAAGCACTGTCGGTGGGCGATACCTATTTCCAGCACAAGAGCTTCGACCGCATCCGCCAGTTCCGGCGCGAGGGCACCACGCTGCTGCTGGTATCGCACGACAAGCAAGCCATCCAGTCGGTATGCGACAGCGCCATCCTGCTCGACGCGGGCCGCCTGGCGCGCCAGGGCAATCCGGAAGAAATCATGGACTACTACAATGCCATGATCGCCGACCGCGAAAACTCCATGCTGCAACTGAATGCGCGCGACGACGGCAAGCTGCAAGTGGTGTCGGGTACAGGCGAAGCCACGGTAGCCGATATCGCCCTGCTGGACGCGGATGGCAAGCGGGTGGAAGTGATCGACGTAGGCCAGGACGTGACCCTGCAGGTGACGGTGGAAGCGCGCGCCGGCATCCCGCGCATGGTGCTGGGCTATATGATCAAGGACCGCCTGGGCCAGGCCATGTTCGGCACCAATACCCATTTGAAGGAGCTGCCGCTGCAGGACGTGCAGCCGGGCGAGCGCATCACCTTCCGCTTCCGTTTCGACGCGAACCTGGGGGCCGGTACCTATTCGGTGGCGACCGCCATCGTCAGCACCGAGACCCACCTCGTCAACAATTACGAGTGGCGCGACCTGGCGCTGGTGTTCACGGTGGTGAACATGCGCCGTCCCTACTTTGAAGGATCGGCTTTCATTGATCCTGCCATCGAGATCGACCGCTAATGACTTTCCTCTCCTATTCGCAGAACTTTGAAGATGTGCTGCTGTGGCGTGCACTGGGCAAGGTGCAGGGCGGCTTCTATATCGACGTCGGCGCCAACGATCCCGAGCTGCATTCGGTCACCAAGGCGTTTTATGACGCGGGCTGGCATGGCATCAATATCGAACCGATGCCGTCGTACGCGCAGCCTTTCGTCGAGCAGCGCCCGCGCGACATCAACCTGAATTGCGCCGCCGGTTCGGCCAGCGGCGAAATCGTGCTGTACGAAGTGCCGTCCATGAACGGCTGGGCTTCCACCGACCCTGAAGTGGCCGCCGCGCACCGCGCCGAGGGCTATGAGGTGGTGGAAAACCGCGTGCCGCTGCGCACCCTGTCCGACATTTGCGCCGAGCACGTGAAGGGCGACATCCACTTCCTGAAAATCGACGTGGAAGGTTTCGAGGGTGAAGTACTGAAAGGCATGGACTTGCAGCGCTGGCGCCCTTGGGTGCTGGTGATCGAAGCGACCTTGCCCGGCAGCCGCGAAACCAACCACGAGCAGTGGGAAGGCCTGGTCACGCCGCACGGCTACCAGTTCGTGTGGTTCGATGGCTTGAACCGCTATTACGTGGCGCAGGAACATCCGGAACTGGCGGCGCAATTCGGCATCCAGCCGAACGTGTTCGACGCTTTCATCTCCTACCACCTGGACCGTGCCTGGGCCGACAACAAGAAGCTGGCGGAACGCGTGAAGGAACATTGGGAGCGCGTCGAAGAGCTGGACGCACGGCTGGCGGCCTTCCACCAGACTGCACGCGAGAATGCGGCCAAGCATCGCGCGGAAGTGCTGCAGATCCAGGCGCATTTGCGGGCTTCCGATGCGCGCGCGCAAGCGCTGGAAACGCAGCTGCACAAGGCCGACGAATGGGGCCGCGACATGGAGCAGCAGCTGGTCGCTGTGCTGAATTCGAACTCGTGGAAGGTGACCCGTCCGCTGCGCGCCATCATGGCGCGCGGGGAACAGAGCCTGGCCAACCGGATCAAGCGCAAGGCCAAGACTCTGGTGGGCAAGGGCTTGCGCTGGCTGACGCAGCGCGAAATCCTGCGCCGCCTGTTGCTGCCGGTGATCGGCATGTCGCCCTGGCTGCAGCGCCGCGTGTCGCGCTTCCTGGTCAACGCGCGCATTGCGACGTCAGGCGTGTCCCCTTACGCCGCCAATGTGCCGGCCCAGCAACGCGACATGCCGCAGTCCGCGCGCACCGTGCTGGCCGACCTGCAGCGCGCTTATGAGAAATCCGGGAAATAATGAATATGCGTATCGCCATTGATTTACAGTCCTGCCAGAACGGCTCCGCGAGCGACCGCGATGTGGTCCTGGCGCTGGCGCAGGCATTGGCCGCGCAGCCGGGCGTGCAGGCGTTCGTCGCCCTGAATGGCCGCCTGGCCGACGGCATCGATACCTTGCGCCAGGCCTTCGACGGGTTGCTGCCGCCAACCCAGGTCGTCAGCTATCAGGTGCCGGAAGGCGAGTCGCCATGGGCACGCCACACTGCGGCGCAGTTGCGCATCGGCTGCCTGGCGGCCTTGGATGCGGACGCGGTCATCGTGCCGGGGCTCGACCTGCCGCTCGATACCATCATCAGCGGGGCGGTGCCGCTGGCGCTCAATGTGGCCGTGACCAGCTCCGACGCGACGACGGCCACTGCGGTTGCCGCCATGGCGCCGGGCGCCGACCTGGCCCTGGCGCTGCATCCCGGCGAAGACGCGGCCGACGCCGCCGCGCGCCTGATGGAAGACATCCGTGCCGCGCGCGCCGCCGCCACCAGCTTGCGTGGCACCGGCCCGGCGCGGCTCGCCGTTGAGCCGGGCAATGGCGCGACCATGCCGGGCCAGGACGCCGCCGCACCTGGCAAACGCCCGCGCCTGGCCTACGTTTCGCCGCTGCCGCCTGAAAAGTCCGGAATCGCCGACTACAGCGCCGAAGTGCTGGCCGAAGTCAAACAGTTCTACGACATCGACGTGATTGCCACGCCAGGCGCCACGCCCGATGCGGCGCTGGCGCCATTCACCGTGCGCAGCGCGGAGTGGTTCGACCAGCACGCGCAGGAATACGACCGCATCGTCTACCACTTCGGCAATTCCAACTACCACAAGCACATGTTCGGCCTGCTGCAGCGCCACCCCGGCGTGGTGGTGCTGCACGACTTCTACCTGAGTGGTGTGCTGGACAATATGGAGCGCGACGGCGACGACAAGCGCGCTTATATGGAAGCCCTGTACGCCTCGCACGGCTACACGGGCGTGCAGCACCACACGGAATTCGGCCGCAACCCGACCATCTGGGGCTTCCCCTGCAACCTGCCGGTGCTGGAGCACGCGGCCGGCGTGATCGTGCACAGCGACTTCTCCAAACGCCTGGCCGAGCAGTGGTATGGCAAAGGCGCCGCGGACGGCTGGATCACCCTGCCCCTGCTGCGCGGCCAAGGCGCCGGCAACGACCCGGCCCAGGCACGCCAGGAAGCGCGCGCCGCACTCGGCCTGCCTGACGATGCGTATGTCGTCTCCACCTTCGGCATGCTGGGCCGCACCAAGTTGAACGACCGCCTGCTGGAAGCTTTCCTGGCGTCCCCGCTGGCAGACGATCCGCGCTGCCAGCTGGTCTTCGTCGGCGAGAACGATCCCGGCGATTACGGCGTGGCGCTGATGGAAAAGATCGCCGCCAGCGACGCGGCCGACCGTATCCGCATCACCGGCTTCGCCTCCGCCCAGGATTACGCGCACTGGTTGGCCGCGAGCGACACCTCGGTGCAGCTACGCGCCCGCACGCGCGGCGAAACCTCGGCATCCGTGCTCGATTGCCTGCTGCACGGTGTGCCGACCATCATCAACGCGCACGGTGCCTCGGCCGACCTGCCGGGCGACGTGCTGGTCAAGCTGGACGACAAGTTCGCTACCGAAGACCTGTCCGCCGCCCTGGCTGCGCTGCATGCCGATGCCGGCCGTCGCGCCACGCTGGCCCAGGCGGCGCGCGATTTCATCCGCCGCGAACACAGCCCGGCCCAGGTGGGCCGCTTGTACCATGAGGCGATCGAGCACTTCGCCCAGCACAGCCGCCGTGCCCACTATGGCCGCCTGCTGGAAGGCATCGCGCGCAAAGGCAGTCCGCGCCCGCCGAACGAGGAAGCCCTGCACCAGCTGGCGTCCATGATCGCCGCCAACCGCACCGCAAGCGGCCAGCGCCAGCTGCTGGTCGATATTTCCGCGCTGGTGCTGGCCGACCACAAGACCGGCATCCAACGCGTGGTGCGGAGCATCCTGCTGGCGCTGGTCAAGAATCCGCCGGCAGGTTTCCGCATCGAGCCGGTGTTCAGCGAAGGCGGCGGCTTCGGCTACCGCTACGCGCGCCGCTTCGCCTTCAACATGATCGGCGGCCAGGCACCGGAGCTGGAGGACGCCCCGGTCGAACTGCGCGCCGGCGATATCTTCCTGGGCCTGGACCTGGCCACCAACACCACGTCCCAGAACGAAGCCATGCTGCTTGACATGCGCCGCCGCGGCGTGGCCATCTGGTTCGTGGTGTACGACCTGCTGCCGCTGCTGCGCCCCGACGCCTTCCCATATGGGACCAAGAAATACTACGGCGACTACGTCAACTCGATCACCCTGGTGGCCGACGGCGTGGTGGCGATATCGCGCGCCGTATCGGACGAGCTGGCCGAATACCTGGCCGCGCGCCCGAACCGCCGCGCCACCCCGCTGCAACTGGGCTACTTCCACCTGGGCGCTGACATCAACGCCAGCGCGCCGTCGACCGGCCTGCCGGACAATGCCCAGCTGGTGCTGGACGCCATCGCCGCGGCCCCGAGCTTCCTGATGGTGGGCACCATCGAACCGCGCAAGGGCCAGTTGCAGGCACTGGACGCCTTCGAACAGTTGTGGGCTGCCGGCGTGGAGGCCAACCTGGTTATCGTCGGCAAGGGCGGCTGGCTGGTGGACAACCTGCTCAAGCGCCTGGAAAACCACCCGCAGCTGAACCAGCGCCTGTTCTGGCTGGCCGGCGTGTCGGATGAAATGCTGCTCAAACTGTACGAAAATTGTTCCGCCCTGCTGGCCCCATCGGAAGGTGAAGGCTTCGGCCTGCCGCTGATCGAGGCGGCCCAGCACGAATTGCCGATCATCGCGCGCGGCATCCCCGTGTTCCGCGAAGTGGCGGGCGAACACGCTTACTACTTCGACGGCAAGGAGCCGCAAGTGCTGGCGGATGCGGTGCGCAACTGGATCGCGCTGGACGCCGAAGGCAAGGCGCCGCAATCGGCGCGCATGCC
>CBFGQI010000107.1:0-17948 GCA_965650885.1 uncultured Oxalobacteraceae bacterium
AGTATGTCCTGGCCGGCCTGCTGGCCGTTGGCTTCACCAGTTTTTCCGGCGCCGCCCTGGCCGATCCCGCCCTGAAAGCGGCCATCGGCAGCCCCACCCGCACCGCGGATAACGTCAAGCGCGACCAGTTCCGCCACCCTTACGAAACCCTGTCCTTCTTCGGCATCAAGCCGAACATGACCGTGGTCGAGCTGTCACCGGGCGGCGGCTGGTACACCGAAATCCTGGCCCCGTACTTGCGCGACCAGGGCAAGCTGATCGCCGCCGGTTCCACCCCGCAGTCGTCGGACGAGCGGGTGCGCAAATCGGCCGAACGCTTCCAGGAATTCCTGGCCAAGCAGCCGGGCCGCGACAAGGTGGTGCTGGGCGCCTTTGAACCGGGCAATGGGGTGTACAACTTCGCGCCCAAGGGCAGCGCGGACATGGTGCTCACCTTCCGCAACATCCATAACTGGATCGGCACCGGCGACGAGAACGTGAAGAAGCTGTTTGCCAGCGTCTACGACAGCCTGAAGCCGGGCGGCGTGTTCGGCGTGGTGGAACACCGCCTGCCGGCGGCCAAGACCCAGGATGCGAAAGCGAGCTCCGGCTACATGCACGAAGCGTACGTGATCAAGCTGGCCGAGCAGGCCGGCTTCAAGCTGGCCGCCAAGTCGGAAGTCAACGCCAACGCGAAAGATACCGCCGACCATGAAAACGGCGTGTGGGCGCTGGCGCCGACCTTCACCAACAAGGACAAGGACCGTGCCAAGTACGCCGCCATCGGCGAGAGCGACCGCATGACCCTGAAGTTCGTCAAGCCTTAAGTGCTGCACAAGCTGCAAAGCGCTGCCGCCGGCCTGCTGCTGGCGGCGGCATCCAACCTGGCCTGCGCGGGCAACGCCGGCGGCGCCGCCGCCAATGCTCCCCTGATGCGCTTCATCCTGCCCTCGGTCACGCCCGGGGCGGAAGTGCAGGCCAACTACTTCCATCTCTTGCTGCGCCTGGCGCTGGAAAAGACGGAAGGTCCGTTCTCGATCGAATCCTACCCCTACGAGCTGACCAGCCCGCGCCGCACGCTCGAAATCAAGCGCCATGGCGTCATCAACATCATGTGGGACGGCAGCAACGCGCAGCGCGAGCGCGAGCTGCTGCCGATCCGCATTTCGCTGCTGCGGGACTTGAACGATTACCGCGTGTTCCTGATCCGGAAGGAAGATGAAGCGCGCTTCCGCGAGGTGCGCTCGCTGAAGGATTTGCGCCAGCTCACTGCCGGCGCCGGCGTCAACTGGCCTTCGCTGGACGTGCTGCGCCATAACGGGCTGCCGGTGGAGGCTTCGGTGAATTACAGTTCGCTGTTCCCGATGCTGAAGGCCAGGCGCTTCGATTACCTGCCGCGTGGCGTGCACGAGGCGTGGGAGGAAGAACGGCTGCACGGCAAGGATGGCTTGATGGTCGAGCCGACCATCTTCCTGCATTACCGCGTGCCCTTCTACTTCTTCGTCAGCAGGGACAACAAAGCCATGGCGGCACGGGTGGAAAAGGGATTGAAGCTGGCCCTGGCCGACGGCAGCTTCGACAGACTATTGCATGGCTACCCTGCTTTCCGGCGCGCCATCGCGGAAATCGCGGCGCGCAAACGCAAGGTGTTTGAACTGGCACTGCCTAGCGCGACTGCAAGTGACTCATCAAGGTGACAAACCCATACACGGCGACGGAAAGCCCGCCGCACACGGCGGCAATCGACAGGATCAGGCTACTCATTCACTCTCCCATGTGCACAAACTGGCCGTATTATGCTGCATGCGCACATGAAAATGTGTCACAGATTTTCACTTTACTGTAATTCAAATTACTTTTGTTTTCGGCCGGAACCTTCCGTTTCAGGCGCTACCACCTCGAATACAAGAAAGCGCGTCTGCTCCTGCGCCTTGAAATTATCGTCGGACACCATCACCAGCGTGTCATGCCCATTCGGCAGGCGCGGTCCCCAAGCCAGCCCTTCGTAATTGGCCTGCCACGCCGGCGGCAATACGCCCAGATCCAGCACCAGGCGCTTCGATAGCGGCCGCAAGGCGGCGCCGGCCAGCGCCGGCCAGCGCGACGTATCGCTGGCGCCATCCAGGGTGGCTTCGTACAGCCGCACGCGGTAATGGAAGCGCTTGCCTGCATCCTGCGCGCCCGAGCGTTCCAGCACATACAAGCGGCTGGCGTCGATGGCGAGGATGTCCGACACGCCGTTATCGGCCAGCATGCCTGGCGCCGGCGCATGCGGGACCGGGTCGGCCGGATAGGCATACTGCCCGAGCAGCCTGCCTTGGCGGTCGGTCAGGCTGAAACGCACCAGGCCGCCGGCCTGCAGGCTGGGCGGCTCGCCGTCGCCGATCAGCGGCGCCTCCATGGCAAGCCACAAGGCCGCGCCGTCGGGCGTAAAGCTCAGCCCTTCAATGGCCAGGTTGCTGCGCCCGCCACACGCGCAATCGGGCTGGATCTGCAAGGCCGGCGGCAAAGCCAGCTCCGCCGCGAAGCCGCCATTGCGCGATGCCCGGCGCACGAACGATGGCTGGCGCAAGCCACGGTCGCCTTCGCCGCTGTACCACAGCGCGCCATCCTGCGGGTCGATGCGCAGCGCTTCCACGTCCGCCATCGGGCCGGCGCCGGGCCTTGCATAGGGCTCGCCATCGGCCTGGCGCCAGGCATGCATCCCCGTCAGCACGAGTGGGCCGACCGTCCCGGCGTCGATGTGCATGGTGGCCGTGTAGTAGCGCGCCGTGCCGAAGTCGCCGCGGTCGTCGCTGGCCAGCAGCCACTGGCCGCTGCGGCCATCGAAATCCAGGCCGGACAAGCCGCCGGCCACGGTATCGGCAAAGCGCGTGCCATGCGCCAGGACTTGCGTGCCGATCGGCCGCAGCTGCGCACCCGCCGCATGCGCCTGCACCGCGGAAGCTGCCGGCGCCACTGCCTGCGGCATGCTGCCACAGCCGGCCAGCATGCCCGCCAACCAGGCGAAAGGCAGGGCGGCGAACGCCGGCGCCGCAGCGCGCCACATCACGGCAGGCGTCCGATCGCGCCGGCCACCAGGGCCAGCAATTCGGCATTGCGCACCGAATGCATGGCTTGCACATTGTGCGGTCCCGGCGCATCGTCGCGGTGCGCGAACCATGCCTGCACATGTCCCGCGCTGGCGCCTTCGCGCCAGTCGACCTGCACGTGGCAAGGGGCGCCGGAGAACAGGGAAGGATCGGCCAGCCAGGCCACCGGACAGACATCGTGCAGCAGCGGGTCCAGCGCGGCATA
This sequence comes from uncultured Oxalobacteraceae bacterium, assembly GCA_965650885.1. Taxonomy (GTDB): domain Bacteria; phylum Pseudomonadota; class Gammaproteobacteria; order Burkholderiales; family Burkholderiaceae_D; genus Rugamonas. The sequence continues at coordinate 3,277 of CBFGQI010000107.1, forward strand.
CGCTTCCAGCATGGCGCCCGCCGTCCGTCCGCAGGCATTGGGCGCACTGCCGAAGGCGGCGATCCATGCGGGATCCATCACCGCCTTGCCCGTCACGTCCAGCGGGAACAGCAGGACCTCGGCGCCGGATGCCAGCACCATCCGTGCCGCCACGGGATCGGCGTAGAAATTGAACTCGGCGGCCGGCGTCACGTTGCCCGGCACCTGCAGCGCCCCGCCCATGACCAGCACGCGCCGGGCCCGGCGCAGGATCCCGGGGTGCAGCGCCTCGCACAGCGCGACATTGGTGAGCGGGCCGACCGCCACCAGGTCGATGCTGCCGGCCGGCGCTTCGCGCAGCAATTCCGCGATGCGCACGGCGGCGTGGCCATCCTGCACCGGCCGCGACGGGCCCAGCGCCACGCCGCCCAGGCCATCGGCGCCGTGCACCAGGTTGCAGCGCGGCTCGCAATAGCCGAAGGGCTTGGCCGCACCGGCGAAAACGGGCACGGCGTGCAGCCCCGCCAGGTCGAGGATGCCGCGCGCATTGGCGGCGGTCACCTCCACCGGCCGGTTGCCCGCCACCGCCGTCACCGCCAGCAATTCGATAGCGGGCAGGCCGGCCGCCAGCAGCAGGGCCAGCGCATCGTCGATGCCGGGGTCGCAGTCAAGTATCACGCGCGTCATGCATTGCTCCTTGTGGCGGATGCCGCCAGAAACTCTTCGATCGCCTTGCGCTGCGGCTGGGACGGTTGCGCGCCCGCCGCGGTGCAGCTGAGGGCCGCCGCCGCGTTGGCCAGTGCCAGCGCCTGCGCCGGCGCCATGCCTTGCGCGCCGGCGGCCGCGAACACCCCGGCGAAGGTATCGCCGGCGCCGGTGGAATCGGCCACCTGCACGCGGTGCGCCGCCGTGCGCACGCTGCCGCCGCGCGGCCCGGCCAGCAGGGCGCCGTCGGCGCCGAGCGTCAGCAGCACGTCGCAGCCGGTGCGCTTGCTCAGTTCCTGCGCCTGCTGCGCCGGCGCGTGCGGCGGCACCGCCATCGCGGCCGCCAGTTGCGCCAGTTCGCCCTCGTTCACGATCAGCACGTCGACGGCGCCATAATCGATCGCCTCGCCGCCCTGCAGCGGCGAAGCGTTCAGCAGCACGCGGCAGCCGGCGGCGCGCGCGCGGCGCGCCAGCGCCATCGATTCGGCCAGCGGCACTTCAAGCTGCAGCAGCAAGGCGCGCGCGCCGGCCAGCTGCGCATCGGTCACCTGCTGCGCACGCGCAGCCAGGTTGGCACCGGGCGACACCACGATGCGGTTCTGGCCGCCCTGTTCCAGCGTGATGAAAGCCAGCCCCGTGCTGGCGCCTTGCACGCGGCGCAAACCCTGCACGTCCACGCCCGCGGCCTCCAGCCCCGCCGCCGCCTGGTCGGCATACACATCGTTGCCGACGGCGCCGAAGAAGGCGACTTGCGCACCGAACAGGCGGGCCGCGTGCGCCTGGTTGGCGCCCTTGCCGCCCGGTGCGGCTGCCGTGGCGCCGCCCAGCACGGTTTCGCCCGCGCGCGGTGCGCGCGCCGCCTGGACCGTCAGGTCCAGGTTGACCGAACCGAACACGATGATCATGGCGCCTCCTTTGCCAGCACGGCCGCCACCTGCGCCGCCGCCGGCAGCGCCGCGCGCGCGCCGAAGCCCGCTACCGCACAGCTTGCGGCGGCGCAGCCGAAACGCAGCGACTGCGCCAGGTCCGCGCCGCCCAGCCAGGCATGCAGGAAGGCGGCGTTGAAGCAGTCGCCGGCACCGGCCGTGTCCAGCACCTGCGCGGGAAACGCGGCCTGCTCGGCAAAGCCGTCGCGGGTGGCAGCCAGCGCGCCGCGCTCGCCCAGCGTCACCGCCACCACGCCCGGCCCCAGCGCCAGCACGCGCTGCAACTGGAGCAGCGAAGGCGGCCAGCCGACGCCGGCGCGGAAGCCCGATTCATTGAAGAATACTATATCGGCCAGCGCTGCGCGCCGCTCCATGGCCTGCCAGTCCGGTGCCACCGCCGCCTCCAGGTCGATCGCCACCAGCGCACCGGCCGCACGCGCAATGCGGGCCACGGCTTCGAATTCGACCAGGTCGTAGGGCATGGCGTACAGCAGCCGCGCGCCCGCTACGGCTGGCGCCAGTCCGGCCGGGTCGAACAGGCGGCCGGCCATCGGCTGGTAGATCACCGATTTCTCGCCGCCGGGCGTGCTGATGATGACGGCGCTGGACGATACCGCGCCAGGCACCAGGCGCAGGCTGGCGGTCGCCACGCCGAAGGCGGCGAAGGACTCGCGCAGCAGCGTCCCGTGCGCATCGTCGCCGATGCGGCCGAATGCGGCACTGGGCGTGCCGAGCCGGGCCAGGGCGCAAGCCACGTTCGCCGTGGTGCCGCCGGCCTGGGTGCCCAGCGGCGTCCCCAGCACCTTCTCGCCCAGCGCCGGCGGCTGGGCGGCGCCGATCATGACGTCCGCGCACGGGTCGCCATAGCACAGCACCGCGCATCCCGGCTTAGTGAACATCGCCGCCCCCTGCCACGTGGCGCCACGCCAGCTGCGCCAGTCCGCCCGCCATCGCCTCCAGGTCGAATTCGGCGCCGTTGACGGCGACGAATTCGGCCAGCAGGTCCTGCGGCAGGGCGCCGCGGCCGCGCAGCGCGCCTACGATGGCGCCCGCCATGGTGGCAATGGAATCGGTATCGTTGCCGATCGACGCGCACAAGGCGATGGTGCGCAGCGGGTCGCCGTTGGCATAGGCCACCGCACCCAGCGCGGCCGGGACCGATTCGGCCGCCAGCACCGAGTTGCCGACTTCGCGCTCCATCGTCAACAGGAAATCGTGGTCGTTGCGGGCATGGCGCGCGATGCGCAGCGCCATCTGCAGGCGTGCCATGAAGCTCGGCCCGGCCACCTGCCGCGCATGGCGCCGGGCGAGCTGCTCGCCCAGCCGCCCGCCTTCCAGCGCGCCGTCCAGCACCCGCTCCAGCGGGGCGCCGGCCACCGCCATGGCGGTGGCGCCGGCCACCGCGCAAGCCGCGGAAATCGACACTTCCGTGTCGTGCGAAGGCAGGCAGGTCACCAGCGCCTGCTGCGCCGCCAGGTCGGGACGGCCCGGGTACAGCAGGCCGGCGGGCGCCACCCGCATGGCGGCCCCGTTGGTGGTGCCCACCGTCGTCATCTTGCGCGAGGAAGTCCCGATCACGCCCACCAAGGACGTGTCGCGGCCTTCGCGCAACGCCTGCACGATGCCGGCGGTGCTCGGCCCCATGAAGCCCGCCTTGGGGCTGTGGTCGGCCCAGTCCAGCAGGCAGGCCACCCAGCCGTCCGCATCCAGCGCACCCTGCGCCTTGACCAGCGCGCCGGCCAGGTAGTACATCTGGCTGGCATCGTCGGTGACTTCGCCGCGCCGCCCCGCATTGGCGCCGGCGAAAGTATCGGCCGGCGGCTCGCCGAAGGTGGTGACCAGGCCGCCGTACTTGGCCATGATTTCGCCGATGCTCCATTGCTCGGTGGGTGCGCCCAGCGCATCCCCGATGCCGGCCAGGGCAAGCGAGGCATAGATGCGGTCCTGCAGTATTTCGCGGTTCACGGTACTTCCTTTTCAGTCGATGGTGGGCGCCGGCGCGGCCGGCGCTGTGCGCGCCAGCCGGAGACGGCCAGCGCCAGGAGGGTGACGGCCGGCGGCAGCATGAACACCAGTTGCGGCGGCAGCGGATACGCCCCCAGCCGGGTGACGGCCACCGCCGCGGCGCCGAACAGCAGGGCCGCCGCCAGCACGCCGCGCAGGCGGCGGGCGCCGAGGAACACGGCGGCCAGCGCCAGGAAGCCGCGGCCGGCCGTCATCTCGGCCTGGAACAGGGTCAGGTAACCCATGCTCAAGTACAGCCCGCCCAGGCCGGCCAGCAGGCCGCTGGCCAGGATGGCGCCGTGGCGCAGGCGCTGGACGGGAATGCCCGCCGCGCGCGCCGCTTCGGGGTTTTCGCCGGCCGCGCGCAGCCAGCGCCCGGCGCGCGTATGGGCCAGGAAAAACCACAGCAGCGCGCAACTGGCGGCGGCGCCGTACAGCAGCACATGGTGGCCGCGCCCGCCCTCCCCGTTCAGCAGCAGGTCGAGCAGGGGCCAGGCGGCCAGCCCGGGGATGTGCAGCGACGGCAGCGCCGGGCTGGCGAAGCTGGCGGTGGAGCCCTTGTCGCCCACCAGCTCGGCCAGCAGGAACACGGTGAGGCCGCCGGCCAGCAGGTTGAGCGCGATGCCGGCCACGATCAGGTCGGCGCCGCATTCGAGGTGCAGCCAGGACAGCAGCGCGGCCAGCAGCAGCGCGGCGGCCACGCCGCACAGCGCGCCGATCCACGGCAGCAGCCAGGGCGCCGCTTGCGGGAACCACTGCGGCGCGTGGATGGCGCCGATCACCCCGAAGAAGGCGGACACCAGCATCATGCCTTCCAGCGCCACGTTGATGCAGCCGGCCATCTCCGACAGCAGGCCGCCCAGCGCCGCGAACAGGATCGGGACGGCGGCGCGCAGCACGGCCAGCAGCAGCACGCCGGCGGCGGCGGTGAAGACAGCCCATTCGGCGTTCATCGCGCCCCTTCCCCTAAGGCCAGGCGCGGCTGCCACCAGCGCGCCACCCAGGCCGGCAGCGGCCAGCGCTCGGCCACCGCCAGCAGGATGATCAGCGCCTGGATCACCAGTACCACCTCGCGCGACACATCGGTGCTGCGTTCCATGGCCTGTCCGCCGGCGCGCAGCCAGGCGTAGAACAGGGCGGCCCACGGGATCGCCGAGGGCACGTGGCGCGCCAGCAGGGCCACCAGCAAGCCCTCGAAGCCCAGCCCCGGATTGAGGTCGACCGGCAGGCGTTTCAGCAGGCCATTGGCGACGTGGAAGCCGGCCAGCCCGGCGAAGGCGCCGCCGGCGGCCATCGACAACAGCATGGCGCGCCGCACCGGCAGCCCGGCCTGCGCCGCGAAGGCCGGTGCCACGCCGGTCAGGCGGATTTCGTAGCCCAGCGTGGAGCGCTGCAGCAGCAGGGCGGCGCCGGCCACCACCAGCGGCAGCGCCACCAGCATCCAGGTGACGTTGGTATGGGCGATCAGGGTGGGCAGTTGCGCCGCCGCCGGCAGCAGCGGCGTGGCCTGGAAGCCGGCCGCCGGGTCGCGCAGCCAGTACAGGATGGCCAGCCGGTAGCATTCGACGGCGATCATGTTCAGCATCAGGCTGGCCACCATTTCATTGGCATTGCAGCCCAGCTTGAGGGCGCCGGTGACGCCGCCCCACAGGAAACCGGCCAGCATGGCGGCCAGGCAGGCCAGCGGCAGCACGATCCAGGCCGGCGCCGGCAGCAGCAGGCCGACCACGGCGGCGGCCAGGGCGCCCAGGAACAGCTGGCCGTCCGCGCCCAGCGTGAACTGGCGCGCCCGGAACGGCAGGGCCACGGCCAGGCCCAGGCAGCTCAGGGTGATCGTGTCTTCCAGCACCGTGCCAAAGCGCACCAGGCGACGCCATTCCCAGCCGTCCGCCGTCTGCCGCAGTTCGGGCAGCGCACCGGTCAGCAGGACCAGCCAGGCGCGCAGCGGCTCGCGGCTCACCAGGGCCGTGATGGCCAGCCCCGCCAGCAGGCCGGCCAGCACCGCCAGCGCCAGGCGCATGCCGGGCCGCCGGGCCGGCGCGAAGGATACGGACCGCGTCATGCTGCGCCCTCCCCGCCGGCGGCAAATGGCGCGTCCAGGCAGGCCGAAGCGCCGGGCTGGCGGCGCGCGCCGGTCATATAGGCGCCCAGCAGCGGCGCACTGGCCTGGGCCGCCCGGAAATGGCCGGCGATGCGGCCGCGGAACATGACGGCGATGCGGTCCGACAGTTCCAGCACTTCGTCCAGGTCGGCCGACACCAGCACGATGGCGGCGCCGTCGCGCCGCAAGGCTTCCAGCCGGCTGCGCAGAAAGCGCGCCGCGCCGATATCGACGCCGCGCGTGGGCTGGCAGGCGATCAGCACCTTGGGCCCGGATTGCAGGGCGCGCGCCAGCACGATCTTCTGCATGTTGCCGCCGGAAAGCGCGCCGATCGGCTGCTCCGGGCCCTGCGCCTTGACCCCGAAGCCGTCGATCATGCGCTGCGCCATGGCGCGGACCGCTTGCGGCTGCAGCCAGCCAAGGCGCGACAGCGGCGGCCGGTGGTAGCACGAGGCCATGGCGTTCTCCGCGATGCTGAGGCCGGGCGCGGCGCCGTCGCGCAGGCGGTCTTCCGGCACCATGGCCACGCCCTGTTCGATGGCATGCCGCACGCCGCGCCCGCCGTACGCGTCACCGTCGAGCATGATGCTGCCGCCGTCCGGCAGCGCCGCACCGCCCAGCACCGCGGCCAGGGCGGACTGGCCATTGCCTTCCACGCCGGCGATGCCGAGGATCTCGCCCGCCGCCACCTCCAGCGACACGCCGTCCAGGCGCGCCACGCCGTCCGCATCGCACATCCGCAGGTTGCGCGCCGCCAGGCGCACGGTGCCGCCGGCGGGGGGCGCCGGGCGGCGCGGCAGCGCGGCCGCTGGCGCCGGCGGCGGCGCGCCGCCCACGATCAGGCGGGTCAGCTCGCCGGCCGAAGCCTGCGCCGACCGGCCGCGCCCCGTCACGCGGCCGGCGCGCAGCACGGTGTAGCGGTCGGCCACTTCCAGCACTTCGGCCAGCTTGTGCGTGATCAGCAGCACCGTCAGGCCGGCGCCGGTCAGGCCGCGCAACGCGCGGTACAGCGCCGCAGCCTCGTCGGGGCTGAGCACGGCGGCCGGTTCGTCGAGCAGCAGCAGGGTGGCGCCGCGGTACAGCGCCTTCAGGATTTCCACGCGCTGCTGTTCGCCCAACGACAGCGTCCCGGTCACGGCCAGCGGATCGGCCTGCAGGCCATAGCGCCCGGACAGCCCGCGTACCGCCGCCAGCGCGGCCTGGTGGTCCAGCAGGCCGGCGCGCAGCGGCTCCGCGCCCAGCACCACGTTCTGCGCCACCGTGAACGAGGGCACCAGCTGCACGTGCTGCGGCACCAGGCCGACGCCGGCGGCGATGGCCGCGCGCGGCGAGCGGAAGCGCACCGGCTGGCCATCGAGCAAGACCTGGCCGGCGCTGGGCTGTTCCAGCCCGTACAGGATTTTCATCAGGGTCGACTTGCCCGCCCCGTTTTCCCCGATCAGGGCATGGATCTCGCCGCGCGCCACTTCCAGGTCGACGGCATCGTTGGCCAGCAAGCCATTGTCATAGCGCTTGCTGACCCCGCGCAGCTGCAGCCGCGGCATATCGCTCTTCATTGCCCGCTCCCCGCTGCGCCCGCAGCCCCGGTGGCAAAGGCGCTCGGCACCAGCACCCGCCCTTCGATGATGGCGTCGCGCTGTGCCGCCAGTTCCGCATGCAGCGCCGCCGGCAGCGCGTCCAGCACCGCCGAACGCGGCGCCAGCCGCACCCCGCCTTCGGCCAGGCCCAGCGATTCGCTGCGGCCATAGGCCAGGCCGCCTTCCAGGTGCAGGCGCAGGGCGCGCTCCAGACCCACGTCGACCTCCTTCAGCACGGAAGTGACAATGCCCCGGGCCCGCGCCGGCTGCGTGTCGCGGTACATCGCGTACTGGTCCATGTCGACCCCGATCGCATAGCGGCCCGCTTCCTCCGCCGCTTCGTTCACCCCCTGGCCGGTGGCCCCGGCCGCGTGGAACACCAGGCCGGCGCCGCGCGCGAACTGCATGCGCGCGATCTCCTTGCCGGCGGCCGGGTCGGAAAAGGCGTTGGCGAACTGGGTCTGCACCGTCAAGCCCGGCGCCGCCGCCTGCGCCCCGGCCTTGAAGCCGACCAGGAAGTCCTCGATCACGGGGAACTGCATGCCGCCGATGGCCGCCGTGCCGCTGCCGGGCGCCAGGCCGGGCAAGCCCTGCTGCATCAGGCGCGCCGCCAGGTAGCCGGCCAAGTAGGCGCCTTCGTTCTGGCGGAAGCGCATCGAATACACGTTGGCGCAGCCGCAGCGCCCATAATCCACGCTGGCGTCATAGACGATGAAGCGGGTGGAGGGATATTCGCGCGCCAGCTTCTCCACGTAAGGCACCATGGTGAAGGTGCCCGCGACCACCACGTCGTAGTCGCCGCTGTCGGCCAGGTCGCCCAGGGCCGCCTCCCAGCGCGTCGGATCGGTGCCGCCCTCCACCACGCGCGCACTGACGGGCAGGCCGGCCTCGGCACGGTGCAGGCCGCGGGCGGCGGCGTCAAAGAAAGACTTGTCGCCCAGCGTGCCGTTGATGAACAGGGCGACGCGCAAGCGTGCGGCGCCCGACGCGTCGGCATCGAGCCGGGATGCCAGCCATTTCAGGCCATACAGCGCCGCCAGCAGCAGCACCAGCCATCCCAGCTTCGCCAGTAAGCGCTTCGCCTGCAGTGCCCAGTTCACGTCCTGCCCTTTCCGTCAAAGTGGCGCGTTCAGAAACGCGAACGCAGCGTCAGGAAGAAGGTCCGCGGGCTGCCCAGGAAGTAGCGGCCCGAGGTCAGCGGATTGGCGGTGGTGAGTTCCGCGCCAAGGCCGCCGAGATAGCGCTTGTCGAACATATTGTCTATATTAAAGGCAATCTCCGCCTCGCGCAGCCAGGTCCAGCCGGCCAGGCCGGGCTTCCAGCTGGCCGACAGGCCCGCCAGCGTATGGGACGGCATGTACTCGCGCGGATAGCTGGCCGGGCCGCCGGCGACGACGGTGTTGGCCACCACGCCGTAGGTGCCCGCCGCCTTGCCCGTGTAGCGCGCGTTGAGCGCCAGGCGCCAGCCGGCGGCGGGCTTCCATACCGCCTCCGCGAAGGCCGTGTGGCGCGCCGCACCCAGCACCGGGTCGCCGGCCTTGATGCCTTCGAACGGCGTGTCCGCCTCGTAGTGCGCATTGTTGAAGGCGTAGTTGGCATACAGCTCATAGCCCGCGCCCGCCAGACGGCCCGTCAGCTCCACACCGCGCGAGCTGATGCCGCCCTGGTTGGCGAAGCTGGTCTTGGCGTCGCGCGAGAAGATGTCGCCGTTCGGGTTGCCGTTCTGGATCGAGATGCGGTTGCTGTAGCGGATGCCGTACACGCTCAGGCCCAGGCCATAGCCGTCGCGCTGCCAGCGCACACCCACGTCCTTGTTGAGCGAAGTTTCGGGCTCGATGCCCTTCTTCGAGTCCACCGCCGCCGTGCCTTCGAACACGCTGTCCGGGATGGCGCTGAAGTTCTTCGACGCGCTGGCGTAAATTTCCAGCTGGTCGCTGATGCGGTACAGCGCCGCGAACTTGGGCAGCAGGCCGGACGAGACCGACAGTGCGCGTACGCCGGCAAACTCCACCGGCGAACGGTAGTCTTCGCGGAAGCGCTGCCAGGTGGCGCCCACATCCAGTTCCAGGCGCTCGTCCAGCAGCAGCATCTTGTCCTGGGCATAGCCCATCAGGGTGTTGGAGCGGTAATGGCGGTCCTGCGTCACCGAGTACAGGTCGCTTTCGCTGTAAGCGCTGCCGGTTTTCGGGTCGGTCGCGCCGAACCAGTTGCGGATCTTTTCGCGGACGATATGTTCGTACCAGCCGCCCACGCGTACCCGGTGGCCGTCGGCCGGCGTGAACGCCACTTCGGACAACAGGCCGCGGCGGTTGATGGAATTGTCGCTGCGGCGCGTGGTCGCTTCGCGCTCCCCCCATTGCGCCACCGGATTCATCGCGTAGCGCGCCGCCGCCGGGCAGCCTGCCGTGCGCAGCGATGCCGCGCTGGCGCCGGCCGGGAAGGTGACGGCGGACAGCGGCACCAGCGCGCCGGTCGCGGTGCGCTGGTACTGGTTGCGGTAGCACTCCTGCACCACGGCAGTCGGCGCCCCGCCCGGGGCGACGATGCTGACCACCTTGCCGTCCGCCGGCAACTGGCGGTAAGGCACGTAGAACCAGCCGTTTCCCTCCTGGGTGTGGATATAGGGCTTGAGGGTCAGCTTGCCGGTTGCGCCGAAACGCTGGGTCCAGTCCACGTGGGCCAGGATATCCTTGCTGTTGATGCCGCGCGTGCCGCGGTAATTCTGGTCGACGGCGGGGTTGCCGGTCCAGCGGTCGGTCAAGCCATCGGAATCCGGGTTCACTTCGAACACCGCCTTGTAGAACGGCGCCGCCACCGCGCGCAGGGCCACCGCGTCGTAGTCGTTGTCGGCGAAGCGGTTGTAACTGACCGTGGCGCGCAGGCTGGAACCGCCGCCCAGGTCCTGCAGCACGCGCAGGTCGGCATGGTTGCGGCGGCTCTGGCCCGAATGGTCGCCCGGCCAGGTACGTACCTCCGAATGCGAGAAATCCACGTAGGCGCTGGTGCCGCGCTCGTTCTTGCCGGTATCGAGGCGCACGAAGGCGCGGCGGTAGCCGTAATTGCCGCCCGAAACTTCGACGTCGCCGCCGCGCTCTTTGGAAGGATCGCGGGTGCGGAAATCGATGTAGCCGCCCAGCGCCTGGTTGGACGGCGTGCCCAGGTCGCCCGCCGTCTGCGACACGTCGACCCGCACCACATTGGCCGGCTCCAGCAGGCGGTTCGGCATGGTGCCGCCGTTGGACAGCGTGGAGCCGTTCGGGATGCCGTCCACCGACACGCCGATCTGCTCCTTGTTCAAGCCACGCATGCCCAGGCGCATCGAGAAACTGCCGCCCAAGGCATCGCTGGAACCCACTTGCAGGCCCGGCACGCGGCCCAGCAGCTTGAGGGGGTCGAGACCGGCCGGCTGGGCCTTGATGGTTTCGGCGTCGATCACGCTGTTGGCGCGCGCCTCACCCTTGCCCAGCAATTGCCCGGTGATTTCGACCACGGTGGTGGCCGCCTCGCCCTGGCCGGCCTGCTGCGCCGCCGCGCCATTCCACTGCATCAGTGCGACAGAACCTGCCGCCAGTAAGCCCACTTTCCTGTACACGATTTCCCCTTGTTGAGAGCGATAACGAATTCCGGTATGGGAAGCATATACTGGTACGTACCACTAATCAAGAAAATATTTCCGACTGTGGCTTACGCGGTATAAGCAATGGTACGTACCATAAGATTGTGACAGTGGTATGATACGATCCATCGGATCAAGGAGAACCAGCAGATGGAATTGAAACCGGAAGGCGCGCGGCCGCTGTACCGCCAGCTGGCGGAACGCTTGCAGCAGGAAGTGGAGCGCGGCACCTACGCCGCCCACGAACCGCTGCCGGCCGAGCGCGAGCTGGCGGCCACCCTCAACGTCAGCCGCGACACGGTGCGCAAGGCGATACGCTTGCTGGAAGAACAGGGCACGCTGTACAGCGACCATGGCCGCGGCACTTTCGTGGCACCGCAGGCCGTGCGCCAGATGTCGCGCTTTCTCGACAGCTTCAGCGACGACACCATCCGCCGCGGCGGCACGCCGGGCCAGCAGATCCTGCTGCTGGAGCCGGCGGTCGCCACCATGGCGCTGGCCAGCCTGCTGCAAACGGAAATCGACACCCCGCTGGTGCGCCTGCGCCGCCTGCGCCTGCTGAATGGCGCCCCGGTCGGCCTGCAGGACTCCTACCTGCGCCTGCCGCCCGGCGCCACCATCGAGCGCAAGGAACTGGAAGCCAAGGGTTCGCTCTACCGCCTGCTGGTGGAAGACCTGGGCGTGCAGCCGACGGAATGCCTGGAAAGCCTGGGCGCGGTGGCTGCGCAGGCCGAAGAAAGCCAGCTGCTGCAGGTGGCGCCCGGCACGCCCCTGCTTTCCTGCGAGCGCGTCACCCTGTCCGAGCGCCGGCAGCCGATCGAATACTGCGAAATGCGCTACGTGCCCGGCTACCGCTACAAGACGCGCATCAACAAATGGAGCCTGGGCTGACGCTCAAGGCTTGGCGGCGGCCGGCTTGGCGCCGGGGGTGAAGGACAGGTCGGCGAAATCGTAGCTGAAGTCGGTTTCGGTCGACACCGGCGCCATCTTCATGCGCTCGATCGAGCCGTCCGGGTTCAGCGAGAACGTCACGTAGGCGTCGGCATTGAAGTTGCGCTCCTTCCAGCGCACGATGAAGGTATCGTGCTGGAAATGCTCGAGCGTGCCCACCAGGTCCGGCGTGCGGCTGAAGGCCATCGTTTGCTTGCCGCCCTCCTGGCGGATGGCCACCGTGCCGTACCACGGATCGTTGTACTCGCCGTTGTAGGCAGCCAGCGGCAGCGAAGGCTTGGAGGCGGCGGCGCGCGCGGCCGTCAGCTTGCGCTGGCGCGCCAGTTCGTCCCGGTGCATCTCCGCTTCCACCTCGGCGTAAGCCTTGATCCAGTCGGTCGGCGCCGCGCCCATGTAATGGTCCAGGATGCGCCACTGCAGCGCGCTCATGGCCGGCCCGTTTTCGGCATTGGTGAAGATCGCCACGCCCAGTTTCTCTTCCGGCACCAGCACGATGCGCGAGTAGAAGCCCTGCAGCGCGCCGCCATGCATGGCCAGCATGCGGCCGCGGTAGTCGCGCAGCTGGAAGCCCAGGCCATAGGCCGCGAAGTGCGGCCGGGTGGCCGCCAGCGCCGGCTTGGGCTCGCTGATCTTCATCGGGGTTTGCTGGGTCCACATTTCGCGCGCCTGTCGGGCGCTGAACAGCTGCTTGCCGTTCTCCATCCTGCCTTCGTTGAGCAGCACCTGCATCCACTTGGCGATATCTTCGGCATTGGTGTTGATGCCCACCGCGCCGACCGCGTTTTGCACCGGCATCGGCTTGACCACGGCAGCCTTGCCGTTGATCTTGCTGTGCGGCGCCGAGTAGTCGGCCGTTTTCAGCATGTCGGCCACGCTGGTGGCGGTGGCGTCCATGCCCAAGGGGGCCAGGATGCGCTCGCGGGTCGCCTCTTCCCAGCTCTTGCCGGACTTTTGCGCAATGATCTTGCCCGCCACGATGTACAGCAGGTTGTCGTAGGCGTAGTTGTTGCGGAAGCTGGTGGCCAGCTTCACGTAGCGCAGGCGGTCGATGATTTCATCGGTCGTGAAGGTGGTGGTCGGCCACCACAGCAGGTCGCCCGCGCCCAGCCCCAGGCCGCTGCGGTGCACCAGCAGGTCGCGCACGGTCATGGTGTGGGTCACGTAAGCATCGGCCATCTGGAAGCCCGGCAAATGTTTCGTCACCGGGTCGTCCCAGGACAGCTTGCCCTCGTCCACCAGCTGCGCCAGTGCGGCGGCGGTGAAGGCTTTGGAATTGGAGGCGATCTCGAACAGCGTCCTGCCGGTCACCGGCGCCGGGTCGCCCAGCCTGCGCACGCCAAAGCCCCTGGCCGCCACCACCTTGCCATCCTTGACGATGGCGATGGCCATGCCGGGCACGTCGAAGGTCTTCAAGGCCAGCTTGACGTCGCGCTCCAGGTCGAAGGCGGGCGCGCGGGCGGCACTGGCGGTAGCCGCCGCTTCCGGTCCTTCCGCCGCGGCCAGGGCGGGCGCAGTAGCGGCAGCGGTGGCGGCAAAGGCCAGCCAGAGCAGTGGCGCGAGGGGTTTCTTCAGCATGTTCATTTCTTCATCAGTTTGTCGACGGAACCCTGGGTCTCAGGGTGGTAACGGGGACGGGCCTTGGCATATACGCCCTTGGCCCATACGGCTTCCTTCGGATTCTCCAGAAGCGCCTTGTACAGCGGGACGACAAACTTTTGCCGGCCTACGCTCATGAGGAAGGCCTGCAGCGGTGCGCGCACGTCATGGCCCGCATGCACCGATGCCAGGTAGAAGCGGAAGCCGATTTCATTGTTCTTCGTAGTGCGCAGCTTGAAGGCGTCGTCGAGCTCCTTCAGTTGCGCGGCGCTGGCCTTGCCGTCGATGCCGTTCAGGAAATGCATCCATTCGAAGGCGATCCACTGCTGCGGCTCCAGCGCGCCGGTGACCAGCTCGCCCTGCAGCCAGGCGTCGCGTTTGGCGTCCAGCGCGGCCAGGCGCGGCGAATTCACGCGCGGCGCGCCGGCGGGGATGCCGCTGCCGTACAGCCATTCATCGAGTTCGGCATCGCTCATGACGTCCGGCTTTTTCGCCAGCAGGTTCTTGCGCAGGTAATCGACGAATTGCTCGGTGGTCGCCGACTGGAACGCATGCTGGTCGAACCAGCCGCGCAGGAAAGGGTCGAACAGTTCGCGGCCGGCGCGCTGCTCCAGCGTATGCAGCAGCCAGGCCCCCTTCGCGTAGACCAGCCCTTCGTCGGCGTAGGCGTCCGGGTTGACGTCCGGGTCCTTGCTGGCCAGCGCCTGCTTGGCCGGCGCGATATCCTTCAGCGAAGCGAGGGCTTCGGCCTGCTCCACCTGCAGCTCAAGGTCCGCCACCTCCTTGCCGTACAGGCTTTCGACGATGCGCGTCGTGACGTAAGTGGTGAAGCCTTCGTTCAGCCACAGGTACTTCCAGGAAGCGTTGGTGACCAGGTTGCCGGACCAGCTGTGCGCCAGCTCATGCGCGATCAGGTCGTTCAGGCTGCGGTCGCCCGCGATCATGGTCGGCGTCAGGAAGGTCATGCGCGGGTTTTCCATGCCGCCGATCGGGAACGAAGGCGGCAGCACCAGCATGTCGTAGCGCCCCCAGCGATAAGGGCCGTACAGCGCCTCGGCGGCGTTCACCATCTTCTCGGTGTCGGCCAGCTCCCAGGCGGCAGCGTCGATGCGGCCGGGTTCCGCATAGACGGCGGTGCGCGGGCCCAGGTTGCGCACCTCGATCTCGCCGATGGCGATGGCCAGCAGGTAGGACGGGATCGGCTGCGGCATGCGGAA
>CBFGQI010000108.1:0-17901 GCA_965650885.1 uncultured Oxalobacteraceae bacterium
GTCACGCGCGACAACACGGAACAGCGCATGGCGCAGGAATCGCTGGAACAGGCGCGGGCCGCCCTGTTCCAGGCGCAAAAAATGGAATCGATCGGCCAGTTGACCGGTGGCGTGGCGCATGACTTCAACAACCTGCTGGCGGTGCTGTCGAACGGCATCGACATCTTGCGCACCGCGCCGCCGGAAGCGGCCGGCACGCGCGTGCTCGACAGCATGCGGCGTGCGGTCGACCGTGGCGCCTCGCTGACGCAGCAATTGCTGGCGTTTGCGCGCCAGCAGCCACTGGCGCCCAGCGTGCAGCAATTGAACCGGCTGGTCACGGGATTCGAAGGCGTGCTGCGGCGTGCCGCCGGACCGCAGGTGCGTTTCGAGCTGGACCTGGAACCCAAGCTGCGCCAGGCGTCCATCGATGAAGCGCGCTTTGAAGCGGCGTTGCTCAACCTGGTGGTCAATGCGCGCGATGCCATGCCCGATGGCGGCGCACTCGAAATCTCCACGCGCAACATCACGCTGGCCGCTGGCCAGGCCGGCGCCTTGCCGGCTGGCGATTATGTGCGCGTCAGCGTTGCCGATGACGGCGAAGGCATGAGCGAAGAGGTGCGCGCGCGGGTGTTTGAACCGTTCTTCACCACCAAGGAAGTCGGCAAGGGTTCGGGCCTGGGCCTGAGCCAGGTATACGGCTTCATCGCCCAGTCGGGCGGTACCGTCACCATCGATACCGAAAAGGGCAAGGGCACCACGGTCAATCTCTTCCTGCCGGCCTTGGACGAATCGTTGCCGGACGCGCAGCCGCCACGCGAGGCGCGCGAAGAGCGCGTGCTGATCGTCGAGGATGACGCGCTGGTGATGGAGTCGGCGCGCGAACTGTTCCAGGCCATGGGCTATGCGACCTTGCATGCCAGCGATGCGGCGGCCGCCATGCGCACCTTGCAGCGCGATGGCGACATCGACGTGCTGTTCAGCGATGTGATGATGCCGAATGGGATGACCGGCCTGGAGCTGGCGCGCGAAGTGCGCCAGCGCTATCCGGGCATCAAGATCATCCTCGCCTCCGGCTTTCCGCAGGGGGAACAGGGCCTGGAGGAATTTGCCTTCGTCGCCAAGCCCTATCGCCTGGCGGACCTGGCCCGCCAGCTGCGCAGGGGCTGAGTTACACTCTACGCCTTTAAGACAAGGCAAAGGGACTGGGGACAATGAAAAAACTGGTACTGGGAGGGTTAGCCATGCTGATGGCAGGCAGCGCCATGGCGGCGTCGGTGCAGGATGTGGCGGAGCGCTACCGCAAGCTGGCGCTGGCGATCGGCCAGCATGACAGCAGTTACGTCGATGCGTATTACGGCCCGCCGGAGCTGGCGCAGCAGGCGGCGCAGGAAAAGCAAAGCCTGGCCGCGATCAAGGCCGGCGTGGCGGCCGCGCGGAAGGACATCGCGCAGCAGACGGCGCGAGACACCGACGAAGCGCTGCGCATCGAATTCCTGTCCAAGCAATTGCGCGCCATGCAAGCCCGCGTCGAAATGATGGAAGGCCGCAAATTCACCTTCGACGAAGAGACCGCGCTGCTGTACGACGCGGTGACCCCGCACCATGACCGCGCGTATTACCTGGCGCTGGTGGCGCAGGTGGACCAGCTGCTGCCCGGCACCGGCCCGCTGACCGAACGCCTGAAGGCATTCCGCGCCAGGTTCGCGATCCCGAAGGACAAGCTGAAAGCGGTATTCGATGCATCGATCGCCGCCTGCCGCGAACGCACGGCCGCCTTCATGGCATTGCCGCAGGAAGAAAGCTTCGTGCTGGAATTCGTGAGCGACAAGCCCTGGTCCGGCTACAACTGGTACAAGGGCAATGCCCATAGCCTGATCCAGATCAACACCGAGTTCCCGATCTATATCGAACGGGCGCTCGACCTGGGCTGCCATGAGGGCTATCCCGGCCACCACGTCTACAATGCCATGCTGGAGCAGTCGCTGGTCCGGCAGCGCAACTGGGTGGAGTTCAGCGTGTACCCGCTGTATTCGCCGATGTCGCTGATCGCCGAAGGCAGCGCGAACTATGGCATCGAGCTGGCATTCCCTGACGAAGAGCGCCTGGCGTTCGAACAAAAGGTGCTGTATCCCTTGGCGGGACTGGATCCGGCGCTGGCGCCGCAATATGCCAGGTTGATGAAGCTGATGGGCAAGCTCAGTTATGCCGACAACGACGTGGCGCAAGCTTACCTGGAAGGGAAGATGACGCGCGAGCAGGCCATCGAGTGGCTGGTCAACGTGGCCCTGTATCCGCCGGAGAAGTCGGCGCAGCGCCTGTCGTTCTACGACGCCAACCGCGGCTACGTCATCAACTACAACCTGGGCAAGGACCTGGTCAAGGCCTGGGTCGAGAAGCATGTGACGGCCACCGATCCGGCGACCGCCCGCAAGCAGCGCTGGGAAGCGTTCAAGGCCTTGTTGTCGTCGCCACGCCTGGCCAGCGGCCTCCGCTGATCAGGCCGTCTTCTTCGCGCTCAGGCATTCCTTCATGAATGCCTTGCGCTCATCGCCCTTCTTGCCTGCGGCGTCCGCATTGCAGGCTTTCATCTTGTCTTGCTGCGTCATGGGCGCGGCCGGCTTGTTGCTCAAGCACTCCTTCATGAAAGCCTTGCGTTCATCGCCTTTCTTGCCTTCGGCTTCCTTGTTGCAGGTCGCCATTTTGGATTGCTGCGCATTCTTTGCCGGTGCGGGATCCGCGGCGAACGCGGCGGAACAAGACAGGGCCAGGGCGGCAATGATCAGTTTTTTCATAGGGAGTTCCTTGTAACAGTTGAGTTGGTCTTGCGCTGTAACTATACATAGATTTTTTGTTGATGTGACCTATTCTCTAATAACGCCGATGAGTTCAAACGGTCGTTTCTTCTCGGGGAGTGAACATGGACAACAAGAAGTTCTTCAAGACAGGGAATGCCTGCGCCGGCCTGGCGGTGCTGCTCTTGACCGCCTGTGCGGGCACGGATCCCAAGCTGGGCGGCGCACCCACCATGGCAACCGGCTCGGCCGGCGGTGCGACGGCGTCCAATGCCAACAGCCAGCTGGAGAAATGCGATAAGCCGTTGGGCACGCTGGGCGTGGTGGAAGATACCGCGGCCCCGTGGTACCACCACCTGTCGCAATACAAGCTCGGTTCCACCGTGCCGGTGCTGCGCATGATGATCCAGCAGTCGAACTGCTTCGTGGTGGTCGAACGTGGCGGGGCCATGGACAAGCTGATGCAGGAACGCGCCCTGGCGTCGTCGGGTGAAATGCGGGCCGGCAGCAATTACGGCAAGGGCCAGATGGTGGCGGCGGATTACACCATGAGCCCGAGCATTACCTTCAGCCAGAAAGGCACCCAGGGCGTCGGCGGTGCGCTGGGCGGGCTGGGCTTGCTGGGCAGCGTGGCCGGCGTGGTGGCCGGCGGGCTCAAGGCGAACGAGGCCTCCACCACTTTGCTGATGGTGGATAACCGTTCCGGCATCCAGCTCGCGGCGGCGGAAGGCAGCGCCAAGAACTTCGATTTCAACCTGGGCGGCGCCTTGTGGGGCGGCGGCGGCTTCGGTTCCGCTGGCGGTTATTCCAATACGCCGGAAGGCAAGATCCTGATCGCTTCCTTCATGGATTCGTACAACCAGCTGGTGAAGGCGGTGCGCAATTACAAGGCGCAGGAAATTGCCGGGGGCATGGGGACCGGTGGCGCGCTCGGCGTGCAGGGCGGGTCGACGCCGGCATCCAAGGAGCTGGAGAAGAAGACCAGCAAGAAGAAAAAGTAGTGCTATAGCCAGCGCAGGAAGGCGCCGATCACCGGCGCATTGGTGAGGTCGATCAGGAAGCCGCCGGTGGGCGGCACGATGGTGGTCGCGCGTGGCGCCTTGCCGTGCTGTCGGGTGATGGCATCCATGGCGGCCACCGCGGTGGCGGTGGAGCCGATGCCGTAGCCGGCCAGGCCGGCGCTGGCGACGCTGGCTTCCTTGTCCTTGCCCAGCAGCGGGCAGACCACGAAGGCGGCGAAGGCCAGCGTCATCGCGGTGTTGACGGCCAGGATGGCGAGCATGGGGCCGGCAACGCCGGCCAGTTCAGCCAGGTTCAGCGGCGCCAGGGTGACGACCAGGAACAAGGGCAGCAGTACGGCGGCGATCTTGTTGATGACCTCGCCGCGCAGCCAGGTCCCTCCGGCGGCGTCGTGCATCGCACGCACGGCGAAGCCGAGCAGGAGGGCGCCCATGTAGGCAGGCAGGGACGCACCCATCCGGTCGAGGCCGAAGCTGATCCAGGCACCGGCTTTCACGCAGAACGCAACGAGCAGCAGGTGGCCCAGCGCGGGGCGTCCCTGCGCTGCCAGCGCCCGTACGTCTGCCAGGAAGTCCGCCACTACGGGGGACGCGGTCTGCGTCGCCGCATCGCTCGCACCCGCGGCACCGGGCGCACGAGCGGCACCGGCGGCATCAGCGGCATCAGCGGCAAGGGCGTCGCCAGGGCCGCCAGCAGCACGGCTGGCGCCAGCCGCATCGACGGCTTGGGGGAGGTCGGCGCTGTTGCGCGCAAACGTCGCGGCCTGTGCGTGGCGCATCGCGTTGCCAGCCGCGCTTGCGGCAGCAACGGCGGCGGAACGCGCATGGCGGCGCAGGAGCCAGACCCCGAGCGGGCCGGAAAGCAGGGCGCCGGCGAGCAGGCCGAAGGTCGCGGCGGAGGCACCGATGGTCGCGGCCGCCGCCATCCCTGCCTGCTCGAAGCGCGATGAGAAGCCGAGCGCCGTGCCGTGCCCGCCCACCAGCGTCAGCGAACCGCACATCACGCCCAGCAAGGCCGGCGCGCCGAGTGCCGTGGCGACCGCCACGCCGAGGGCATTCTGCGCTACCGCCAGCACGGTGGTCCCAAGCAGCAGCACCGCCAGCATGCGGCCGCCGCCGGCAAGCAGGCGCAGCGGCGCAGCCAGGCCGACGCAGGTAAAAAAGCCGATCAGCAAGGGCAGGTTGACATTCTTCGACGGCCGCGACAGCCACTCGGTTTCCGGCGTGACCAGCCAGGTCCACCAACCGGCGTCGACCTTGGTGGCAAACGCCAGCTCCACGCCCGCCGCCCGCAGCAGCAAGCTGGCCAGCGCAAACAGCAACCCGCCCACCACCGGCACCGGAATGCTGAGCCGCGCCAGCAGCGGGACGTTGCGCAACACGAACTGCCCGAGCAACAGCAAGGGCCAGGCCAGCAGGAGTAGCAACCAGGGAGAGAGTGTCATCCAGTCATATTGCTGAGATTGCAGGGCGCTGTCAAACGCGCGCTGCCGGGCCGGCCCCACCCGCATGGCATTGCCGCGCAAACGGCCTATAGTGTAAGTAGCTCTTCGGAAGGGAGGTTGCCATGACCCGTAAATACATCGACTGCCGCGAATTCCCC
Organism: uncultured Oxalobacteraceae bacterium; assembly: GCA_965650885.1. GTDB lineage: Bacteria > Pseudomonadota > Gammaproteobacteria > Burkholderiales > Burkholderiaceae_D > Rugamonas. The sequence goes on from CBFGQI010000108.1 coordinate 5,397, forward strand.
AGCGACACCCATTGCAGTGTCGCGATTTCGGCAGACAGCGACGAGGAATTGCTGGAGGTGGCCATCCAGCATGCGGTCTCGGTCCATAAACATGCGGACAGCCCTGAATTGCGCAGCGCCATCCGCGGCATGATCAAGGAGGGTATGCCGCCCGAGCATGTGCTGCCGCCAGGCGCGGGCGCGGGCGTGCCGGAAGGCGTGCGCACGCACTGAACTAAGCCGCCCGCACCGCGGGCGGGGTATCGAGCTGGCGCACCAGTTCGCGTCCCAGCACGCGTAGGCGTGCCGTTTCGACCTGGCGCTTTTTGTAGGCATCGTGGCTGGCCGGGCCTTCCAGCGTCCGGCCATGGCTGGCCTTGTCCATCAGCTGGATCTCGTATTCGAAAAAGAAGCCGATATCGTAATCGGGGCCGCTGGCTGCCGGGTCGTCCGACGGCACATGGATCATCTTGCGCACCGTGACCTGGATGCTGTTGAAGCCCGCGCCGCTGTGCGGGTTGTCGGCGCGCGTCTGCGGTGCGGAAATCGCCATCAGTTCCGCATCCATTTTCTCCAGCAGCGCAGCCGGATAGCCATCGGCCGCCTCCAGCAGGCAGCGGTAGCGGGTGAAGATTTGTTTGGCCGCCTCCATGTCCAGCAGGGTATTGCGGGTGCGCTGGGAATCCACATTGGTGACCGATATGAGGTGCGCGCGCTGCAAGGTGCGCAGGGCCAGCAGGCATTCGAAGCGGGTGTTGAACACCATCCGCACGCCGAGGTGGTCGAAGATGTCGGCCGCCAGGTAAGCCGCCTTTTGCAGCAGCTTGAGCAGGATGCTGGCCCGGCTCTTGTTGTTCTTGCGGTCGAAGTGCAGCAGCGGCAGGCAGACTTCGCCATCGCTCAGGTAGACCTGGCCGTCTTCCTCGCGGATCACTTCATCCAGGCTGGCGAACACTTGCTGGCGGATGGTGTTGAAGTAGCGTAGCTTGAGGTTGTTGTCGATGTAGAAGATGCCATGCATGACCTTCAGCACGGCGCACGACCACATGCGGCGCATTTCGACCGGCCCGCTGCCATGCAGCGAAGCGAACACCAGCAAGTCCAGCGGGTCGTCCGGCCGCCGCACTTCGGCCGGGATCAGCGCCGCCTGCTCCGGCGTCAGGAAGGTGCTGCACACGAATTCGAGCGCTTCGCCATGGGCGCGCGCGATCACTTCGCGGGCATGCGGATTGTCGATGTCGAAACCGTATTCGCGCACGAACTGGTGGGCGTCATGCTTGTTGCGCAAGGCCAGCCCGCCCAGGTCGATTGCCGACACGCCCGAGGCGATGGCATTCAGGTAGGTCCAGTTCAAGGAAAACTTGCCCTGGCACTTGAGTGAGGGGTGCATGGGGAAAGTATCGCAGCCTGCGGTGTGGGCTGCAAGCCAGGTGTTGTAAGCAAATCGTGCTTGTGTATTAGTAAAAAAATAATGTAAGATTTTCTCGGTGGTAACTTTTAAAACGCTTAACAGGAGCAACCGTGACCAATCCCTATTCCATGCCGCAATCGGAACTGACCGAACCGGCCAGCAACGAGACGTACATGCCCAAACTGTTTTCCCTGACCGGCCGTATCGGCCGCGTACGTTACCTGGCCTATGGCATTGGCGCCGGCCTGTTGATGCTGCCACTGGCCGTGCTGCTGATGGGGGTCGGCTTCCTGACCGGTGCCGCGGCCGGCCCCGATGCGGCAGCCGGCGGCGGCTTGCTTGGGGTCCTGCTGCTGTACGGCCTGTCGTTCGCGATCACGCTGGTGCTGGCGCGCCGGCGTCTGAACGATATGGGCAAGACCGGCTGGCTGGGGCTGCTGATGCTGGTGCCGCTGGTGAACGTGATCGTTGGCCTGTGGCTGCTGTTTGGCCCGGGCGATGCGCAGGCGAACGAATACGGCCCGGCGCCGGCCCCCAACACCACGGGCGTGCTGATCCTGGCGTGGGTGCTGCCCGTGATTTTCGTGCTGGGCATCATCGCGGCCATCGCGATCCCAGCCTACTCCGGCTACAGCGCGAAGGCCAATGCCGAGCAACTGTAAGGGCCGGGTTTACAGCGAACCGCTTTCCTTGATATCGAGGTAGCGGTTCAACAGCGCGCCGGCCAGTTGTTCCGGCGCGACGTCGACCAGGTGGCCGGCGCGCAAGCCCAGGCGGCGGATGGCTTCCTGCCGCTGTTGCAGGTAATGTTCGCTGGCGGCCAGGCGCAAGGCATCGTCGAAGCCGGCCACCGGCGCCGTGCTGGCGGCATCGAGCGCGTGCTCGCGCAGGCTGGCGCACAGCACCAGGTGGCGCGACGACAACAGGTCCACCGCCTGGCGCAGCGCCACGTCATCCTCATCGCGCACATTCGTCACCAGCACCACGAAGGCGCGCCGGCCCAGGCGGTTCAGCAGGTCGTTGGCGGCGCGCAGGTAGTCGGGCGCGGCTTCGCCGGGCTGCACATCGTAGACCCCGGCCAGCATGCGGTCCAGGCCGATGCGTCCCTTGGCCGGCGGCAGCCAGCGGCCATCCACCCCAAAGCTCATCAAGCCTACCGCGTCGCCCTGTTTGCCGGCCACGAAGGCCAGCGTCAGCACGGCATAGAGCGCATGGTCGAAATGGCTGGTGTCGCCGTCGCGCGCCAGCATGCGGCGCCCGGTATCGAGCAGGAACACCACCTGCTGGTCGCGCTCGAGCTGGTATTCGCGGCTGATCGGCTTGCGGTGGCGCGCCGTCGCTTTCCAATCGATGGAGCGCAGGCTGTCGCCGCGCCGGTATTCGCGCAGCTGCCGGAAGTCGGTGCCTTCGCCGCGCTGGCGCCTGACCAGCGAGCCGCTGGTGGGCGACTGGCGGTCGGTGGCACGCAGGGCCTGGCCCAGCAGGCGCGCCACGTCGGGGAACACTTTGGCCGTCTGCCGCGGGCCGATGCGGTGCGTGGCCTGCCACAGCCCGAGCGGTCCGGCCACGCGCAGCCAGGGCACGCCAAACGCGCCGTCGCCGCGCTCCAGCGGGCGCACGCGGTAGGCCATGGTGGCAAACGCGCCCGGCGCCAGGCGCGTGGCGTGCGGCATGCCTTCCAGTTCCCAGGCGGCAGGGTAATCGTCGAATACGTCCAGCCGCAACGGGGCGGCGCCTTCGTTGTGCAGGGTCAGGCGCACCTCGTGCCAAGCGCCGACCGGCAGCACGCCGGCCATGCTGCGCTCGGCGCGCAGGGCGGGGCGGCGGCGCGCCAGCAGGGCGTCGGCAGCGGCGGTCAGCAGCAGGGCGCCGCCCAGCAGTTGCCACGGCGTTTGCAGCTGCGGCCACAGGCTGGCCGGCACGCCGAGAGCCGTCAGGCCCAGCAAGGCATGGAACAGGCGGCGCGTCGGTTTCATCAGTTGCGCGGCGCGGCGACGGAATCGATCAGGGCGGCCAGCACGTCGTCCGCGCCCAGGCCATCGAGTTCGCTTTCCGGCGACAGGGCGATGCGGTGGCGCAGCACTGGCAGGCTGGCGCGCTTGATGTCGTCCGGCGTGGCATAGTCGCGGCCCGCCATCAGCGCCATGGCGCGCGCCAGGCGCACCAGGGCGATGCTGCCGCGCGGGCCCGAACCCACCGAGACGCCGGGCCACTCGCGCGTTGCGCGCACCATGCGCACGGCGTAATGGGCGACCGCTTCGTCGACGCGGATGCGCGCCACCAGCTGCTGCAGGGCGAGCAGGGTTTCCGGCTTGATCAGGGTGCGCACCTGGGCCACGTCCAGCGCGTCGCCGACGCGTTCCTGGGTCACGGCCAGCAGCATCGCGGCTTCTTCCTGCAAGCTGGGGTAGGCGATGCGGGCCTTGATCAGGAAGCGGTCCAGCTGCGCTTCCGGCAGGGGGTAGGTGCCTTCGCTTTCCAGCGGGTTCTGGGTCGCCAGCACCATGAAGGGCGCGGCCAGCGTGTGCGCCTCGCCTTCGATGGTCACCTGGTGCTCCTGCATCGCTTCCAGCAGGGCGGACTGGGTCTTGGCCGGTGCCCGGTTGATTTCGTCGGCCAGCAGCAGGTGGGTGAACACCGGGCCCTTGCGGATCGTGAAGTTCTGCTGCTTCTGGTCGAAGACGGCGTGGCCCATGACGTCGGCCGGCATCAGGTCGGGCGTGAACTGGATGCGCGAGAAGTCGCCGGCAAAGGTCTTGGCCAGCGCCTTGACCAGCAAGGTCTTGCCCAGGCCCGGCACGCCTTCGAGCAGCACGTGGCCGCCCGCCAGGCAGCAGGCCAGCACCTGCTCGACCACCGTCTGCTGGCCGACGATGGCGCGGCCGATTTCCTCGCGCAGGCGCTGCACGATGTCGATCGCCTGCGCCAGGCGGTCGGCCGGGATGGCATTGTTGCTCGGGATGGACATGCTATCGCTCATGGTGGGCTCGCAATTGTTGGAGTGTTGAGATTTGCCGCGTGAAATCGGCGGCGCGCGCCGCCGCCTTGCCGTGCAAGGCATCGTTGATGTGCGCCTCGGGCAGCCTGGTCAGGCGCGCCAGGCGCCGTGCGCGTTCATTGCCGGACAGCGCGTGCAATTCCGGCAGGCGGCGCAGCAACAAGGCCAGGGTGCGCTTGCGCACCGCTTCCAGCAGCAGCGCGCGGCCTTGCGGCAGCTTCCACAGCCAGCGTCCGCTCGCTTCGATGTGTTCGATCAGGGCGCGGCGCGCGCCGGCGGCGTCCGGCAGCAGGGGCCCGAAGCGGCGCGAAGCATTCCAGGCCCACAGCAGGAGCAGGGCGGCCAGGCCAAGCAGCACGGGCCGGCCATGCTGCCACAGCCAGGCGGCCCAGCTGACGGTTTCATTGTGCTGCACCAGCAGCACCGGTGCGTTGGGGCCCCCTTGCTCGGCCAGCAGTACCAGCAGTTCGCCGTGGTCGAACTGGCGCAGTGCGGCATTGTCGAAATAGCTCTCCACCGTGTCGGAGGCCACCATCGCCACCTTGCCGCGTCCTTCGGCAAACACTTGCACGGCCAGGCCCAGCGTATCGCCCCATAACGGCGGCGGCGCCGACTCATCGATGCGCTGCAAGGCGTCGGACAGGCGGCGCAATTCGATGGTATGGCCACTGCCCGGCGCGGCGAGGCACACCAGGTGGGCCGGCGGCGGCATATCCTTGCCGTCGTCGTCGGCTTGCTGGCCTTGCCGGATCCGTTCGGCGCGCTGTTTGGCCTGGATGGCACGGTGCCGTGCTTCCAGCGGATCCAGGCGGCAGGATTGGTCAATGTGGGCGCGGCCCGACATCGCAATGCCAAAATGCTTGCCCAGCGGGTCGGCCAATTGCTCGCTGATGACTTCCGGCCGCGCCACCTCGTCGTCGCTGTTCTGCACCCAACCCGGCGTCATGACCAGGGTGTTGCCGCGCCGGACCCAGTCCAGCAGCAGCCTGGCCTGGCGCTCGTCCGGCTGGCGCGCGTAAGGCGACAGCAGCAGCACGCCGTCCGGCAGCTTGTTCAGCAACTGGTAGTCCAGCATCGGTTCCACCCGCACCTGGTGGCCGCGCGCTTCCAGCAAACGGGTCGCTGCCAGCATCGGGTTCTTGCGCTGCGCCTCGGAAAAGTGCATCTGGCCGCGCCACACCTTGTGGAACAGCGTGTGCCACAACTCGTAGCCGGCGCCCGCCAGCAGCACCGCAAGGAGGGCAATGGCGATGGCGGTGTGCCGCTTCATGGTGCCCCGCAGTCGAAATGGGCTTGCCAGCGCGCGCACAGTGCGCCCACCGCGTCGCCGGCCGGCCAGCGCGCGCCGTAGGCGGCGTTCAGCCATAGTGTGGTGGCCTGGTCGGCCAGCGCCAGGCTGGCGTCGTCGAGCGTGCCGGCCGCATGGGCGCTGCGGGCGCGCGCCAGGCACTCGCCTTCGGTGGCGCCCTGGTGCAGTTGCAGCGACTGGCGGCTGACCATGCGCGACAAGGTGGCGCGGTACAACAGGGCCAGGGCGGCGCGCTGCCGGCCTTCCTGCCACAGCGCGCGCACGGCGCCGGCCACGTCGTCCGGCAAGCTTTCCTCGCGAATATCGAGTCCGCCGATTTCGGTGGCCATGGCCGGCGCCGGCGCGCTGCCGAAGCTGAAGCGCAGCGGCGCGGCATAGCGCCACAGCAGCCACGCCACCAGTCCCGCGCCGCCGGCGATCAGTGCCGCCTTGAAGACGCCGGCCATGATGGCGGCCAGCCAGGCCGGCAGCAGCGGCGCGGATTTCGGCTTGTCCTTGTTGGACTGGAAGCCGGGACGCAGCTCCCATTGTTCGGCGCAGCGGAAGCCGCGCAAATCCTCGTGGGCGAACACCCGGTCCAGCTGGCGGCGAATCTCGGCTTGCTGCGCCGAGTGTGCCGCTGCGCGCCCGCTATCCTCCTGCTGCAAGTCCGGCGGCGGAGCGCACTTGGCGGCGGTGGCTGGCGCGGCGGCGGTGGCCGGCGCTGCCGCTTGCACCGGCGGGGGCATGCCGAGCAAAGCCATGGCCAGCAGCGGTGCCGCCATCAGCACGGTCGCGACATGGCGCGCCGGCGCCGGGCGGGCCGGGGCACGCAGCTGGCGCAGCACGATTTCGATATCCCAGGCTTCCAGCGTGGCGCGGCGATTCAGGTAAAGGGTGAAGGTACACGCCGTATAGATCGGGCCGATGACGGCGGCCGCCGCGCACCAGGCGGCGGTGAGCAGCGCAGTTTGCAAACCCGGCTGTTCCCGCAGCCCGAACAGGGCGAAAGGATTGGGCGCATCGCCGGGCAGGAACAAGCCGGCCAGGGCCAGCACGCCCAGCATCAGCACGAATTCGAAAGTGGCGCAGCAACTGCCGAACAACAGCGCCGCGCCGCCGGTGCCGTTGCGCGCAATGGTGGCGCGGCGCGCCGTGGCGACTTTGCCGCGCGCCTGTTCCAGCACCCACACCGGCTGGTGCAGGCCGCGCCCCGCCATGAAGGGCCGCCACCAGGTCAGCATGCGGAACCAGCCGCCGCCCAGTTCGCGCGGCCAAGCCCGCAAGGCGTCGCGCCAGCCGGCCTGTTCGCCGAACACCTGGCGCGCCAGCACGTGCAATGGCGCCCGTTCCAGCAGGGGGCGCAGCCACCAGGGCAATAGCCAGCCCAGTCCCCACTGCGGCCAATACCAGCTCAGCAGGACAGCCAGCGCCGACAGCGGCAGCCACAGTGCCAGCCAGGCACGCCAGGCTTCGGCGCCGCCGGCATGCAGCAGGGCGAAGCCAAGGTCCAGGCCTTGCGCATGGCTGCGCGGCCGGAGGTCGAGCCGCAGCTTATCGAGTTGCATGCGCGCCTTTCGCGCGGCCCGCCAGGCCGAAGAACAGCAACACGCTGGCCCAGCACACGGCGCCCACGCCGTATTTGACGGCCGGCGCCAACGCACTGGCCGACCAGAACGCTTCGAAGAAGGCGGCCAGCACGGTCAGCAAGGCGGCGCCCGCCACCACCGGGTACATGGCGATGCTGGCTTGCTGCAGCGCCTGGCGGCGGCGCAGCCGGCCCGGCCGCAGCAGTGCCAGCCCGAGGCGGACGCCGGCCACGCCGGACAACACCAGGCCGGTCAGCTCGAAGCTGGAATGGGTGACGACAAAGGACCAGAAATTGCCGCGCGTGGCAGGGTCGAGGCTGAGCCAGGCCGCCGCCACGCCCATGTGCATGCCGTTGAACAGCACGCTGAGCAGGGCCGGCACGCCGCCGAAAATCCCGCCGGCAAAGGTGCGGAAGCCGATCGAGACATTGTTCCAGACGTAGAATCCGAACATTTGCACGTCGCCTTCGCTGCCGCCGCGGCCGGTCTTGATACTCGACGGCGCGTACATGCTGTGCATGCGCGCCAAGTCTTCCGGGGCAGCGAACAGGTAAGCGTTGTGGGCGTCGTGCCACACCAGCAAGCCGATCGCAATCGCCGGCCCCAGCAGGCACAGCAGCACCAGCAGCACCAGGCGCCATTCGGCGCGCACGCGCTGCGGCAAATCCTGCCGCAGCCATTGCAGCAGCACGGTGGGCCGTTCCGCTGCCGCGCCGTACAGGGCGTGGTGGCAGCGCGCCACCAGCGCGTGCAGGTAGGACACCAGCTGCGGCGAATAACCGCGCTGGCTGGCCAGGGCCAGGCATTGGCACAGGCGGCGGTATTGCGCGGGCAAGGCCTCGCGGCCTTCGGCGCGTTTGGCCAGCAAGGCTTCGATCTCGCCCCACAGCGGGCCGTAACTGGCTTCGAACTGGGCTTGCTTCACCGGACCAGCCCCGCGGCCATGCCACGCAAACGTTCCAGCGAGGCTTCGCCATCGCGGCCGGTCAGCGGCTCGGCGATGTCGGCCAATTCCAGCATGCGCGCGCGAGGCAAGCGGCGCTCGCGCGCGAACAGGTCGGCCAGCGCGCGCTGCTGGTCCGGCGTCAGGGGGAAGGGCAGGGGCAGCGGCGCCGCATCGGGGATGGCGGCCCGCAGCGGTGGCTTGTCGCGGTACACCACCTGGGTGCCGGCCACGATATCGCCCAGGCGGCGGAACTGGCGGTCGCACAGCATGGCCACCAGGCCGGAGGCATACAGCAGCGGCAGGAAGTCGGCCACCAGGAGCAGGTTGCGCAGCACCGATTCGCGCCAGCGCAGCGGCAAGCCGTCGGCGCGCAGCACTTGCAGGCCGACGATGTATTTGCCGAGCGTGCGGCCGCCGCCATACACCTCGCACAGCACCGGGTAAGCCCAGTAGGCGAAGAAGGTGAGCAGCAGGGTCAAGCCGCTGAACAGTTTTCCGGAAGGGATGACCGAGGCCAGCAGGGAAGCGATGGTGCCCACCCCGAAGCTCCAGGCGATGAAATCGATAGCCCAGGCATAGGCGCGCATGGCCGGCCCGGCGGGGGTGAGCTGCAGGCGCACGCCTTCGGGGGTGGTGAGGGACAGGCGGCCATCGAGGAGGGAATTCATGTCTTTTATTTAACCATAAAACTTCCTCAATGGAAATGTTTGACCCCTGCCGTCTCCTCCAGTTGGCGATAATCGCGCGACTGGCGCACCGAGCCGATGGCTTGCCAGATCGCTTCGATGCGTTGCGGGTCGCGCTGGTAGGTGCCGCGCGCCACCATCAGGTACAGGTTGACCGTGGTATACGGCAGTTCCGCTTGCCGGATGCGTCCCTTGAAACGCGCATCGTCGCGCACCAGGCGGCTCGCTTCCAGGCCTTGCAAGACGGCGACATCGGCGCTGCCGGTCGCCAGCACGCGCAAGGCGTCGGCGGCCGATTTCACATTGTCGTGCAACAGGTAGCCTTTCTCGCGCAATTGCTGGCCCACCAGGTAACCGGAGGGCACCACCACCACCTTGCCCGGGGCGACCAGTTCACGGCCATCCCAGCTGGCCTGGCCGCCCGCGCGCAGGAATACCAGGGCCGTGTCCTCGAACAGGGCGCGGGCCGGGTCTTCGCGGCCATCGGGCAATTGGGGAATACGCGACCAGGCGCGGCGGTCAATCGAATCGGCCGCTCCCACCACGGCGTCGACCTGGCCCAGTTTTAATTCGCTCAGGCAACGCTTCCAGGGTTTTGGAAAATAAATAAATTGTTCATTCAGGTGGGACTGAACTCTTTTTAATAATTCGAAATTCAAGCCTTTGCCGCCCGGCGTGCTCCACGGCCGCTGGTCAATATCTTCAAAGCACAGGCGCAGCGGCGGTTCTTTCGCGGCATGGGCTGCCGTGCCGGTCACGAATGCCAGCAAAACGCAGAGGCTTTTATAGCTCATGGCATAAAGATTAGCACGGCCGCTTACAGCAAACTTTCACTTCCATAAAAAGATCCAGAGCTGTTGTATTTACGCATGTATAAGTGGAAATAATAGACGTATGAAAACCTTGCATATACATTCAGCGCTTGTATCGTTTTGTAGCAATAGATATCGCTTTATAAATTGTATAGAAGAGAGAGATACATGAATAAACATTTTCCGATTGCAGCCTTGATGTTGTCCGCCAGCCCGTTCGTGCTGCTGGGCCAAGCCCACGCACAGACCCAAGACGCCGCGCCTATCCAGGCGCAGCAAGCTGCCGACAGCTCCACCGATGAGATCCAGAAGGTGGTCATTGTCTCGACCGGCAGCCGCGGTGCCCAGCGCACCATGGTTGATACTCCAGTACCGATTGACGTACTGAGCTCGCGCGAACTGACCAAGACCGGCCAGGCGACCCTCGACAAGTCGATGCAGTTCCGGGTGCCTTCCTTCAACACCGTGCAAACCCCGGTCAACGACGCGACCTCCCTGCTGGACCCGTACGAAATCCGTAACATGGGCCCAAGCCGCGTGCTGATCCTGATCAACGGCAAGCGCAAGAACATGAGCTCGCTGGTTTACACCCAGACCTCGCCAGGCCGCGGCGAATCCGGTTCCGACATTTCCGCCATCCCTGCCGATGCGATCAAGCGCATCGAAGTGCTGCGCGACGGCGCTTCGGCGCAATACGGTTCCGACGCGATTGCCGGCGTGGTCAACATCATCCTGAAGGACAATGCCGAAGGCGGTTCGGTGACGGCGCGTGCCGGCATCACCCATGAGAAAGATGGCGAGATGGGCGGCCTGAGCCTGAACCAGGGCGTGGCCCTGGGCGGCGACCGCGGCTTCTTCAACTACACCATCGACGCCTCGCGCGTGAACCTGGCCAGCCGTTCGGGCGTGGTCAGCGCCGTCGGCGAAGCCGGCGACTTCGGCGCCCCGCTGTCGGAAGTGCAAGCCTTCCTGTCGAAGTATCCGGATGCGCGCAACATCAACGGTTCGCCCAAGACCAAGGCTTTCAAGGGCCTGGTCAACACCCGCTACGACCTGGGCGAAGGCGTCTCCATCTACGGTAACGCCGCGTACGTGAACAAGAAGGTCAATTCCTTCGCCAACTACCGTACCCCGTACTGGCGCCCGACCGACTACGGCCTGCTGCACCCGGCCGGCTCGCCATATGAAGGCTACCAGCCGACCTTCGACGGCACGCTGGACGACTACAACGCCACCGGCGGCGTGAAGCTGGACCTGGGCGGCTGGAATACCGACTTCAGCCTGACCTACGGCGGCAACGAGCAGAAATACGACGTGACCAATTCGGTCAACCGCAGCATGGGCGCCAGCTCGCCGACTTCCTTCTACGCCGGCGGCGTGAAGTTCGAACACTATGTGTTCAACGGCGACATTTCCAAGCAGCTGACCGACACCGTCAACTTCTACGCCGGTACCGAACTGCGCCACGAGAAGTTCGAAGTGAAGGCGGGCGACCAGGCATCGTGGCAAGGCACCGGCGCCGACTCCTTCGCCGGCAACCATCCTGACAACTCCTTCCCATCGTCGCGCTCCAACTATGGCGTGTACGCCGGCTCCACCTGGGACATCACCAAGGACTTCCTGATCGACGGCACCGGCCGCTGGGAGAAGTACACCGACTTCGGTTCGGCCTTCGTGTGGAAGCTGTCCACCCGCTACAAGGCGAACGATTGGGTGACCCTGCGCGCATCGGCCTCGAAGGGCTTCCGCGCACCGTCGCTGGCCCAGATCTACACCCAGAAGGCACAGTACTCCTTCGTCGCCGGCGGCGGCATCCAGGTGTCCGGCCTGGTCAACAACGTGTCGGCGGAAGCCGCCGCGCTGGGCGTGCCGAAGCTGAAGGCTGAGAAGTCCAACAACATCACCCTGGGCCTGGGCCTGAAGCCTGATGCGGATACCAGCATCACCCTGGACTACTACAACATCTCGGTCAAGGACCGCATCGTGCTGGGCAAGGAAATCGTGCCGACCGGCGACCCTACCGCTCAGCTGGACAAGATCCTGGCGGCCAACGGCATCGTTTCGGTCTCCTTCTTCGTCAACGCGGTGAAGACCAAGACCGAAGGTCTCGACTACGTGCTGTCGCGCAAGAACATCCCGCTGGCGGACGGCAGGCTGACCCTGAACCTGTCGGGTAACTACACCCACAAGAACGAGCGTGACGGTGAAGTGAACAACCCGGCCATCGTGGCGTCCGCGGGCCAGTCCGTGCTGGATGCAACCCAGGAGGCGCTGATGTTCACCTCGCGTCCGAAGTTCAAGACCATCCTCGGCGCGGATTGGGACTACAAGCAGCTGAACCTTTCGCTGAACAACACCTTGTTCGGCCCGACCCGCTTCCGCCAGGCAGGCCTGGACAGCAACCTGGAGACCAAGTTCAAGACCAAGACCGTCACCGATTTCGCCGTCAACTACAACCTGACGCCGAACATGACCCTGTCGTTCAACGTCAACAACGTGTTCAACACCACGCCGGAGTGGGAATTCAAGGCCCTGAACGCCGATGGCCAGAAGATCATCAACGATCCGAACCTGAAGTCGATCCAGCGCAACCTGATCACCTTCAACGGCCGCTACGACATGGTGACCTACGATGGTTCGCACTTCAGCCAGTTGGGCCGCACCTACGCAGCTTCGCTGAACTACCGCTTCTAAGCAGCCTTCGCGCTGTTGCCGGAACCGCCCCTCGGGGCGGTTTTTTGTTGGGTGCGCCCAGCATGGGCGTACTCCTGTGGGTGAAAGTCCCGCCGCAAGCTG
>CBFGQI010000109.1:0-17878 GCA_965650885.1 uncultured Oxalobacteraceae bacterium
CAGGAGCTATTTCAATCGCGCTGTTGGGAATTGTCCCTGGGCTGATTCAGACTGCGGTGGCCACTCGTCACCAAGAACGGATTGAAGCCACCATCACAGGAATGCAGCAGGATGCTGCTGCCCTGGCGGCCAAACTGGAAGCGCTTACAGAAGCCCAGTATATGCTTGCGAATGAGTGTGTAATGGCAGTGGCCACAACAATCGACCAAGCGAAGCTGGACTACTTGCGAGCCGCTTTTCGAAACTCTCTTTCTGATAAAGACATAGCAGGTGATACTCCGGAGCTTTTGTCGAGACTTGTTAGGAACATGTCTGCCGATGAGATGCGTTTGGTCGATAAGCTGTTCAAATTCGCCACAATCTGTATAGCCGAGGCAGATATGGTTGATGAGCAAGGTTATATCGCCAAGATTGGCACGCATGAAGCTATGCAGGTCGGAGCCCTGATTCAGTTGGGGTTATTGCATGCGCTGGCGCCATCGTGGGATGTAACTCGATACGTATGGTCGCCTGTTACGGCCAAGTTATTGGCGCTATTGCGGAACTGAGCGCCCGTGTGAGAGTTATATCAATTCGTGTGCCGACCGAGGTCGGCCAAATGCGGTCGGTTTGTCACGGTAGAGAATTTCTGGTTCTTGAGGATATACGAATGCATGCACGTGCCGAGAGCGACAGCGCGATCCCGGTGGTAAAGGACGCTGAAAAACAAGGGCCAATTCCTTCAGCCTGGCGCTCAACCCTGAAAAAAATTATCGAAGCATTCGTGCTCAAGGATTATCGGATCAGCACAGGCATTCCTGGGGTTGCACCAGTTTCTGCAGCGACAGCAGAACAAATTCAAAATTACATTGAGGAGTACGGAGCGACGTTGATCGACCTTCCAGAGTCTACGTGGAATTCTTCAGTGTGTATCTGGGTCGGAGATCACTGGGACGTCCTTATTGACCTTTCAACGCAAGAAGAAGGCCGGAGCGATCTGGTTATGCAGGCTCAGATCATGGAGACGAATGACGGTTATGTTGTCCATGTTTATATGGTGTATGTTCCCTAGGCTTGTACCGGCCAGTACCCGTCATTAGCAATGGGCTTCCTTAGTTAGAGTGGCATTTTGCTATCTATCACACGCACGTTAGAATGAAGCCGCACTGTTTTTTCTTTTAGTCCAGGTACCTATGCGCAACCCTATCAAATCCTTCATCACGTCCATTTTCATTGCCACGCTCGTTGCCATGCTACCAGCCATGGCCGAAGACCAAAATAAAAACTGGGAAAGCCAGGTTAGAAAAATTGATGAAGCCTATTGGCATGAATTTAATTTCGGCCCCTCTGCTTCGCTTAATTTTCATCTTGCAAAAGACGTTGAGTTTTATCACGACCTTGGCGGAATGGAGCTGGGATACGATGCTCTGGCCAAAGTCAACGCGGGTATGGATAGCATGAAAAATCGTGCGCGTCGTGTACTCGTTCCTGATACGTTGCGCATCTTTCCAATGCGCCGCGGACCGGATGTCTATGGCGCCATTGTCATGGGTGACCACGATTTCTTTAGTACCGAATCGGGGAAGATTGTAAAGAAATGGTCCAGGTCTTCGTTCACGCACCTAATCCTGCGAAAAGATGGTGTTTGGAAGATCGCGCGAATATATAGCTATAACCATCAACTGGTAACTGACGAAAAAAAATAGGTGTGTTCTGGGAGCTCCGTGACTCGAGGGGTTCTTAATTTTCAATCAATGTGGGCGCGCTGATGCCAGTTCATTTTTCGCAGCACTGAAGGCGGTTTCGCTGAAGTGCCAACGGCCGCTGCGGGGCGGATGCTGCCGGTCACCGGACGCCCAGTGTCAGATCAAGTCTGACCCACTACACATAAGATTGTTGGATATTGTTACGGCATCCGGCGGTTTTCGTAATTGTCGCGCTCGCGGATTCCTGCTCATAATAGTTTTTTAACAACTATCTCCGGTCACCCGACAGGCATCCCATGCGAACGTCACTTCTCCGCAGCATGCTGTTCATGATTCCCTTCCTGGCGGCCTCGCTGAGTGCCGCTGCACAGAACCTTCCCGGCAAACGGGAATCCGTGTATTCGGCGGTGTTGAAAGAGGAACGAACCATTCAGGTGCTGCTGCCCGAAAACTACAAACCGGGCTCTTCGGAAAAGTACGACGTGCTCTACATCCTGGATGGGGACTCCAACCTGAAAACCATTGCGGATATCCAGCAGTTCGCGCAAAACGAGACCTACATGCCATCGGTTATCATGGTGGCCGTGTTCAACACCAACCGCGCGCGCGACATGACGCCAACGGCGCTGGCCCAGATGCCCGGGTCGGGCGGCGCGGACCAGTTCCTGTCGTTCCTGAAAAACGAGCTGGTCCCACACATTAACAAGTCCTACCCCACCAGCGGGAACAATATGCTGTACGGGCATTCGCTGACCGGCCTGTTCTCCGTGTATGCCCTGCTCAAGGAACCGCAGCTCTTTAATTCCTACCTGGCGGTGGACCCAAGCCTGTTTTGGGACAGCAATTACATCGGAAAGATCGCCGGAGACAAGTTGAAGCCGGCTTTGCAGTCGGGTAAAACGCTGTTCATTTCGGGACGCGATGAAGCGGGGCTCAAGGAGATGGGGATAGCCGGCTTTGAATCCTTCCTGAAGCGAGCGGCGCCCAAAGAGCTGAAGTGGAAAATTGCAGGCTATGCGGACGAACACCACGGCTCCCTGCGGCTGAAAAGCATCTATGACGGGCTCAAGTTCTTTTACGACGGTTACAGCAATCCCGCCGTCGTGTTCCATCCCATGAACGGCATCATCCTCAAGGACCAACCCTATAAGGTCTACTATATGGGGTCGTCGCAAGTGTATTACACGACCGATGGCAGCGAACCCACTTTGTCGTCCGCCAGAATGAAATTTGGGAATGGCTTGGTCAATGGCGCCAGGCTCACCGCCAAGGCGCTTGACCGTACTGACCGGTTCAATAAATCGACTGTGGGCGAATTCAAGGTGGGACAGCCGCTCCCTGCCGTCGCAAAACCCGCTGATGCGGTGCCGGGCGGTTTGCACTATTCCTATTACGAAGGGCAGTGGGATGTGCTTCCCGAATTCGGGAAATTGCAGCCGGTCCGCTCCGGCATTGCCGGCAAGGATTTTGACATCAATAAGCTCCCGCGCCCAACCAATTTCGGGGCCCTCCTGGAAGGGTATATCGACATCCAGAAGGAAGGCTACTATATCTTCACGCTGGATTCGGATGATGGTTCCAGGTTATTCCTGGGCGACAAACTGTTGATTGATTACGACGGCACCCATGGCGGCGGCAATCCGAAGTCCTACCTGATTCCACTGGAAAAGGGCTTTCACCCCGTGCGCCTGGAGTATTTCCAGCAGGGGGGCGGCGCCCACCTGATGGTGTTGCATGTGCCGCCCGGCGGGGAACAATTGCTGCCGGTCCCCCTGGAACATCTATATAGTGCACCGGCATCCGGCCGCAAACTCCCCTAGGGTACGGGCGGGACCGCCCGCCAGGCGTTTGCGGGAGGGCGAGGGTCAGGGTGCCCCGCCGGGCTTGTCTTGCCCCGGGAGGTTGCCCTGCCGGTTGCCGTTGCGGGCGGTTTGGCGGCTTTCCCCGCCCTTGCGGCCGATTTCCGCCATATGCTCGCGGTTGCGGCTCACCACCTCGCCGCCTTTCTGACCGGCGCGTCGCGCCTCTTCCGAGGTGAATTCATGCGCCGTACCTTTCTGGTGGGCGGCCTGGCCGCCTTTGCTCGCAATCATGCGCTGGGTTTCCTTGTCCATTGCCGCAAAACCGCGCTTGCCATTGCCGCCCCTGACGTGCTCGTCGTGTGTAGCCATGATCCACCTCCCTCAAAGTGCCCCAACATCCGGGCGCGGGCCCGGGCCGGAAGCAGTCTCGTGGCTGCTTCTTGGGCTTTGAGGGGAGGCCGGCAGTAAAGTTCAAACTTTTTTTTCGCCTCAGGAGCCGGCTTGACCGGTGGCGGAGCGCTCGCCTTCGGCCTCGGCGGTATTGTTGCCGCGCACGGGTGTCGCGCCGAAGTCGTGCTCCAGTTCTTCCTTACGGTCCTGCAACTGCTCGCACAGTTCGGTCAGGTTGGCGTCGGTTTGCCGCACGCGCGGGAACATTTTCTGCTCTTCTTCGGCCACATGGTGCTCAACGCATTCGCGCAATTTTTGCACGGCGCCATCGAGTTCACTGTCGCCGGTGGCCATGCCGCGGATGTGGCCCACCAGTTCCTTGATGGTGGCGTGTTCTTCCAGTGCTTCGTCGACCTGCTTCTGGTCGCCGGTTTCGGCACGCACCGCGGGGTAGAAGATTTCTTCCTCGATGGTGGCGTGAATGGTCAAGTCCATGCAGATCTGCTGCGCCAGGTCGTGTTTCAAGCCCTGGTGCGAGGCGTCGCATTTTTCGAACTCGCGGAAAAGTTTTTTGACCTTGTCGTGGTCGGTGGTAAGTAGCGCCACGGCATCGCTGGCCGTGGCGTTCTGTTTTTGCTGGCTCATGCTGGCTCCTTCGCTGCATCGGTTTGGCCGCGCAAAGGAGCCGCAAGGGGGCGATCAGGCGACCTGCAGCACCAGCTTGCCGAAGTTCTTGCCTTCGAACAGCATGGTCAACGCCTGCGGGAATTGTTCGATGCCTTGCACCACGTCTTCCCGGCTTTTGATCTTGCCTTCCTGCAGCCATTTGCCGAGCGCGGCAACGGCTACGTGGTAGCGGTCGGCGTAGTCGAACACGACCATGCCTTCCATGCGCGCGCGGTTCACCAGCAAGGACAGATAGTTGGCGGGCCCTTTGACCGGCGTCGTGTTGTTGTACTGCGAAATTGCGCCGCAGATCACGATGCGGGCCTTCAGGTTGATGCGCGTGAGAACGATGTCGAGGATGTCGCCACCAACGTTGTCAAAGTATACGTCAACGCCATTTGGACAGTGTTCCTTCAGGCCGGCACGCACGTCGCCGCCCTTGTAATCGATGCAGGCGTCGAAGCCGAGTTCGTCGACCACGAAGGCGCATTTCTCCTTGCCGCCGGCAATGCCGACCACGCGGCAGCCGAGCTGTTTGGCCACTTGGCCGACCGTCTGGCCGACGGCGCCGGCCGCGCCGGATACCACGACGGTGTCGCCGGCTTTCGGCTGGCCGACCTCGAGCAGGCCGAAGTAGGCCGTCATGCCTGGCATGCCGAGGGTGTTGAGCCAGGTGGTGGCCGGCGCCAGGCGGGTATCGATCTTGTGCAGGGCGGCGTGGCGGTCGTCGGCCGCGCCGATCCAGTATTGCTGCACGCCGAAGCCGCCGCCGACCTGGTCGCCCACGGCAAAGCGTGGCGATTTGGAGGCGATCACTTCGCCCAGGCCGCCGGCGCGCATGACTTCGCCGATGCCGACCGGGCGGATATAGGATTTGGCATCGTTCATCCAGCCGCGCATGGCAGGGTCGAGCGACAGGTAGCGCGTCTTGACCAGCACTTCGCCGTCGGCCAGTTCGCGCACCGGCTCCCGGGTGAGCTGCCAGTCGCTGTCCTTGGGCAGGCCGACCGGACGGGCGGCGAGGCGGAACTGCGTATTCTCCATGATGTCTCCTTGGGTTAAGAAAATAGTACGGTCATTCTATTCTGTATTTTGCCAGCCGTGGCAATGTTCATGCGACAATACTGTCCCGTCCAAGAACTGAAAGTGCCATGAATCATCCAGAATACATCCTCACGCTCTCCTGCCACGACCAGCGCGGCATCGTCCATCGTGTGTCTGGATTCCTGGCTGAGCATGGTTGCAACATCATCGATTCCGCCCAGTTCGGCGACGCGGAAACGCAACGCTTTTTCATGCGCGTGCACTTTGCGCGCGAAGATGCGGCGGTCAGCGACGCGCAATTGCGCGAGGATTTCGCCCGGCTGGCGGCAACCATGGCGATGGATTGGGCGCTGCACGATGCCCATGCCAAGCCGCGCGTGATGCTGATGGTGTCCAAGATCGGCCACTGCCTGAACGACTTGCTGTTCCGCTACAAGAGCGGGCTCTTGCCGGTCGAGATCCCGGCCATCGTGTCCAACCACATGGACTATTACCAGCTGGCGGCCAGCTACAACATCCCGTTCCACCACTTGCCGCTGGCGACCGGCGCGCCGGAAGCGGCCAAGCTGGCGCAGGAAGCGCGCATCGTCGAATTGATGGAAACCCACCAGGTGGATCTGGTGGTGCTGGCGCGCTATATGCAAATCCTGTCGCCATCGATGTGCGAGCGCCTGAAAGGCAAGGCGATCAATATCCACCACTCCTTCCTGCCCAGCTTCAAAGGCGCCAAGCCGTATGCCCAGGCGCACAAGCGCGGCGTGAAGCTGATCGGCGCCACCGCCCACTTCGTGACCGGCGACCTGGATGAAGGCCCGATCATCGAACAGGATGTGGAACGCGTCGACCATGCCATGGATTCGGATGCGTTGACCGCCATTGGCCGCGACGTCGAATGCGTGGTGTTGGCACGCGCGGTGAAATGGTTCGTCGAGCACCGCATCCTGTTGAATGGCGACCGTACTGTGATCTTCAAGTAATTAGCAATGGCACTGAAATCTACGATTTATAAGGCGGAACTGTCGATCGCCGACATGGACCGCAACTACTATGCAACGCATGCGCTGACCCTGGCGCGCCACCCGTCCGAGACCGATGAGCGCCTGATGGTGCGCATCGTGGCTTTCGCCATCCACGCCGACGAGGCGTTGGTGAACGCCAAAGGCATCTCCGATACCGAGGAGCCGGACCTGTGGCAGATGGACTTGACCGGCGCGATCCAACTGTGGATCGAAGTCGGCCAGCCTGACGAGCGCCGCATCCTGAAGGCGGCCGGCCGTTCGGATCAGGTGATGGTGTACTCCTACAGTTCCGCTTCGCACGTGTGGTGGAAGCAGCTGGCAGGCAAGATCGACCGTGCCAAGAATGTCAGCGTGGTCAACATCGATGCCGAAGCCAGCGCCGCGCTGGAAAAGATGGCCCAGCGCACCATGCAGCTGCAATGCACCATCCAGGACGGCCAGATCTGGCTGACCGACGGCAGCACCACCGTGGAGATTCCGCGCGAGGTGTGGAAGCCCTGATATGCGCCGCGCCGCCGCCACCGTGACCTGCGCCGCCTGGCTCCTGCTTGGCTGCGCCATGTCCGGGGCGGCGCAAGCGGTGACCCAGGCCGAGGTCATGGCCGGCGGGGCCAAGCTTTACGAAAAACACTTGGCCGGGCTGCGCGCGGGGCACAGGCTGGACGACAATGCGCGTTTCGCGGCGCGCGTGGCCGCCATTGCCTGGCCGCTGGTCGAGCAGGCCAAGCGCGATTATCCCGAATCCGCCGGCTGGGACTGGGAATTGCACACCACTTCCGACGAAGAGGAAAACGCTTTTGCCATGGCCGGCGGCAAGCTGCTGGTTGGCGCGCCCTTCGTGGAGCGGCTTGGGCTGAATGATGCGGAACTGGCCATGATGCTGGCGCACGAAATTTCCCACGCCGTCTTGCAGCACAACCTGCGGGAGCATGAGGAAGCCATACGGCTGGAACCGCACTGGGCCACGCGGCCGTTCGCGGAACTGGAACATGCCACCGACAATGACGGGCCCCTGATGCGCAAGCTGGCGCCCTTCAATTCCGCGCAGGAAGGCGAGGCGGACCGCGAGGGTATGCGCCTGGCCGCGCGCGCGGGCTGGACGCCCTCCGCGCTGGCGCGCTTTTTCCGCAAACTCGAACGCAACAGCCACACGCCGACTTTCGGCACCATCTACCATCCGGCGCCGGCGCTGCGGGCGCGGGCCGCGCGCGAGCTGGCAGCCCAGCTCGAAGCAGGGCGCTAGGCTATAATGCCGGCCATGCCAATGTCATCGTCGACCCGCCTGCGCTGGATATGGATTGCGTGCTTCGCCATATTGATGAACGCGCTCGCACCGGCGATTTCGCACGCCGTCAACGGCAAACCGCGCAGCTGGGAGATTTGCCTGAACGACGGCACACGCGTCACAGGCGTTGGCGATCTCGATGCAGCCACTTTCCTGGCGGCGACCGACCGCAGCAAGCCGCAGCCGGCAGGGCAGACCATCGCAACAATGGATGGCTGCCCCTACTGCCTGCCGCACGCGGGCTGGTTCGGGCTGCCTCCTGCCACCACGGCGCTGCCCTTGCCGCTCGATGGCGCGCTATCGCGGCCACCCCTGTTCTACCATTCGCCGCGATTGCTTGCGGCGTGGCCGGCGGCAAATCCGCGAGGACCTCCCGCACACGCCTGATTCCGTCCCCATTTAACGAATCAAGGAGTGAAAAATGAAAAAGCAGTTCTTCGCGTTCGCCGCTGCGTGCGCCATCGCCGCTTCCGCCGCGGCACAAGTTTCCGTCCGCGAGCCGTGGATCCGCGCCACCGTGCCTGCCGCCCAGGCAACCGGTGCCTTCATGGAACTGCTCTCGGCGCAGGATGCGCGCCTGGTCGAAGTGCGCACGCCAGCCGCCGGCATCGTTGAAATCCACCAGATGTCGATGCAGGGCGACCGCATGATGATGTCGGCGGTCGATGGCATCGAGCTCCCGGCCGGGAAGACGGTGGCGCTGGCATCCGGCGGCTACCACATCATGATGATGGACCTGAAGCGCCAGATGAAGGCCGGCGACAAAGTACCCATGACGCTGGTATTCCAGAAGAAGGACAAGAAGCGCGAAACGGTCGACATACAGGTGCCGGTCAAACCTTTGTCCTACGTCGCCCCCAAGCCCTGAGCAGGCAAACCGGCGGGCGCGCGGTTGGAACGCTGGCTGAGCCGGCTGCTCGCCGGGGAAGAACTGCAGGATGTGCTGGAGGAAAGTGGCCCGTGAAGCCAGCGGCGACACGGGCCGGGAGGAAGTCTTGCCTAGTTCGGGCCGCCAGCCAGGCGCTTGACACTGCCTGAGCCCATGACGCTCTTGGTGACTTGCGGTTCGCCGTAATAGCCGACGTCGCCGGATCCGGCGACGCTGACGGACAGCGCCTGCTTGGCCCACACCACAGCCTGGCCGGAGCCACCGATACTGACCACCGCTTCGCGGGTGGCCAATTGACCGGTACTGACCTTGCCGGAGCCGCCGATCGATATTTTCAGCTTATCGGCGGAGCCGGTCGCCTTCAGGTTGCCGCTGCCGCCCAGGGAGACGGTGACGGATTCGCCTTCGATATCGCGCAGGTTCATGGATCCCGAACCGCCCACGTCAAAGGACAGCCGGCCGCCGCGCAGCCCTTCCGCATCGACCGAGCCGGAACCGCCGACCGAGATGCGCTCCAGCTTTTTGGCTGTGACCACAACCTTGAGGTTGCGCGTGTCGAGTTGCAGATTGCGGCGTGCAGGGCGGATTTTCAGGGTGCCATCCTCCACCACGGTTTCAATCAGCGGCAGGATATTGTCGTCCGACTCGATCGTGACGCTTTCCGTATTACCCATACGCACTTCCACATTGCCCGGCATGCCCAGGCCGAGGGCGTTGAAGTTGGACACTTCCCGTGCCTGCCTGGTGATGTTGCCATTACCCTGTACCCGCTCGCCGGCAAACCAGCCCAGCGGGGAAGCCGAGACGATGGCGACAGGTGCGGCGGCGGCAAAAACGGAAGCGGCAATCAGGGCATTGCGCACTGCAGCAGACATTCTCATCGTGTTCTCCTCTTGTTTCAAAGTTCGATGCTGGCATCCTAGCGAACCGGTCGTGACCCCGCGCCCCTGTTGCGACAGGCTGCTCCCTGCGGGGGACAGAATGCAAATCCGGCGTCCCGGCCGGCAGCACGGCGCCGAATGGCGTGCTGCAACAATTGTTGTAGCCCTGCCACTTACCTTCCATTCAGCAAATGACATAGAATCATGCGAACCAATCTGGAGAGCAGACGCCCCATGGAACACTCGCAAATTCGCACCTTGTCCTATATCGAGAACGAAGACCATCCCGTCTTTGGCACCCTGGTCGAGCAAATCCTGCACCTGCTGAACTCCAAACTGGTCTTTTCAGACATCCTGATCCACCAGAACAGCCCCTTGCTGCTGCGCCAGCCAAAAGGCCTGGTGGCGGTGACCGATTCGCCGATCACGCGCGAAGAACTGGAAGAATTCTTTGAAGTGGTCGAGCCGAACTGGCGCGAACGCATCCAGGACCGTGCCTTCGACCGCGCGATCGATTTGCACACCGCGCGCATCCGGGCCAACTGTTTCAGCTTCCAGGGCAAAAAGCGCCTGGGTTGCGTGATCCGCCGCTTCCCCAAGGAGCCGCTGGTGCTGTCGACCCTGGGGCTGCGCCCGACGGAAGAGAAGTTTGCGCAGCTGTCGAGCGGCCTGGTGCTGATCATCGGCGATACCTGCCAGGGCAAGTCGACCACCATCGCCTCCATGCTGGACGAGATCAATAAGAACCGTTCGGGCCACATCATCACCATCGAAGACCCGGTGGAAACCCTGATCCCCCAGCGCAAATGTGTGATCACCCAGCGTGAAGTGGGCTTCGACGGCGACGTGGAATCGTTCGACCTGGGCGCCAAGGATGCGTTGCGCGAGCGTCCGGACGTGATCGTGATCGGCGAGATCCGCGATGGCGAAACCGCCCACGAAGCGCTGGCGCTGGCCGAATCCGGCCCGCTCGTGCTGGCCTCCCTGCACGCGCGCTCGACTGAGCTCGGCCTGCAGAAGATGATCCGCCTGCTGGGCAACACCGAGCCGCAGCGCCAGGCCCTGGCCCACGCCTTGCGCGGCGTGCTGTGCCAGGCGCTGATGCCGGCCCTCGATGGCGACCGCTACTACCTGGCCACGGAAAGCCTGACCGTCAATCCCGAAGTGGCCGGCGTGATCGAAAGCGGCAACGTCGCCGCCTTGCGCAATATGATGGAGCACAAAGCCGCGCCGGGCTGCCACACCATGAACGAATGCCTGCGCAAGCTGCTGGCCGAGAAGAGGGTCAGCATCGAAGACGCCCGCCACGCCACGACCGACCGCCTCGGCTTCGCCGACATGCTGTAATACCGCTATTCGAGCGGGACGTTGCGGTAGCGGTTGACCGTCGTACTCTCCACCGGCGGGGCGTTGTTGCCCCAGGAGGCGCGCAGGTAGGACACCACTTGCGCCACTTCGACGTCGTTCAGCGAGTGGCTGAACGGCGGCATGCCGTAGGGGCGCGGGTTGCCGGCCGTGCCGGGAGCGAAGCCGCCATTCAGCACAATGCGGATCGGGTTCACCGCTTCATCCATCGTCAGCGCGCGGTTGCCTGCCAGCGGCGGGTAGTGCGGCGCAATCCCTTCGCCTTGTTCGCCGTGGCAATCCATGCATTGCTTGCGGTAGATTTGTTCGCCGGCCTTGAGGAAGGCGATCGCTTCGGGCTCTTCCGAGCGTTTGTACGCTTCGCGCTGGCCGCTTTCGTTGGGCAGTGATTTCAGGTATACCGCCATCGCGCGCACATCTTCATCGCGCAGGTGCTGCAGGCTTTCACGGACCACTTCGGCCATCGGGCCGAACACCGTGGCGCGCTGCGAAATGCCGGTCTTCAGCAGGTCGCTGATGTCCTTCACGTCCCAATCACCCAGCCCCGCCTCGCGATCGGAAGTGAGCGAGGGCGCGTACCAGCCAAGCACCGGGATCAGGCCGCCGGACAGGCTGTTGTCGCTGGCACCCAATGCATTGCGTTCGCTGTGGCAGGCGATGCAATGGCCGGCGCCCTGCACCAGGTAGGCGCCGCGGTTCCATTCGGCCGACTTGGTGGTGTCCGGCGCATACACCGCTGGTTTGAAATAGAGCGCGCGCCATACCGCCAGCATGGCTTGCTGGTTGTAGGGGAAGCGCAAGGCGTGCGGCTGGCTCGCTTGTCTGACCGGGACGATGGTTTGGAAGTAGGCATACATCGCATCCGAATCGTCGCGCGTCATCGCGGTGTAATTGGTGTAGGGGAAGGCCGGGTAGAGCAGGCGGCCATCCTTGGCCTTGCCATTGTGCAGGGCGTTCCAGAAGTCGTCGGCAGTCCAGTTGCCGATACCGGTTTCCTTGTCGGGCGTGATGTTAGGCGAGACCACGTTGCCGAATGGCGTTTGCAAGGCGCGGCCGCCGGCGTAAGCGGCGCCGCCGCGCGTGGTGTGGCAGGCCATGCAGTCCGCCGCCTTGGCCAGATAGGCGCCGCGCGCGACTTTCTCGGCGAGCGGCATGTTCTGCGAAGCTGCGCTGGGCGCCGGGCCGGTATCGTGCTTGGGCCAGACGAAGCCGACCGCCGCGGCGATCAACAGCAGTGGCGCGGCGATGGCGATTTTCGTATTGCGGTTCATTGTGCGTTCTTCTGTGTCGGGATCCCACCGCATGCCATTGGCAGCGGCTTGGGCAGGGAGGTGGCGGGGCGCGCGGCGGGATCGGCGGACTGCGCGGCCAGCCAGCCGGAAACGGCGGCAACGTCGGATTCGCTCAAGCGGTTGGCGACGTCGGCCATGCAGTCCGGGGCATGCGCCTTGCGCTTCTGGTTGCGCCAGGCGCCGAACTGGGCGTTGATGTAGTCGCGCGGCAGGCCGATCAGGCCGGGAATGGCCGGTGCAACGCCGGTCATCGCCTCACCATGGCAGGCCACGCAGGCCGGCACCTTGCGCGACGGGTCGCCCTGGTGCACCAGCACGCGGCCGCGCTCGATCATTTGCGGCGTGGCGCTGCTGGCGGCAGGCGGGGGATAGGGGGCGTGCTGTTCGGAGAAATACTGTGCGATCTCGCGCAGGTAGGCATCCGGCAGCTGTTCGACCATATAGGTCATCATCGGGTAATGGCGGCGCCCTTCCTTGAAATTGAGCAGCTGGTTGTACAGGTAGGTGGCGGGTTTGCCGGCGATGCGCGGGAAGAAGGCGTCGCCTTGCTCGTTGGCCTTGTGGCAGGCGGTGCAGGCGGCCACGCGCTGCTCGACGGTGTCCGGCAAGCTGGCCGGCGCCGCATTGGCGGCGAAGGGCACCAGCATCGCGCCGAAGGCGCAAATGCGTGAGAAAATTCGCATGATGAATCCATTCTTCTTTTGGGTGACGATAAGGATACGCCTCCATGGCACATAAGAACAGGCTCAGTTGGGCAACAATCCGGGGGTATCAGTTTGAAGCTGTATGAGGCGCTGGCCGACGAACTGGCCAGCTTGATGGCCAGCGGCGTGCTGCGTCCGGGGGAGAAGCTGCCCTCGGTGCGGCAGCAGCAGGAGCGGCGCGGGGTCAGCCCGTCCACCGTATTCCAGGCTTATTACCAGCTCGAGGCGCGCGGCCTGATCGAGTCGCGTCCGCGCTCAGGCTATTACGTGGCGGCGCGGCGTGCCGCAGCGACGCCGGAGCCGGAAGTATCGCGGCCCGGTCCCGATCCCACCCTGGTCGACGTGAGCGGGCTGGTGTTCCAGGTACTGGAAGCGAGCCGCGCGCCAGGCGTTGTGCCTTTCGGTTCGGCCTTCCCCAGTCCCTTGCTGTTCCCGTTCGAGAAGCTGGGCCGCGCGGTATCGGCCAGCATGCGCCGCATCGACCCGTGGAGCACCGTGGCCGACCTGCCGCCGGGGAATGCAGAATTGCGGCGCCAGATCGCCTTGCGCTACCAGCTCGATGGCGTGCAGGTCGCGCCGGACGATATCGTCATCACCAACGGTGCACTGGAGGCATTGAACCTTTGCCTGCAAGCGGTGGCGCGCCCGGGCGATACTGTGCTGGTGGAGTCGCCCAGTTTCTACGCGGCCCTGCAGGCGCTGGAACGGATCGGGCTCAAGGCCGTTGAAGTGGCAACGCATCCGCGGCAGGGCGTCGATCTCGCGGCATTGGCGAGCGCACTGGAGCAGCACAAGCCAAGCGCCTGCTGGCTGATGACGAGCTTCCAGAATCCTTTGGGCAGCCTGATGCCGCCCGGGAAAAAGCAGGCGCTGGTCGAATTGCTGGCGGCGCATGACGTTCCCCTGATCGAAGACGATGTGTATGGCGAACTGTATTTCGGCGCGCAGCGGCCGGCGCTCAGCAAACGCTTCGACAGCAAGGGCATCGTCATGCATTGCAGTTCGTTCTCGAAATGCCTGGCGCCGGGCTTTCGCGTCGGCTGGGCAGCGGCGGGGCGCTTTGCGCGGCAGGTGGAACGGCTCAAATTGACTACCAGCCTGGCCGCTGCGATGCCTTCACAGCTGGCGCTGGCCGAATACCTGGGGCAGGGCGGATACGAGCGCCACCTGCGCCAGTTGCGCGCTGCATTGGCGGCGCAGCAGCGGCAGATGCTGGCTGCGATCGAGGCGCATTTCCCGTCCGGCACGCGCGTGACGCAGCCGCAGGGCGGCTACTTCCTGTGGGTGGTGCTGCCGGAACCGGTCGACGCGCTGGCATTGCATCGGCTCGCGCTGGGGCAGGGGATCAGCATCGCGCCAGGCCCGATGTTCAGCGCCACACGGGCGTTCCGCAATTGCATCCGGCTCAATTACGGGCATCCGTGGGATGCGGAGCGGGCCGCGGCGCTTGCTATGCTTGGGGCTTTGGCGCGCGCTGCGTGCGGCGCGGCTTAGGCGGCTTGATGGGCGGCAGCACGTTGCCGGCACCGATCCAGTGGCGATACACGCGCAGCGCCACCTGCGCGTCGTCGGCGGCGTACAGGATCTGTTTTTCGTTCAGGCGCGGCGCCGCCCAGTTGGTGGTGGAAATCTTCTTGGACTTGCTCAGCGCCTGGCCGAAATACTTGGCTACCGCGCTTTTGGCACCCAGGTCGTTCTTTTGTCCCGGTACGCGCAATACCACCCCCAGGTCGACCACTTTCAGCGGCTCTATGCCCAACTTGGCGCGCACCCGTTTGATGTCGTCGGACAGGCCGAAACCGATCTTCAGCGTCATCTCCGATTCGAGGATGGCCTTGACCGTGGCCAGGTAGGGGAAGGTGTCGCCGACCTGGAACAGCCACGCCTGGCTGTCGTCGGCAAACTGGATCAGGTGCGGGCCATCCGAGCTTTCGCCCTTGACGAAGGTGGGCTTGGATTCCGTGTCGAAGCCGATCGCATCGGCCGACAGCAAGGCCGCCCGTGCCGCCTCCGCATCGGCGGCACTCTTGACGAGCCGGACATCGGCCAGGCGGATGCCCTCGTAAGGCGGCAGCTCGGGGACGCCTTCTCTCGCCTCGTCGCTCATTACTTCTTGGAGAATTTGGCGGTCAGCGCCTGCAGCTTTTCCGCGCGGCGGCGGCTGGCTTCCTCTTCGGCGGCGGCGGCGCGCTCGGCGGCGCGTTCGGCCTTGCGGCGTTCCACTTCCTTCTTGTAGCGTTCGGCCAGGGTTTCCTTGGCGTGCTTGCGGTGTTCGTCGGTGACTTCAGCGCCCGTGCTGCCATCCAGGTTGAAGCGCACTGTGGCTTTTTCCATCGCGCGCAGGTAGCGTTGCGAGGAAGTGTGGATGCCCAGTGCGGCGCGCATCAGCTTGCGGTTAATTTCCGGCATCGCTGCGATCAGTTGCTTGTCGATGCCGATCGACAGCGGCAGGCTGTCGCGGAACGGGGCATACTGTTGCTGCAATTGCTTGAGCAGGGCGCGCGCGGAATTGGGAGCGGCAGGTGCGGCGGCCTGGTCTTCGGCCGGCTGCGTGGGGGTGAGGCTAGTGTTCATCGACTTCATAGGTTAATCAAGAGCCGCCAGCATACCACGAGGCGCCCGCCTGACGCATTGTGTTTCCGCTCATGATGTTGTTTTGCTATCGATTTAATGGGTGCGGCGCGGGCCAAAAGCTTGTATAATGACAGACGCACCAAATGCAGGACGGTGCGAATTCAGTACGTTCAAGAGTTTCGGCCGGGGCCGCGCCGCCCTGTGTAGTCCAGTTCCAGGGCATGTGCCCTCTCTTATTCGCTGAATCATCGGAATCGGGCCCGGTAACGCGGGCTTTTTCTTTTCCCGATCATCCCTGAAACCGAGCCATCGAGAAAAGCGCACCTTCGGGCGCGCGCAGAGAGATATTGAATGACGAAACCTAAGACCCTGACGTTGTCCGCCAAGAAATCCACTGGTTCCTCCACCACCAGCGCCCCGCTGGCCGTGCCGAAAACCAGCCTTTCCTATGTGATCGACAACGCTCAAGAGGAAGCAGGAAAAGTCACGGTTGTGAAGAAAACCCGTTCGCGCCTGGCCGCGGTGCCGGTGGTGGACGCGCAGCCGGAAGCCGCGCCGGCCGAAGTGGCGGTGAAGACCCGCGCCCGCAAGACGGCCGCCGCGAAACCGGTGTCGCTGGCCATCGTGGCCGAGGAAGCGCCAGCCGCGGCACCGAAGCCGCGCGGCCGCAAGCCCAAGGCCGCCGCAGCGGCCGCAGTGTCCGAGCCTGCGCCGGTCGCCGTGGCCAGCGGCCCCGCCGCCGTGACCGAAGTGCGCGACGCCGCCGTGCTGGCATCGATCGACACTTCCGGCTACCTGCTGCCGCAAGTGAAAGTGCCGGGCCGCCGCGGCCGCAAGCCAAGCGAATTCACGCCTGAGAATGATGAAGTGGCGGCGTTGAACGCCGTGGAACGCGCCGAACTGAAGGCCGCGTCCAAGGCGCGCGAACGCAAGGCCAAGGGCCTGGACGCTTTCGGCATGAACGATGGCGCCAATGCGGAGGAGCTGGAAAAGCGCCGCCAGCAGTTCAAGAACCTGATCAACCTGGGCAAGGACCGCGGCTACCTGACCTACGCCGAGATCAACGACCACCTGCCGGAAAACATCGTCGATCCGGAAGCGATCGAAGGCATCATCGCGACCTTCAACGACATGGGCATCGCCGTCTACGAGCGCGCACCGGACGCGGAAGCGCTGCTGCTGTCCGATAACGTGCCGACCGCTGCCAGCGACGACGAAGTGGAAGCCGCGGCTGCCACCGCGCTGTCGACCGTTGATTCCGATTTCGGCCGCACCACCGACCCGGTCCGCATGTATATGCGCGAAATGGGCGCCGTGGCGCTGCTGACCCGCGAAGGCGAGATTGAAATCGCCAAGCGCATCGAAGGCGGCCTGCGCGACATGATCCAGGCGATTTCCGCCTGCCCGACCACGATCGACGAAATCCTGAACCTGGCCGAGAAGATTGCCAAGGACGAGATGAAGGTTGATGATGTGGTGGACGGTTTCGTGGACCTGAACGAGGACGCCCCCGCACCGGCGCCGGTCAAAGTGGCCGCGGCCGACGACGAGGAAGATGAGGACGAGCTGGAAGAAGAGGAAGAGGACGGCGACGTCAACGGCGGCGCCGCCGGCTACTCGACCGAACAGCTGGCGCAGCTGAAGGAAGACGCGCTGGCCAAGTTCGCCCTGATCTCGACCCAGTACGACAAGATGCGCAAGGCCGCCTACGGCAATGCCGCCTACCTGAAGGCGCAGGACATCATCTCCAACGAGCTGCTGGGCATCCGTTTCACGGCCAAGGTGGTGGAAAAGCTGTGCGACACCCTGCGCGGTCAGATGGAGCAGGTGCGTTCCATCGAGCGCGCCGTGCTGGAACTGTGCGTAAACCGTTGCGGCATGCCGCGCGCGCACTTCATCAAGGTCTTCCCTGGCAATGAAACCAACCTGGACTGGGTGGACGGCGAAGTGGCCGGCGGCCTGCCGTACAGCGCGGTGCTGGGCCGTAACGTCCCTGCCATCAAGGAACTGCAGAACAAGATGATCGACCTGCAGGAACGCGTGGCGCTGCCGCTGGCGGACCTGCGCAAGATCAACAAGCAGATGGCTGCCGGCGAAAAGCGCGCGCGTACCGCCAAGCGCGAAATGACGGTGGCCAACCTGCGCCTGGTGATTTCGATCGCGAAGAAGTACATCAACCGCGGCCTGCAATTCCTGGACCTGATCCAGGAGGGCAATATCGGCTTGCTGAAGGCGGTGGACAAGTTCGAATACCGCCGCGGCTACAAGTTCTCGACCTACGC
>CBFGQI010000110.1:0-17477 GCA_965650885.1 uncultured Oxalobacteraceae bacterium
CGCGCCGCCACCCGCCCCGCCAGGCGCACCAATCCCGGCCAGCGCTCGCCATAGGCTTCCATCGATTTGGGGAAGGCATAGCGCAAGCCGTCCAGCAACTGGAACAGCGACAGGTCCACGTAGCTGAGACGCGAGCCGACGATCCAGCCGCCGCGCCCCGGGTTGGCGCGCAACACCGTCTCGAAGTAGTCGAGGTACTTGGGAATGCGCTCGACCACGAAGTCGCGCGACTTTGCGCGCGCTTCGCGCGTCTGTTCTTCGTAGTACAGGTTGACGGAGATCGGATGGTGCGTATCGTGCGCTTCGGCGACGATATCGGAAATCGTCAGCTGCAGCTGGTTGCACCACAGCCGCCCCGCTTCCGAACGGGGCGCCAGGCCGTGGCGCGCACCGAGATACATCAGGATGTTCGCAGTCTGCCCGATCAGCAATTCCCCCGCCCGCAGCACAGGCGGCGCAAATGCCGCGCGGATGTCGCTGCCATGGGCAATTACGTCGATCATCGCCTGCATCCCGCCTTTGCCGCGCGCCACGTCGATATAGGGAACGTCCGCCTCTTCCAGCGCCAGCCGCACAAATTCGCCGCGGCCCTGGATCGTCGGCCAGTAGTAAAGCTTGTAAGGCTCCATCATTCATCCTCCGGTAAAGCCGCCCATCCCCGCAGGTTTGGCGGCTGCCCCGATGATAATTGACTTTGCGCGGAAAATCAGTCCCGGTAGGCCAGCGCGCCGGCGTTGGATGGCTGCCAACCGCCGCCAAGCGCCTTGAACGCCGCGACCGCGGCGCGGGCCGATTCGGTGCGGGCCTGCACCTGCATATCGCGTGCGCGCAGCAGGTTTTCGTCGGCCTGCAGCACTTCGATCAGGCTGACCAAGCCGTTCTGGTAAGCCTGGGAGGAGGGCTGCCGTGCCCGGTCGAGCGCGCCGACGCCCTGGCCGAGCACCCGCAGTTGCTCTTCGCGCTGCACCAGGTCGGAGAAGGCATTTTCGACCTCTTCCGCCGCATGCAGTGCGGCCAGGCGGTAGGCGGCCAGCGCTTCGGCTTCCTGTCCCCTGGCCTGCCCGATCTGCGCGTTGATGCGGCCGAAGTCGAACAGCCGCCAGCGCAGCCCCAGCACAGCCGCCGCCTGGCCGGCACCGCTGGTGAACAGCTGGGCGCCGGAGCCCGACGTCGCGCTGCCCAGCAAGCCGCCGAAGGCAAATTTCGGATAATACTCGGCGATCGCCATGCCGATCCGCGCATTCGAAGCGGCGAGGCGGCGCTCCGCCACGATCAGGTCGGGGCGCCGCCTGAGCAGGTCGCCCGGCGATCCTGCCGCCGCGATGCGTGGCGCGGCCGGGATGGCCGCCATGCCGGCCAGCTCTGCCCGGTGCGCACCTGGCGCCGTGCCCAGGATGACGTCCAGCGCATTCATCGCTTTGTCCAGGCCCGCTTGCAGCACCGGGATCGCGGCTTGCACCTGTGCCACGGCGCCCTCGGCCTGGCTCACCTGGAGCTCGGCTGCCAAGCCTTGTCCGTGGAGCTGCCTGATCCTGGCCAGCAAGGCCTGCTGCGTCTGCAACTGCTGGCGCATGACGTCCAGGCGACCTTGCAGGCCGCGGATGCCGATGTAAATATCGGCGGTTTGGGCGGCCACCGCCAGCCGGGTCGCCACCGCGCCGGCTTCCGAGGCCTGGTATTCAGCCCGGGCGGCCTCCCTGCCGCGGCGCAGGCCACCGAACAGGTCCAACTCCCAGCCCGCGCTGAAGTTGGCCTCATAAGCATTGCCGTAGCGGTCGAAACCGGGTTGTGCCCCCAATATGCGCCCCAAGGGCGTGTCAATCGACTGGTAGGCGCGCGCGCCCTGGGCATTGAGGCTGCCGGACGGCCGCAAGGCCGCATCCGCCGCCCCGAGTCCGGCGCGGGCTTGCGCCATCCTTGCAGCAGCTTGCGCCAGGTCCAGGTTCTGCTCAAGCGCCAGTGTCACGAAACGGGCCAGTTGCGGATCGCCGAAGCCTTCCCACCAGAGCGCGAAGTCGGCGACACCGGCAGCGCTGCGCTGCTCAAGCGCCGCCTGGCCGAGGTAGCGCTGTGGCAAGGGTGGATCGGTCCGGATGTAATCCGGCCCGACGGCGCAACCGGTGGCAAGGCTGGTGGCGGCAACCATCAACAGAGCGCGCTTTAGCATTTTGTCTTCCCCGAAATGAATGGATGCGAGTGACTATATCACACAATGGTCACTTGTTGTGCGAAGCCTGGACTAGCGGTAAGCTGTCGGCCATGAATAAAGCATCCACCCGGGGGCCGGCTGACCATGAAGTGCGCGACCAGATCGTTGCCGCAGCCACTGAACATTTCCGCCTGTACGGCTACGAAAAGACCACCGTTTCCGACCTCGCCAAGGCGATAGGCTTTTCCAAGGCTTATATCTACAAGTTCTTCGAATCCAAGCAGGCGATCGGCGAGCTGATTTGCTCGCAATGCCTGCGCGAGATCGAAATGGATATCCGGGCGGCCGTCGAGGCGGCCGACCACCCTTCGGAAAAACTGCGGCGCATGTTCAAGACCGCCGTGGAATCAAGCCTCCGCCTGTTTTTCGAGAACCGCAAACTGTACGACATCGCCACCGCCGCCGCCACCGAGCGCTGGGACGTGGTGCGCGTCTATGAGCAGCGCATCCAGGCCATGGTGCTGGAAATCCTGCGCCTGGGCCGCGAAAACGGTGAGTTTGAGCGCAAGACCCCGCTCGACGAGACCACCGCCGCGATCTGCCTGGTGATGCGCCCTTACCTCAACCCGTTGCTGCTGCAGTACAGTTTCGACTCCACGGAAGAAGCGCCTGCCAAGTTGGCCAGCCTGGTACTGCGCAGCCTGTCGCCCTAATCCTTTCGCATGTATATGTGACTATTGACTTATTTGGTCACTAGATCCAAAATGAAATCCTGTCTGGTTCTTCCAATGGGATTTCTATGCGCCGCCATCTCCTGCTTCCTGCACTCCTCTCAGCATTGCCGCTCGCGCTGGCCGCTTGCGGCGACAAGACGCCATCCGACCCGCGCAGCGCCGTGCCGCTGGTGCGTGCCGCCGTCGTGCGCGACGCGGCTTCCGCCGCGCGCTCGTTCACCGGCACCGTCGCCGCGCGGGTGCAAAGCGACCTCGGTTTCCGCGTTGCCGGCAAGGTGCTGGAACGGCGCGTGGATACGGGACAGAGCGTCAAGCGCGGCCAGGTGCTCATGCGCCTCGACCCTGCGGACCTGAAGCTGGCCGTGCATGCGCAGCAGGAAGCGGTTGCCGCCGCCCGCGCCCGGGCGCAGCAAACCGCGGACGACGAGCTGCGCTACCGCAACTTGCGCGGCACCGGCGCGGTTTCAGCCTCCGCCTACGACCAGGCCAAGGCTGCCGCCGATGCCGCCAAAGCCCAGCTGAGGGCAGCGGAGGCCCAGGCCGAAGTGGCCCTGAATGCCAGCCGGTACGCGGAACTGCTGGCGGACGCCGACGGCATTGTCGTGGAAACGCTGGCGGAACCGGGCCAGGTGGTCGGCGCCGGACAAGCCGTGGTGCGGGTAGCGCATGCGGGCCAGCGCGAAGGTGCGATCCAGCTGCCGGAAACCTTGCGGCCCGCGCCCGGCACTATCGGCCAGGCTTCACTGTTCGGCAAGGAAGGCGTCAGCGTGCCGGCCCGGCTCCGGCAGCTCGCCGACAGTGCGGACCGCCAGACCCGCACCTTCGAAGCGCGCTTCGTGCTGGAGGGGGAGCTGGCATATGCACCGCTCGGGGCGACCGTCACCATCCAGCTGCCGGAGGCGAAGGCCGACACCCATGCCGGGTTGGAAATCCCGATCGGCGCGCTGCATGACGCCGGCAAGGGACCCGGCGTGTGGGTGATCGCGGGCGAACCGGCCAAGGTGGCGTGGCGCCCGGTGACCGTCACGCGCCTGGACGACGAAAGCGCGCGCATCAGCGGTCAGCTCAAGCAAGGCGAACGTATCGTCGCGCTTGGGGCGCACCTGCTGCGCGAAGGCGAACAAGTGCGCCTGGCCGGCCCGGCCGCCGGCAGCGGCGCAGCCAACGGAGGGCGGCCATGAGCGCGGGACGTTTCAATCTGTCGGCGCTGGCCGTGCGCGAGCGCTCCGTCACGCTATTCCTGATCTGCCTGGTTTCCCTGGCCGGCGTCATCGCCTTCTTCAAGCTGGGACGGGCGGAAGATCCCGCCTTTACCGTCAAGGTGATGACCGTCGTGACGGCCTGGCCCGGCGCGTCGGCGCAAGAGATGCAGGACCAGGTCGCCGAGAAGATCGAAAAGCGCTTGCAGGAGCTGCGCTATTACGACCGCTCGGAAACCTATACCCGCCCGGGCCTGGCCTTCACCACCCTGACCTTGCTCGACTCCACCCCGCCTTCGGAAGTCCAGGGCGAGTTCTACCAGGCACGCAAGAAGGTCGGCGACGAGGCCGGCAACCTGCCGCCTGGTGTGATCGGACCGATGGTCAATGACGAATACGCGGACGTCACCTTCGCCCTGTATGCGCTGAAAGCCAAAGGCGAACCGCAGCGCGCACTGGTCCGCGATGCGGAAACGCTGCGCCAGCGCCTGCTGCGCGTGCCCGGCGTGAAGAAGGTGAATATCATCGGCGAACAGTCCGAACGCATCTTCGTGGAGTTTTCGCATGAGCGCCTGGCAACGCTGGGCGTCAGCCCGCAGGACGTGTTCTCAGCGCTCAATGGCCAGAATGCCTTGACGCCAGCCGGCGCAGTGGAAACCAGGGGGCCGCAAGTCTTCGTCCGCCTCGACGGGGCCTTCGACGAATTGGAGAAGATCCGCGCCACTCCAGTGGTGGCGCAGGGCCGCACGCTGAAACTGTCGGATATCGCCACGGTGAAACGCGGCTATGAGGATCCCGCCACGTTCATGATCCGCCACGGCGGCGAACCCGCGCTGCTGCTTGGCGTCGTCATGCGCGATGGCTGGAATGGCCTCGACCTGGGCAAGGCGCTCGAACAGGAAGTCGGCGCCATCAATGCCGGCCTGCCGCTGGGTATGAGCCTGGACAGGATCACCGACCAGGCAGTCAACATCAGCGCGGCGGTGGACGAATTCATGGTGAAATTCTTCGCCGCGCTGCTGGTGGTCATGGTGGTGTGCTTCCTGAGCATGGGCTGGCGCGTCGGCATCGTGGTGGCCGCCGCGGTTCCGCTTACCCTGGCCACGGTGTTTGTCGTGATGGCGGCCACCGGCAAGAATTTCGACCGCATCACGCTCGGCTCCCTGATCCTGGGCCTGGGCTTGCTGGTGGACGATGCCATCATCGCCATTGAAATGATGGTGGTGAAGATGGAGGAAGGCTACAGCCGCATCGCTGCCTCCGCCTACGCCTGGAGCCATACGGCGGCCCCCATGCTCTCGGGTACCCTGGTCACCGCTGTCGGCTTCATGCCCAATGGCTTTGCACGCTCCACCGCCGGCGAGTACACCAGCAATATGTTCTGGATCGTCGGCATAGCCCTCATCGCCTCCTGGGTAGTCGCTGTCGTATTCACGCCTTACCTTGGCGTCAAACTGCTGCCCGACCTCAAGGTGGTGCCGGGCGGCCATGCCGCGCTGTACGACACCCCGCGCTACAACCGCTTCCGCCAGGCGCTTCAGCGCATCATCGCGCGCAAATGGCTGGTGGCCGGCTCGGTGGTGGGCCTGTTCGTGGCCGCCGTGCTGGGCATGGCCGTGGTCAAGAAGCAGTTCTTCCCCATCTCCGACCGTCCCGAAGTGCTGGTCGAGGTGCAGATGCCGTATGGCAGCTCCATCGCCGCGACCAGCACCGCCACGGCCAAGGTGGAAGCCTGGCTGTCCCGGCAGCAGGAAGCCCAGATCGTCACCGCTTATATCGGCCAGGGCGCGCCGCGCTTCTACCTGGCGATGGGGCCGGAGCTGCCGGATCCTTCCTTCGCCAAGATCGTCGTGCGCACAGAAAGCCAGGGGCAGCGCGAAGCGCTGAAGCAGCGCTTGCGCCAGGCGATTGCCGAGGGTTTGGCACCGGAGGCGCGGGTGCGCGTCACCCAGCTCGTGTTCGGCCCCTACTCGCCCTTCCCGGTGGCCTACCGGGTCACCGGCCCGGACCCGGCCAAGCTGCGCGAGATTGCTGTCGACGTGCAGAATGTGATGGATGCCAGTCCAATGATGCGCACCGTGAACACCGACTGGGGCGCACGCACGCCGTCGCTGCACTTCACGCTCCAGCAGGACCGCCTGCAGGCGGTGGGGCTGAGCTCCAGCGCGGTGGCGCAGCAGCTGCAATTCTTCCTCACCGGCGTGCCGGTCACCACCGTGCGCGAAGATATCCGCACTGTGCAGGTGGTGGCCCGTGCCGCCGGCGACGTCCGCCTCGATCCGGCCAGGGTCGCCGACTTCACCCTGGCCGGCAGCAATGGCCAGCGCATCCCGCTGTCCCAGGTGGGCAAGGTCGAAGTGCGCGCCGAGGAGCCTGTGATGCGCCGGCGCGACCGGGTGCCGACCATCACGGTGCGCGGCGATATCGCCGAAGGCTTGCAGCCGCCGGACGTATCCGCCGCCATCAGCAGGCAGTTGCAGCCCATCGTCGACAACCTGCCGGCCGGCTACCGCATCGAACAGGCCGGCTCCATCGAGGAGTCGGGCAAGGCGACCGCCGCAATGCTGCCGCTGTTCCCCATCATGCTGGCGATCACCCTGCTCATCATCATTTTCCAGGTGCGCTCGATCTCGGCGATGGTCATGGTGTTCCTGACCAGTCCCCTGGGCTTGATCGGCGTGGTGCCGACCCTGATCCTGTTCCGCCAGCCCTTCGGCATCAACGCCCTGGTGGGCCTGATCGCGTTGTCCGGCATCCTGATGCGCAACACGCTGATCCTGATCGGCCAGATCCACGACAACAAACAAGCCGGCCTGGATCCCTTGACGGCCGTGGTCGAAGCAACCGTGCAGCGTGCCCGCCCGGTCATCCTGACGGCCCTGGCGGCGATCCTGGCCTTCATCCCGCTCACCCACTCGGTGTTCTGGGGCACGCTCGCCTACACGCTGATCGGCGGCACCCTGGCCGGGACCGTCCTGACGCTGGTGTTCCTGCCCGCCATGTATGCCATCTGGTTCAGGATCGATGCCGGCGGCGGCAGCCTGCATGCCGGGCGGTCGCAGGAAAACATCGCCCCCCTTCCAGTCGCCGGCACCGGCACAGCCTGAATTCATTTGAAAGGAAAAAACATGTCGACATCAATCGTAGTGGTAACTGGCGTCTCGTCCGGTATCGGCCGTGCGGCCGCGCAGCAATTTGCCCTGCGTGGTTGCAAAGTATTCGGCACCGTCCGCAGCCTCGCCAAGGCGCCTCCCGTGCCCGGCGTCGAACTGGTCGAGATGGACGTGCGCGACGACGCATCGGTCCACCATGCCATGCAAGCCATCGTCGCGCGCGCCGGCCGTATTGACGTACTCGTCAACAATGCCGGTGTGATGCTGGTCGGGGCGGTCGAAGAAACCACGGTAGAGGAAGCCGGCGCCTTGTTCGACACCAACCTGTTCGGCGTCCTGCGCACGGCGCGGGCAGTCCTGCCGCACATGCGCACGCAGCGCTCGGGACGCATCGTCAACGTCAGTTCCGTGCTCGGTTTCCTTCCGGCCCCGTATATGGGGCTGTATGCGGCATCCAAGCATGCGGTGGAAGGGCTGTCGGAAACACTGGACCACGAAGTGCGCCAATTCGGCATCCGCGTGACGCTGGTCGAACCGTCTTTTACCAGGACCAGCCTGGACGCCAATGCGCCGCATGCCCAATCCCACCTGCCGGCATATGAACGCGAGCGCGGCCTTTCGGCCGCTGCGGTCGCCGGCAGCGTCAACGCTGCGCCGCAGCCCGATGGCGTGGCGCAAGCAATCGTCGACGCCGCGCTGGGGCCGTGGCGTATGCGGCGCACGCCGGCGGGCCAGGCTTCCCTGTTGAGCAAATTGCGCCGCTTCATGCCGGCCGGCCCCGTCGATGCGAGCCTGAGGAAATCGTTCGGCCTGGCCTGAGCGCCACCGCGCCGGTCAAGCCCCGGCCTGCGCCAGCAGCCACTCCTCGACGGCGCGCACGTCTGGGCGCGCCTCGCCGCTCTCCGGCCGCACCACGTAAAAGTCGAATCCGCCGAGCACGGGCCCCACCGGCGCTTCCAGCAACCCCATCGCAATCTCCTCGCGCACCAGCGGCAAGGCCGTCAGCACGACGCCCTGGCCGGCAATGGCAGCCTGCACGGCATGGGTTTCTTCCGAAAAGCGCATGCCGCAATCGGTGTCCAGCGCCACGCCGGCTGCCCTGGCCCATTTCTCCCAGGTCAGGGCGCCTTTGAAGCCGCGCTGCCAGTCAAAGTGGATGAGGGGGTGGCGCGCCACGTCGCCGGTCTTGCGCAGCTTCAGGCGCGGGCTGGCCACCGGCGCGAAGCTGGCGTGCATCAGGCGCTGCGCATGCAGGCCGGCGAAATGGCCGGCGCCGCCGCGCACTGCCAGGTCGGCCGCGCCAGCGGCCAGGTCGACCGGCCTGTTGCTGGCCAGGACGTTCAGCGCGATGTCGGGATGGTCGGCATTAAAAGCCGCCAGGCGCGGCACCAGCCAGCGCGCGGCAAAAGCGGGCGTGGTGGACAAGGTGACTGTCCGGCGCCGCTCGCGCCGCAGCCGTTCCACACCGGCCGCAATGGCGTCGAAGCCGCTGCCGGTGGCCTGCAACAGGATGCGGCCCTCGGGCGTCAACTCGACGGCGCGCGTCTTGCGCAGGAACAGGCGCAGCGCCAGCGCTTCCTCCAGCGCACGCACCTGGTGGCTGATCGAGGTCGCGCTGACTGAAAGCTCTTCCGCGGCCAGCTTGAAGCTCTGCAGGCGCGCCGCGGCTTCGAAGCTGCGCAAGGCGGACAGGGATGGCAGGCGGCGTTTCATGGCACCCACTATACATGAATTCCATTCATCCATCCGTCAGGAAATAATCGTTTGTCGCCGTTCGCCTGCGGGTGCACAGTGCAGCCATCGCAACCCACCGGAGAGACACATGACCACGATCCTGCATATCGATTCCAGCGCGCGCCCCGGGCGCTCCGGAGAACAGCCCCATGGCTCGCACACGCGGCGCCTGACCGCGCGCTTCCTGGAGCGCTACCGGCAACTCGATGGAAGTATTGAAATCATCTATCGCGACGTCGGCGCACAGCCGCCCTCGCCCGTGACGGGCGGCTGGGTGCATGCCGCCTTCACGCCGCCGGCGGCGCGCGAGCCGTGGATGGCGGACGTCCTGGCGCCAAGCGATGCGCTGGTCGATGAAGTGCTGCGGGCCGACATCATCGTCGCGGGCGTGCCGATGTATAACTTCGGTCCGCCGGCGCAATTCAAGGCCTGGCTCGACAACATCGTGCGCGTCGGGCGCACGTTCGGCTTCGACCGCGCACGTCCAGGCGAGCCGTACTGGCCGCTGCTGGCTGGCATGGGAAAACAGCTGGTGATCCTGTCCTCGCGCGGCGACTACGGCTACGGGCCCGGCCAGCGGCTGGAGGCCGTCAACCACGTCGAAGCGTCGGTGCGCAGCGTGTTCCGCTACCTGGGCGTGACCGATGCCTACAGCGCCGCCATCGAATACGACGAATTCGCCGACGGGCGCCTGGCGCGCTCGATCGCCGACGCGGAACGCGCCACCGCGCTGATCGCCGAAACCATCGCCGCTGTCCGCGGCGCGGCGGCGCGCGACAAGGCGGCTTAAGCGGCCTTTATTTCTGCGACAGGATCCATTTGACCAGGGTGCGGGCGTCGGCCTCGCTCAGCTGGGGATTGGCCGGCATGGGTACCGGCCCCCACACGCCGCTGCTGCCCTTCTGCACTTTGGTCAGCAGCTTGCCCTCGGCGCCGGCATCGGCGCCATATTTGCCCGCGATGTCCTTGAAAGAGGGACCAACCAGCTTGGTGGCCGCCGCATGGCAGGCCATGCAGTTTTTCGCCTTTGCCAATTCGGGACTGGCGTGTGCCGCCTGCCCCACCAGGCCGAGCGCGCAGGCAAGGGTGAAAGTCATCGATTTTTTCATTGGTCACTCCTGATAAACAATTGTCTATAATTGTCTATCAGTATCCATTTACTGCGTGGTACGTTCTTGCCCACTTTTGGTACATCCTTGCTGCAGCCGTTGGGGAGGCACTATGCTTAGCAGTCTTACAACGCACCTGACGCCCGAACCGACCGCCACCAGCGTCAACCGGCCTTCCTGGGGCGGCGTGGTCCTCAACTGGCATAACTGGCATGGCGGCGGCCATGTCACCTCGCCTGAGCTGGACCATGACGTGATCGCCATGCGCACCTCCGGCGTGGTGCGCCTGACCCAGTCCAGGGATGGCAAAACCCACTCGGCAACCGTCAGCGCCGGCAATGTCACCGTGCACCCGCGCGGCATGGAGTCGCGCTGGTCGTGGGACAAGCCGGGGGCCATCCTGATCACCCGCATCCCGACCCACCTGTTGCGCGAGGCAGCGGAAGCGACCCTCGCGTCGCCCAGCCCCCTGATCGAACTCATCAATTGCTTCGGCGGCCGCGATCCCTTCATCGAACGCATCGGCTTGCTCATGCTGGACGAGTTGCGCGCGCCAAGCCACCCGGCGCAGGAATACATCACCCAATGCCTGTCGCACGCCCTGGCCTGCCATATGGTGCAGCGTTTCGGCGCCGAACAGCGCCGCCCGCAGCGCTTGCCGTCCGGGCTGCAGCCGGCAACGCTGCAACGCGTCAAGGATTTCATCCAGGCCCATTTGCACGAGCCGATCGACCTCGCCGCGCTGGCGGGCATCGCCAACGTCAGCCGCTTCCACTTTGCGCGCATGTTCCGCGCCAGCGCCGGCATCACAGCCATGGCTTACCTCGAACAATGCCGCATGCAGCGAGCGCAGGACCTGATACGCGCCGGCACCTGGCCGCTGTCGCGGGTGGCCGACCTGGTCGGCTATGACGACCAAAGCTACTTCACGCGACGCTTCCGGCTGTTCTGCGGCATGACGCCGATGGCTTATGCGCGCCAGACCGGCCTCAAGGAATTGCTGGCATTCCAATGAGCGCAGGACGGTACGGGGCAAGGGCCATGCTGGCGGCGGCGAGCCTTGCCACGTCGTTTGCCGCGCCGGCGCAGGTTTCGGACGGGGCCATCAGGGTCGGCTTCCTGACCGATCTGTCCGGCGTCTACGCCGATATCGACGGCCCCGGCGGCGTCGAGGCGATCCGCATGGCGATCGCCGATGCCGGCGGCGCCGTGCACGGCAGGCGCGTCGAGCTGCTGGTGGCGGACCACCAGAACAAGGCCGATCTCGCCGCCACCAAAGCGCGCGAATGGTTCGACCGCGAGGGCGTCGACGTGCTGCTGGGCGGCACCAATTCCGGCGTCAACCTGGCCATCGCCAAGGTGGCGGCCGAAAAGCAGCGCGTGTTTTTCGCCGTCGGCAGCGGCAGTACGCGGCTGACCAACGAGGAATGCTCACCCTACACCATCCATTATGTGTTCGATACGGTCGCCCTGGCACGCGGCACCGGCGCCGCCGTGGTCAGGCAGGGTGGACGCAACTGGTTCTTCCTGACGGTGGATTACGCCTACGGCACGCAGATGCAGAAGGATGCCAGCGCCATCGTCGAGCATGCCAACGGCAAAGTCGTCGGCAGCGTCAAGTTCCCGCTTTCCACGCCGGACTTTTCGTCCTACCTGATGCAGGCCCAGGCCTCCGGCGCGCAGATCCTCGGCCTGATCAGCGCGGGCAACGACACCATCAATGCGATCAAGGCAGCCAATGAATTCGGTACCGGCAGGACGATGCAACTGGCCGGCATGGCGATCTTCATCAGCGACATCCATGCTCTGGGCCTGAAGCTGACACAGGACATGTACGTCACCGACGGCTGGTATTGGGACCTTACGCCGGCCAGCCGCGCATGGGCCCGGCGCTATTTTTCGCGCATGAAGCGCATGCCCACCATGCTCCAGGCGGGCGACTACTCCGCCACCGCGCAATACCTGCGCGCGGTGAAGGCGACCGGTACCGACAGGGCGGAGAAAGTGCTGGCTTACCTGAAAAGCACGGCGATCAACGACATGTTCGCCTCAAACGGCATGGTGCGGCCGGACGGGCGCATGGTGCACGACATGTACCTGTTGCGGGTGAAGCGTCCGGCCGAATCGGCATACCCCTGGGATTACTACAAGCTGGTACAGACCATCCCGGGCGCACAGGCCTTTACCACCAGGGCGGAAAGCCGCTGCCCGTTGTGGAAATGAGGGCCGGCCACGGCACGGCGCTGCCTGCGGGCAAGCTCCGGGCAACACCGCTATAATGGTCCGATGCCTGAGATCCACACCATTTTGCTGCTTGCCGCAGCGGGCCTTTTTGCCGGCACGCAGAATGCGTTGGCCGGCGGCGGTTCCTTCATTACCTTCCCCGCCCTGCTGCTGGCGGGACTGAACCCGGTGGCGGCGAACATGACGTCGACCGTCGCCATGTTCCCGGCCCAGGCCACCTCCGCCATCGCCGGGCGCAAGATGGCGGAAGGCGTCAGCGGGCTGACGTTCAACCAGTTGGTCGCGATCAGCTTCCTAGGCGGCATCGCCGGCGCCATCCTGTTGTGGATCACGCCGCCGACCTTTTTCGCCAGGCTGGTGCCCTGGCTGATCCTGTTTGCCACCGGCATGTTCGCCTGGGGCGCTTTCCGCCGCCAGCCGATCCAGGCCGCATCCAGCATGCCGAAGTGGATGCTGGCGGTGGTGCAGACCTGCATCGCGATTTACGGCGGCTACTTCGGCGGCGGGATCGGCTTCCTGATGCTGGCTGCGCTGACCATCGCCGGCCAGCAGATCCGCGCCGCCACCGCCACCAAGAACATGCTGGCGATGGCCATGAACGCGTCCGCCACCCTGATCTTCGCTTTTTCCGGCATGATCAGCTGGGCGGCCGCGCTGGCCTTATGCGCGGGAGGTATTGCGGGCGGCCTTCTGGGATCGTGGCTGATCTACCGCCTGCCCCCGCAGCTGATGCGCATCTTTGTCGTGCTGGTGGGCGCAGTGCTCACCGTGTACATGTTCCTGCGCTGAACCCAGCGTCTGCAGGATCGGGCAATCGGGACGGTCGTCGCCGTGGCAGTTGCGCGCCAGGCTGGCCAGCGTGTCGCGCATTTCGGTCAGCTCCACGATGCGCTGGTTCAGTTCGTCCACGTGCGACATGGCGATGGTCTTGACGTCCGCGCTGGCACGGCCGGTATCCTGCCACAGCGACAGCAGGTCGCCGATCTGTTCCAGCGAAAAGCCCAGGTTGCGGGCACGCTTGATGAAGCGCAGCGTATGCAGGTCGCTCTGGCCATAGATCCGGTAGCCGCTTTCGGTGCGCGCCGTTTCGCGCACCAGGCCGATGCTTTCGTAGTAGCGTATCATTTTCGCGCTGACGCCGGAGGCGGTGGCAGCTTGTCCGATATTCATCACTCACTCCTTCGAAGGTTGCCAGCGGCGCAGCAACAGCGCATTGCTGATCACGCTGACCGAACTGAATGCCATCGCGGCCCCGGCCAGCAAGGGATTGAGCACGCCCAATGCGGCCAGCGGAATCCCTGCCACATTGTAGATGAAGGCCCAGAACAGGTTCTGCCGAATCTTGCTGAAAGTGCGGTGCGAAATGTCGATCGCGTCGGCCACCAGCAGCGGTTCGCCGCGCATCAGCGTGATGCCGGCGGCATTCATGGCGACGTCGGTCCCGGTGGCCATGGCGATGCCAACGTGGGCCGCCGCCAGCGCCGGTGCGTCGTTGATGCCGTCGCCGACCATCGCGACGCGCTTGCCTTCCGCTTTCAGCCTGGCGATGACGGTGGTCTTGCCGGCCGGCAGCAGGTTCGCTTCCACGCTGCCGATGCCCAGGTGTTGCGCCACGGCTTGCGCACTGCCGTGGTTGTCGCCGGTCAGCATGACGGTGGCGATGCCGCGCGCATGCAGGCGCTCGATGGCCGCGCGGGCATGCTGCTTGGACTGGTCGGCGAAGGCCAGCATGCCCAGCAGCCGGTTGCTGTCCGCCTCGGCCAGCCAGGAGATCGTGTGGCCGGCCGCTTCCAGTTCCGTGGCGCGCTGCTGCAGCGGCGTCAGGTCCACGCCGCGCTCGGCCATCAGCCGTCCGCTGCCCAGCAGCAGCCCGGCGCCATCGACCGTCGCCGCCAATCCCCGTCCAGGCAGTGTCGTCACCGCGCCCGCCGTCAGTGGCGGCAGCGCAGCCGCGTCCTGCGCCGGCGCGGCCGCTTCGGCGTCGAGCACGGCCCGCGCCAGCGAGTGCTCGCTGCCGCGCTGGATGGCG
This sequence comes from uncultured Oxalobacteraceae bacterium, assembly GCA_965650885.1. Classification (GTDB taxonomy): domain Bacteria; phylum Pseudomonadota; class Gammaproteobacteria; order Burkholderiales; family Burkholderiaceae_D; genus Rugamonas. The sequence goes on from CBFGQI010000110.1 coordinate 14,312, forward strand.
GCCGCCAGCTGCAGCGCGCGGGCGGCCGGCACACCGTGCGGCAGCAGTTGCGCCAGCACAGGCTTGCCTTGCGTCAAGGTGCCGGTCTTGTCGAATACCACCGTATCGACCTGGCGCGCCATTTCCAGCGCCTCGGCATCCTTGATCAGGATCCCGTGCCGCGCCGCGATGCCGGTACCGGCCATGATGGCGGTGGGCGTGGCCAGCCCCAGCGCACAGGGACAGGCAATCACCATCACCACCACCGCATTGATCACCGCTTGCTCGATGTCGCCCGTCGCCAGCCACCAGCCCAGCAAGGTCAGGCCGGCGATCGCCAGCACCACCGGCACGAAGACCGCCGCCACCTGGTCGACCAGCTTTTGCACCGGCGCCTTGGCCGATTGCGCATCCTCGACCAGGCGGATGATGCGCGACAGCATGGTCTCGGCGCCGGTCGCACTGGTGCGCACCAGCAGCAAACCTTCGCCGTTGATGGCGCCGCCGGTCACTTTGTCGCCGGCATGCTTGGCCACCGGCAGGCTCTCGCCGGTAATCAGCGATTCGTCGACGTGGCTGGCGCCGTCCACCACCTCGCCATCGACGGCCACACGTTCGCCGGCGCGGATCACCACGATATCGCCCACCCGCACCTGCCCGATCGGCAGGTCGGCATCCGATTCGCCCTCACGCCGCACGCGCGCCGTCACCGGCCGCAAATCCTGCAGCGCGCGGATCGCCGAGGCGGTCTGCCGCTTGGCCCGCGCCTCCAGCCACTTGCCCAGCAAGACCAGCGTCAGCACCACGGCCGAGGCTTCAAAATACAGGTGCGCCATGCCCCGCCCCAGCGCCAGGTACACGCTCAAGCCATACGCGGCCGACGTGCCCAGCGCCACCAGCAAGTCCATATTGCCGGCACGCGCTTTCAGCGCCTTCCAGCCGGCACGGTAAAAGCGTGCACCGAACACGAATTGCACCGGCGTCGCCAGCAGCCATTGCAGCCAGAATGGCAGCATCAGGTGGGCGCCGAACCAGTCGGACACCATCGGCACCACCAGCGGCAGCGACAGCGCGGCGGACAGGAAGACCGCCAAGCCTTCGGGAATGCGCGGCGCGGACTCGGCGGCGGGGGCCGCGACCTCGCTGGCCGCATAGCCGGCCTTGCCGATGGCTTGCTGCAGGGCGGAAAAGTCCAGCGGCGCATCGGAATCGACGCGCGCTGTCTCGGTGGCAAGATTGACGGCGGCATGCGCCACACCCGGCACCGTGGCCAGCGCCTTTTCGACGCGGCGCACGCAGGATGCGCAACTCATGCCCTCGATACGGACGGTTTGCTGGAATTGACTCATGGGATACTCCTCGCCTAGGTTCTGGCGACCAGTATCAAGTATCCCATGATGGGAAGGTCAAGCGCTTTTTTCAGCGTACCACGCAGTCGACGCTGGCGGCACTGTCCGGCCGGCTGCCAGGCTGGCCGCCTGCGCTGCTATTGAAAATCGGCGGCGGCGTGAATTTCAAGCCCGGATTTTGCGGCACCACGATGGGCGGCAGGTTGAAGTTGGGGACAAAGCCGAACTGGCCGGCATTGAACGTCTGGGCGCCGCCCTTGTTCGTCAACTGGATCATGCCGTCCAGGACTTGCACATACAGCCCAGGCGGGCGCTCGCCCGTCGGTGCGCTGGCCACCGGTATCTTGCCCGGCAGCGGCGGATTGGATTGGGCCGCAGGCGGCGTGGCCGCCGGCGGATGGGCCGGGGCGGCGGGCAGCGCGCCCGGCACCGGCAGGTTAAGCTGGGCCAGCAGCACCGGCGGCGCGATCGGGCCGGCATCGCTGGCGACCGGCAGGGCGGCGGTGCTGGCCAGCAGGAAGGCCCGTGCCGCCGCCAGCTTCTGTTCCGGCGCCTCGTCCACGTACTCGGCAATGAAGGTGGTGCCGCGGATGCCGATGGTGGCCGATGGCGTCTTCAGCTCGAATTTCTCCTTGCTGCGCTTGCCCAGCAGGCCGGTGACCGAGCGCAAGCCCCCCTTCACCAGCTTGAAGCTGGCCTGGTCGCCGTCCTGCTTGTCGTTGTCGAAGCTGAAATTTTCGATCGTCATCGTGCTGCCGGGCTTGAGCGTGATCTCGCTGTTGTCGATGAAGCGCACCATGGCGTAGGTGTTCTTCTCCGTCACCAGCGTGTCGCCGTTCTCCACTTCCGATTTCACGGACAGGGCCTTGACCACGCCATTGGCTTTTTTCGCGAACAGCGGGCCGCTCAGGTGCACCACCTTGCCGGCAACCGGCGCCGCCAGCGCCAGGGCGGCCATCGCCCACAGGGCGAACAGCAGCACGCCCTGGGCCGCGAACTTAGTTGCAGTACATTTTCTTAACAGGTTCATACTTGGTCACCTCAGCTTTTTCCTCTTGCTTCGCCACGCTGTCGCCAGCGGTCTTCTTTTTGTCATCGTCCGGTGAACTGGACAATGCGGCAACGCCGCCGGTCGACGAGCCACCCGTCGCGGCGTCGGCCTGCTTGGCCTTTTCCGTCACGGTATTGACTTCCTTGACCACCTCGTTGACCGCCTGCTGCACCGGCTTGACCGGCTCGCTTTCGGTGGGTGGCAACAGGATCTGGCAAGCGGCCAGGTTCGGATTCACCGTGCACAAGTCGGGCGCCGGCAAGACGGCGGAGCAGCCGGCCAAGGCAGGATTGGCCGCGCACTGGGTCAGCGTCGGCAACACCGCCTGGCAGCCTGCCAGGACGGGCGAAGCCACGCACTGGCTGAACGAAGGCAGTACCACCGAGCAGCCGGCCAGTGCCGGCGACGACACGCATTGGTCAAAGGTCGGCAGCACTGCCTGGCAGCCGGCCTGCGACGGCAGCGCCACGCATTGCGACAGCGGCGGCAGCACCGCCTGGCAGCCCGCCAGCGAAGGCGTCGCCACGCACTGCGACAACGGCGGCAGTACCACCTGGCAGCCGGCCAGCGATGGCGTTGCCACGCACTGCGACAGCGCCGGCAGCACGGCCTGGCAGCCCGCCAGGGCCGGAGTCGCCACGCACTGGGACAGCGGCGGCAGCACCACCTGGCAGCCCGCCAGGGTCGGCGTCGCCAGGCACTGGGACAGCGGCGGCAAGACCACCTGGCAGCCCGCCTGGGAAGGGTTCGTCACGCATTGCGCCACGGTTGGCAGGACAGCCTGGCA